>NZ_JBEXJT010000074.1:0-26525 GCF_040609255.1 Kitasatospora sp. NPDC004723 | reverse complement strand
CATGGCGGTGATCTTCGCGGACGCCACGCCCGCGAAGATCACCGCCAACGCATCACGGCACGCAGTTGATCAATTACCCAACACTTTCTCAGGCGAAGACGACCGTCCGGGTGCCGTTCAGCAGCACCCGGTGCTCGCTGTGCCACTTCACCGCGCGGGCCAGCGCCTGGCACTCGACGTCCCGGCCGAGCGCGACCAGCTGGTCCGGGGTGATGTCGTGGGTCACCCGGGCCACCTCCTGCTCGATGATCGGGCCCTCGTCCAGGTCGGCGGTGACGTAGTGCGCGGTGGCGCCGATCAGCTTCACGCCCCGGGCGTGCGCCTGGTGGTACGGCTTGGCGCCCTTGAAGCTCGGCAGGAAGGAGTGGTGGATGTTGATCACCTTGCCGGAGAGCGCGGTGCACAACTGGTCCGACAGCACCTGCATGTAGCGGGCCAGCACCACGAGCTCGACGTTCTCCTTGGCGACCAGGTCCAGCAGCTGCTGCTCGGCCTCGGCCTTGGTCTCCCGGGTCACCGGGATGTGGTGGAACGGGATGCCGTAACCCTCGGTGAGGTCGCGGAAGTCGGTGTGGTTGGAGACCACCGCGGCGATCTCCACCGGCAGCGCGCCGATCCGGGTGCGGAACAGCAGGTCGTTCAGGCAGTGCCCGAACTTGCTCACCAGGAGGACGATCCGCAGCTTCTCCTCGCTCGGGTGGATCTGCCAGTCCATCCCGAACGAGGCGCCGATCGCGGCGAAGCTCGCCCGCAGCTTGTCGACGGTCACCGGCTCGGCGGCGGAGAAGTGCACCCGCATGAAGAACAGACCGCTGTCCCCGTCACCGAACTGCTGGCTGTCGATGATGTTGCACCCGGTCATGAAGAGGTAGCTCGAGACCGCGTGCACGATGCCCTGCTTGTCCGGGCAGGACAGCGTGAGGACGTACTGGGCGCTGGCCGGCTGCTGTTCCACGGTGGGGGTATCCCGTCCTGGGCTCGTACTGGTGTGAATGCTCCAGCGTGTCACACTCCGGGAGGACCCCCACCCGGCTGCCCGCACTGCGGACGGGCCTGCCCGGCGCCGGGCCGCCGGGCCCCTCCGACCTGGATCGGACCCGGCTCGGCCCCGGACCGGGCCCGGGTCAGACCTGGGTCAGGATCCGCAGCACGTCCAGCGAGCGCGGCGGGACGTCCGGGTCCTCGCCGTCGTTGACCGCCAGCTTGACGTGCGCCTCGCGGGCCGCCCGGACCGCCTCCGGCCAGCCGTGGTGCTCCAGGTAGGCGGAGGCGGGGGCGTCCGCGCCGACCTCGTGCAGGATCCGCACCACCCGCAGCACCGCGACGTCCACCAGCGTGGCCTCGGCGGAGTCCCGGAAGATCGTGCCGACGTACTTCTCGGCCGACCAGCGGTCCAGCCAGGTGTCCTCCACCAGGCGGTAGACGGCGTCGGTGACGTCGCCGTACCCCTCGCGGCCGGCCAGCCAGGCCTCCCGCTGGAACCCGGGGTCGGAGAGCATGTGCAGCGCCGAGCGGAGTCGGGCCCGCCAGCGCCACCAGGGAAGGTCGTTGAGCGGCATGCCGCCCATCGTGCTGGAGCGGTGACCCGGACGAGAAGGGTTTCGGGCAGACCGATACGAAGATTCTGTGCTGGCGGACATGGGAATCGATCGTACGTTCCCCCGCCGCTGGTGCTCCACTCCCGATCTACACGCGTTCCCCCTCGGATTTCCACCCCCGTTTGCCGGCTGTTGGCTGGACGGCCCTCTCGGCTTGCTCCACCGGGGATTGGCTGGAACCAGTGCGCAGCACACTGCGCCCAGGGAGGGAAAGACCGATGACCAGCCGCAGGGGCTCGTCCCAGGCCATGCACCCGATCGCGGGACGGCGCCGCCGGCGCCCGATCGCTGCCGTCGCGACCGCCGCGGCGGTGCTCCCAACCCTCTTCTCGGCCTCCGCGTGCGGCGGACCAGCCGATGCCGCCACCGGCAGCGGCGACCTCACCGTGATGACCTGGGCGCCGTCCGACACCGGCTCGGCCGACCGCCCCGGGATGACCGCCCTCGCCGAGGCGATCGGGCGGGACATCAACGTCAAGGGCGGCCTGCACGGCCGCCGGCTGCGGGTCATCACCTGTAACGAGCACAACACCTCCGACGGTTCCAAGGCCTGCGCCCAGCAGGCGGTGGACGCCAAGGCGGTCGCGGTGCTCGGCTCCTACAGCCAGTTCGGCGACGACTTCATGCCCGTCCTGGAACGGGCCGGCATCCCGCTGATCGGCGGCTACGGGCTGTCCCAGCCGGAGTTCAGCAGCCCGCTGTCCTACCCGGTGGGCGGCGGCATGCCCGCACTGATCGGCGGCAGCGGCCGGCAGCTGGTGGAGGCCGGCTGCAAGACGGTCTCGCTGATCCGCCCGGACACCCCGGCCGGCGACAACCTGCTCGGCTACCTGGGCAACGCGCTCAAGCCGGCCGGGATGAAGCTGCTGGACGTCAAGGCGCCGGAGAAGTCGAACGACTACTCGCCGGAGGTCCGCAAGGCGATCGGCG
Organism: Kitasatospora sp. NPDC004723; assembly: GCF_040609255.1. Lineage (NCBI taxonomy): Bacteria > Bacillati > Actinomycetota > Actinomycetes > Kitasatosporales > Streptomycetaceae > Kitasatospora > Kitasatospora sp. NPDC004723. The sequence continues at coordinate 23,997 of NZ_JBEXJT010000074.1, read as the reverse complement.
GCGACCAGCCGGGCAACTGCGTCACCAGCGCGCTGGGCGCCGAGCCGACCGGCAACCTGCTCGACGCCTTCCGTCGGACCGGTGCCAAGAACACCCGGATCGCCTCGGTGATCGGCAGTGTGCAGCAGTCGGTGGTCGACTCCACCGGCGGCGACTCCGGCCCGCTCGCCGGCGCCTTCGTGACCGGCTGGTACCCGCCGGAGTCGGCCAAGATCTGGGACGGCCTGCGCGCGGTGATCCGCTCCGACAGCGCCGGCCGGCACATCGACGCCGCCGACCCCGGGGTGCAGACCACCTGGGTGGCCTACGAGGTGTTCCGGCAGGTCTCCGACCGGCTGGCCGCGGCCGGACGCGAGGTCTCCAGCAAGGCGGTCACCGCCCTGCTGGACGGTGGCGAGCAGATCGACGTGGGGCTCACCCCGCCGCTGAACTGGGCGACCACCAACATGCTGCCGAGCACCGAGTCGCCCCGGCTGGTGAACACCTGGGTCACCTACCAGGTGGTCAAGGGCGGGCAGCTGACCCTGCAGCGGCCCGGCTTCGTCGACGTGCGCTGGGTGCTCACCGGGGGCAAGCCGCCGGCCTGATCCGCCCGTTCCACCCCGCGGTTCCCGGGGCCCGGCCGTCCAGCGGTCGGGCCCTCCGCCGTTTCCGGCGCCGGATGATGCCACCCGGTACCGCCGTGCCGTCCGTCCGGGGTCAGAGGTCGCCGTCGGTGCGGGTGGGCAGACCCGTCTGGCCGGCGACGGTGTTCCAGAGCCCGGCCGCCTGCTTCTTGGCCGTGGTGGCGGTGCCGCTCGCGGCGACGGCGTTCTTGTAGTGCTGGTTGTCGTTCTTCTTCGGGTCGCAGCCGCCCTGGGCGTCCGCGGCCCAGGCCGCGTACTCGTCGTCGGCGGTCGCCGAGGCCGTCCACGCCGCGTTCAGCTGCTCGACCAGCTGCGGGCCGCCGGGCAGCTTGTCGGTCTTCAGCCCGGCCAGCTTGGTCTGCAGCTCCCGGCGCTGCCCGGCCGCGGCGGTCAGTGCCTGCTGCGACTCCGGCAGCTTGTCGCACTTCTGCACCGAGGCGACCGCGCCGATCACCGCCTGCCGGCTGTCGTTGGCCGTGCCGAGCAGGTCGGACAGCGACTGGGCCTGCGCCTTGACCTCCGGGTTGACCGAGGCGGTCGTCGGGCCCGCGCTCTGGGCGGTGGCCGCGGCCGTCCCGCTGTCGGTCACCGGGGGGACGGCCTTCTTCGCCGTCCCGGCCGTGTCGTCGCCGCCGTTCAGCAGCACCGCGACCAGGACCGCCGCCGCCACGCCGCCCGCCACCACGCCGCCGATCAGCAGCTTGGACGAGGGACGGCCGCCGCGGCCGCCGTCCCGTCCGCCCGGGGCCTCACCCGGGTGGTCCGGGTAGCCCGGCACGGGCCGGTCGGCGTACCCCGGCTGCGCCGGCGGGTAGCCGCCCGCCGCCTGCGGGTCCCCGGCCGGGTACGGCGGCAGGTACTGGGTCGCCTGGGCCGGGTCGGCCGGGTAGCCCGGCTGCGGGGCGCCGCCCCAGCCCGGCTGCTGGGCCGGGATGGCCTGGGTCGGCAGCGCGCTGTCGCCGAGGTACTCCGGCTGCCCGGCCGGCTGCCCCGGGTACGGCCCGTACGGCTGTCCCTGCGGCGGCTGGCCGGGGTGCTGTCCCTGCGGCGGCCCGTACGGCTGCCCCGGCTGCTGTCCTTGCGGCGGGCCCTGCGGCGGACCCGGCTGCTGCGCGGGCTGCTGACCGGGCTCCGGCCGGAACAGGTCGTCCAGGTTGAAGTCACCCGAGTTGGGGTACGAGCGGCGCTGGCTCAACGCGATTCCTCACCTGTGCACGACCGCGCGCTGACGGCGGACCACATCTCGTCGGTTCTTGGGGGCATCACAGTTCCTTGGACGTCGCGCCCACGCTACCGGTTCACGGAACCGGCCGACCACGTGGGCGGTCCCTCCCTCACCGACCCTGCACGCTCCCCGCCGCCCTCCTCGACGGCCCCCGGATCAGGCGGCCTCCGCCTCGGCCCGGGCCTGGAACTCACGCACCACCCGCTGCTCCCGGTAGGGCTCCAGACGGCGCCGGAACTCGTCCAGGTACTCCACGCCCCGGTTGGAGCGCAGCCCGCTGAGCAGCCGGACCGCCTGGGCACCCGTCTCGCAGGCCCGTTCGACGTCCCGCTGCTGGAGCTGCGCCGTCGCCAGCAGCACCAGGTCCACCGCGCGGCGCCGCACCCGGGTCGGCGGGTGCAGGTCGAGCGCCCGGCGGGCGTAGTGCTCGGCGGGACCGGCCTGTTCGAGGTCCCGGTGGCAGTGGGCCAGTTCGTCGGCGAGGTAGGCGTCGTCGAAGTGGACGATCCAGTCCGGGTCGTCCTCCGGACGGCGCTTCTCCATCATCTCCAGCGCCTTGGCGGCCACCGCCTCGCAGGCCTTGGCGTCGCCGAGCAGGGCGTGCCCGCGCGCCTCGGCCGCGTAGAACATCGCCATCGCGGTCGGGGTGGCCACCGTCCGGGCGCCCTCCTGGGCGGCCCGGGCGAGCTGGGCGATCTCCCGCGGGTTGCCCAGGGTCGCCGCCAGGTGGCTCATCGAGGCCGCCAGCACATAACCGCCGTAGCCCCGGTCGTCGGCGGCCTGGGCCAGCCGCAGCGCCTGGATGTAGTAGCGCTGGGCCAGGCCCGGCTGGCCGGTGTCCACCGCCATGTAGCCCGCCAGCTCGGTCAACCGGGCGACGGCCGCGAACAGTTGGCGGCCGGTCTCGTCCCGGTAGGAGCCGCCGAGCAGCCCGGAGACCACGCTGTTGAGGTAGTGGACGACCACCGGGCGCACGTGCCCGCTGCCGAACCGGTGGTCCAGGTCGACCAGCATCGCGGTGGTCGCCTTGACGGCCGCCACGTCGGTCGGGCCGACCCTGGTGCCGCCGGTGCGGGCCACCACCGGGTCGGGCGGGGTGATCAGCCAGTCCCGGCTGGGCTCCACCAGGGCCGAGGCCGCCACCGTCGCCCCGGTCAGGAAGTCCCGGCGGCCGACGTCGCTGCGCCACAGCTCGCACACCTGCTCCAGTGCGGCACCCAGCGTCGGCGCGAACTGCAGACCGATGCCGGAGCTGAGGTTCTTGCCGTCGGCCATGCCGATCTCCTCGACCGACACGCTGCGCCCCAGCTTGCGGCCGAGCGCCTCGGCGATCACCGCCGGGGCCTGCCCGCGCGGCTGCTGGCCGCGGAGCCAGCGCGCGACGGAGGTCTTGTCGTACCGCAGGTCAAGGCCGTGCTCGGCACCGCAGAGGTTGACTCTCCGTGCCAGACCGGCGTTGGAGCAGCTGGCCTCCTGGATCAGCTGCTGGAGACGCTCGTTGGGCTGTCGTGCGACAAGTGGTCTCGCGGCCATTGGCTTCGCCTCCCCACACCCTCCGGTCCCGGCCGGCGGGCGACGCTTTCTGCTGATCTCTGTTGCCGAGTTGCCGACTGTCCGACCGTTCAAGGAAACTGACACAAGGTTAGCGATCAGCAACGCCACCGGGATACCCACGGTGACGATCCCCACCCCCCACGCGCCCGGGAGAATGCTCCTGTGCGCCCCCACTGCGCCCACCCCGCCTCCCCCCGGCGCGCTCCCGTACGGTCCGCCTCACCGGTTCGGGTGAAGAGCCCCCGCATGGCGCAGCGGCCGGGATCCCCCCGTAACCCGCTTCACGCACGGTAGTTGAGTACCCCGTGGACGACATCGCCGATTCCCCCTGGGCCCCCGCCGCCGCGCGGCCGGCCCTCCCCGCGGCGGTGGACTGACCGCCTCCTGGACTGCCGCCCTGCGCCGAACGGGTGAGGGCGCGCGACGCGCGAGACCCCGCGCACACGTGACGGGCCTTGTCTCCCACCGGAGTCGGGGCCCGTCACACGCATGTGCGGATAAGGCTTCGGTGTACCCGCTGATCAGGGAAGAAAGCCCCTCGTACGAGTGACAGCACTCAAGGATTGCCTTGATCGTCCGAGTGGGAGAACTTCCAACGTGAGGGGCCGCCGGACGGGGCGCTCGGTCGGGGAAGCCGGGCGAGGCGGACGGGAGGGACGGAGGGGAGACCGGAGGGGACGGGAGGGAAACGGGAGGGACAGGGCGGGGCCGTGGCACCGGCCGGGTTCGGGGAGGCCGGTGCCACGGAAAACGGGTGGGGGCGGGGAGGGCCGAACGGGGCCGGGAGCGCGGGGAGCGCCCGGCCCCGTTCGGCGTTGCCCGCTCGTTCTCGTCCGGTCGCCCGTCCGCCGCCCGACCCGTCACGCGGCCCCGCCGCCGCCCGTACGGTCAGGCCTGCGCGACGAAGACGTGCGCGGCGATCTCCTTGCCCAGCTCGGCGGCGTTGTCGCCGGTGCCCACCAGCACCCCGCCGACCCCGGCGCTCACCCGCACCGTCGACCCCGGACGGACCCCGGCCCGGCGCAGCGTGCGCATGAGGTCGCCGTCGGTCTGGATCGGCTCGCCGATCCGGCGGACCACCACGTCGGCGCCGTCGGCGCCCGGCGCCACGGAGTCCAGCGGGACGAGGCCGGCGTCGAAGCCCTCGCCCTCGGCCTTGGCGTCGCCCAGCTCGTCCAGCCCCGGGATCGGGTTGCCGTACGGGGACTGGGTGGGGTGGCCGAGCATGGCGAGCACCTTGCGCTCGACCGTCTCGCTCATCACGTGCTCCCAGCGGCAGGCCTCCTCGTGCACCTGCTCCCACTCCAGGCCGATCACGTCGACCAGCAGGCACTCGGCGATGCGGTGCTTGCGCATCACCCGCACCGCGAGCCGGCGTCCCTCCTCGGTCAGCTCCAGGTGCCGGTCACCCGCGACGCGCAGCAGTCCGTCGCGCTCCATCCGGCCGACCGTCTGGCTGACCGTGGGACCGCTCTGCTCCAGGCGCTCGGCGATCCGGGCGCGCATCGGGGTGATGCCCTCCTCCTCCAGCTCCAGGATGGTGCGAAGGTACATCTCAGTGGTGTCGATCAGCCCAGACATCGCCGCTGGCTCCGTTCCTCGGGGTCCTCATCGCCAATTCTGACCTACCGCACCGACTGCCGGGCCCGCCGCGGGGTGCGGGGGGCCTCATTTCGTGCCTGTTGACAGCGGCACCGGTGAGGCAGCACGGTGCTCGCCATAGCTTCTCCCCCATGGTCCGGACCACCGCGGACCGCCCCCACCCGGCCGGATCCCCCACCGGCAGAGAGCGAAGGCACCAGATGAGCGAGCTGGTCGGCCGGTACTTCGACGCCGCGATCGCCCACCTCCGGCGGGTCCGCGAGGAGGAGGCGGAGAACATCGAGGCGGCCGCCGCCCTGCTGGCCGACGCGGTCACCGAGGGGCGCAGGGTCTTCACCTTCGGCGCCGGCCACTCCTCGCTGGCCGCCCAGGACGTGGTCTACCGGGCCGGCGGGCTGGTCCCGATCAATCTGCTGGAGGTCCCCGGGATGGCCGGGGTCACGGTGATGCCGGCGCCGCTGTCCAGCGCCCTGGAGCGGGTCTCCGGCCTGGCCACCGCCACCCTTGACCTCACCCCCGCGACCAGCGGCGACCTGCTGTTCGTGATCTCGCTCTCCGGCCGCCAGGTGATGCCGGTCGAGCTGGCCCAGTACGCCCGCGGCCGGGGCCTGAAGGTGATCGGGCTGACCTCGCTCGCCTACCCCGGCGAGGTCTCCTCCGGCCACCCCTCCGGCACCTACCTCAAGGACCACTGCGACGTCGTCCTGGACAACAAGATCGCGGTCGGCGACGGCGAGCTGACCCATCCCGGAGCCGAGACCACCTTCGGCCCCGTCTCGACCATCGTCACCAGCGCGCTGATGCAGGCCGTGGTCGCCACCGCGGTGGAGCGGCTCGCCGACGCCGCACTCGCCGGCACCGGCCCCACCCCGCCGCTGTTCCGCTCCGGCAACGTGCCCGGCGGCACCGAGTGGAACGCCAAGCAGATGTCCGACAACGCGGAGCGGATCTTCTACACCTTCTGATCGCACCGCTCCGTTTGTCGTACGGCTGGTCGGCCGTCGGCGCCGGGTCGCCTACGCCGACCGGCCGACCGGCCGACCGCCCGCCGTGGACAACCCCGCCCACGGCGGGCCCGTCCGCCCGCACCACAGGGCCCGTTCCACCACTGCGGCCCCACCCGGACCACCCCTCCCGAGGCGTACCGGGCCTCCCGCCGGGGCAGGTAATGCCGGGCGGAGGAGCGGCGAGTGGGGGACGGGATGACGTCGGGCGCGGGCGGAATGGACCGGGTGCGGGAGCAGGAGCTGATGCCGGAGCTCTTCTGGGCGGCCGACTCGGCCTCCCAGCAGGGGCAGCACCGGGCGGTCCGGCTGTCCGCCACCGAGCTGGTGCTGCTGGTCGTGGCCGCCACGGCCGGCTCCGCCGACGGCACGCCGTGGGCCTGGCTCGCCGCCGTCGCCTACCTCGGCGCGATCGGCCTCTCCGCCGTGACCAGCCGGCAGAACCCCCAGGGCCTCTGGTACGAGGGCCGGGCCGCCGCCGAGTCGGTGAAGACGCTCGCCTGGAAGTTCGCCGTCCGCGCCGATGCCGTCCAGCCGCCCCCGCGCCCGCTGCCGGACGCCGAGGGCCTGTACGGCCTCCAGCTCGGCCGGGTGCTGCACGCCTTCCGGGGCAGCCGCGCGGTCGGCCCCGGGCTGGCCGGCCGGCCCGCCGAGAGTCAGATCACGGCCGCGATGCGCGGTCTGCGCGAGCAGCCGCTGGCCGTCCGCCGGGACGTCTACCTGCGCGAACGCATCCAGGTCCAGCACGACTGGTACCGGTCCAAGGCCCGCTACTGCGCCCGCGCCGGCTTCTGGACCGGGGTGGCGGGCGTGGGGCTGCCGCTGCTCGGCCTGGTGCTCGCGGTGATGCGGGCGATGGGCGAGTTCTCCTTCGACGCGCTCGGCGCGGTCTCCGCCGTGGCCGCGTCCGTCACCGCCTGGGCCCAGCTGCGCCAGTACCGTCCGCTGGCCGCCGCCTACGGGCTGGCCGCCGACGAGCTGGCCCAGATACGCGCCCAGCTCGCCCGGCTGGACGTCGGCTCCCCCGACGCCGAGGAAGTCTGGGCCCGGCTGTCCCGCGACGCCGAGGACGCCGTCTCCCGCGAGCACACCACATGGCAGGCCCGTCGCGAGGTCAACAGCTCCGCCGAGCGCGAGTAGCCCCGGGGCCGGTCGCCTGGTCACCTGATCACCCGGTTCACCAGATTCACCCGTTCGGCCTACACGATTTGCGGGCCGAAGGGCGGGCGGCGTGGCCTGGAAGCAGTAGTCGTCCCACCGCGTAAGCAAGGATGTGACTGCTGTGACCACCAGCGAGACCCAGACCGCCCCGGCCGAGGCACGGCAACGGGAAGGGGAGTTCGACCGGCGCTACCAAGCGCTGCACGGGGTCGCCGCCGGCTATCTCCCCCGACGTCGCGGCGCCGTGGACGAGTGGCACGAGGAGCTCACCCGGACGATCGAGGACATCGGCCTGGATCCGAAGGACTGGCCGCCGTCCGTCAAAGCCCTCGACGACCTGCTCAAGACGGACGAGCCGCTGCGCAAACTCGTGAACGGAATGATCTCCGACGTACCGGAGGAGCATCAGCACGGCATCAAGGAGATCAAGGACCTGCTCGACCGGCTCGCCCACATCGTCACCAGCCCGGTCGCCTACAACTGGGACCCCGCCAAGCGGAACTTCTTCCCGCTGTCGACCCTGTTCGTGTACATGATGTTCACCGAGTGGGGCTGGGACGCCTTCCGGGACCAGGAGTTCAACAACGCGCTCCGGAAGATCCTCCAGGCCTGGTACGACTTCCTGAACTCGGAGAAGAGCGCCGAGTACCTCAACGACAAGCTGCCCGACGGCTGGCTGTCCCAGCCCGCCTACGAGCAGCTCAAGCTGTACGAGTTCGAGATCACGCCGACCCCCTCCTCCTTCAACGCCTTCTTCCACCGGCAGATCAAGCGCGAGCAGTTCCGTCCGGTCAGCGCCCCCGCCGACCCGCAGGTGATCGTCTCGTCCAACGACGGGACCGTCGTCCGCTGGGCGCAGGTGACGCAGGCGTCCGACGAGTACTACCTGAAGGGCCAGCCCTACTCGCTCACGGACATGCTCACCGACCCCGGCGACCCCGACTGGAAGCCGGGCGACTACGTGCAGCGCTTCGTCGGCGGGCACGTGTACCAGTCGTTCCTGTCCGGCGCCGACTACCACCGCTGGTGGACCCCGATCGCCGGCACCGTCGTCGAGGCGCCGCGGGTCATTCCCGGCCTGATGTTCAGCGAGCTGCGGTCGGCGGGCATGGACCCGAGCGCGGGCACCCAGTCCCAGGGCTACCAGGCGTCGGTGAACACCCGCGGACTGCTCCTCGTCGAGAGCGACTTCCACCTCGACGACGGGAGGAGGATGCTGGTCGGCTTCCTGCCCATCGGCATCACCGAGATCTCCTCGGTCGCCTTCCTCGACGCCGCCGGCAAGCCGATCACCAAGGGCCAACGGCTCGCGAAGGGACAGGAGATCGGGCGGTTCAGCTACGGCGGCTCCAGCGTGTGCCTGATCTTCAGCAAGGGCGTCATCAAGCAGTTCGACACCCCGCCGAACAACAGCGGCGACATGGACGCCGGCCCGCCCATCTTCGCCGGCATGCGGATCGCCACCACCAACCACCTCACCGGGCCGTAACCGCACGCCTGCCTCCGGCGCAGGAAGTCGGCGGGTCCGACTTCCTGCGCCAGGGTCCATGCCTCAGCGGCCGACCGGCGTCACCGGCTCCTTGCCGTCGAGGACGGCGAGGACGTTGTCGACGGCGAGGTCGCCCATGGCCTGGCGGGTGCGGACGGTGGCGCTGCCGAGGTGCGGCGCGAGGACGGCGCGGTCCTGGGCGAGCAGGGCGGAGGGAACGGCCGGCTCGTGCTCGAAGTTGTCGACGGCGGCGGCGAACAGCGCACCGGACTCCAGGGCGGCGGCCAGCGCATCCTCGTCGACGACGCCGGCGGTCATCGAGACCACCACCGCACCGCGCGGCAGCAGGGCGAGCCGGCGGGCGTCCAGCAGGTGGCGGGTGGCGTCGCTGAGCGGGCAGGTGACGACGAGGACGGTGGAGGTGGAGAGCAGCTGCTCCAGCGGCAGCCACTCGGCGCCGTCGGCCTGCTCGGGCGGCAGCGGGTTGCGGTTGTGGTAGCGGACCGGCATGTCGAAGCCGCGCGCGCGACGGGCCACCGCCCGGCCGATGCGGCCCATGCCGAGCACGCCGAGCGGAGTACCGGTCAGTTCGAGGCCGAGCAGGAAGTTCGGCGCCCAGGCCCAGGTCTCGCCGGAGCGCAGCAGACGCTCGCCCTCGCCGAGGCGGCGGGTGGCGGCCAGGAGCAGGGCCCAGGCCATGTCGGCGGTGGCGGCGGTCAGCACGCCGGGGGTGTTGGTGACCGGGATGCCGCGCTCGGCGCAGGCGGCGAGGTCGACGTTGTGGTACCCGACCGCGTGGTTGGCCACCACCCTGAGACCGGGCCCCGCCGCGTCGAGGAGTTCGGCGTCCACCCGGTCGTCCAACGTGGTGATCAGCGCCCGCCGACCGCGAACGGCGGCGAGGAGGTCGGCGCGCGCCATCGGCAGGTCCGAGTCGTGCACGGTGGCCGGGAGGTTCGCGGTGAGCCGTTCGACGACACCGGGTGCGAGACGGCGGGTGACCAGGACCGGGGGCTGCTCGTTCATGAGGTTTGAGGGTACGCTCCGCCCCCTCGCCAGGGCAGGGCGAGGGGGCGGGTGCCATCTATGGCACCTGCTCTCGCCCGGCCTCGTCGACACGGTCCCGTAGTGACCTCGTCAGCACCTCGCCAACCGCTCCAAAGCATGCGGAGACGAGGACGAGGAGGCCGAAGAAGATCGTCACGTGGCCGAGTCCAGCTCGAACCAGACGAGCTTGCCCCTCTTTTGGGGGTCCGCGCCCCAGCGGTGGGTGAGCCCTTCGACGAGCTGGAGGCCCCGCCCGCACTCGGCGAGTTCGAGGGGCCCCCGCTGGTCGGGGAGGTCGTGGCTCTCATCACCGACCGAGACGCGGACGGTGTTGTCGACGATGACGACCAGGACGACGGGCGCAACCGTGAGGCCGTGTCGCCAGGCGTTGACGATCAGCTCGGCGAGCGCGAGCTCCGCGTCGAAGATGCGGTCGTCCTCCCACCCGGCGCGCGCCATCGCGTCGCGCAACGACTGCCGGGCGAGGGTGAGGGTGGGGGAGTTGAGGTTGGGGGTACACACGGGGAATCTCCCTGCGGTGTAGAGGGGGCACACCTTGGGGTCTGTCGCCGTGAACAAGCCCGTAGCGGGACTGGAGGCGCCGCATGCGAGTGCTCTTCGGTGCCCGGGCAGCCGGTACCAACTGCCGCAAGGATGAGCATTACTGACAAACCGTTCGGCGAGCGGTCGGTAGCAACTTTAGGGGAATGCCCCTCAATTGTGCAACACACTCTGTGCTTGCCCCCATACTGTCAGTAGGATTCGACTCGTCCACACAGGGAGGCACGTACGTGGGGTTCAGGACCGACATCAGCGAACGGCAGCGTCGATTCGGCGATGAGCTGAGACGTCTGCGCAACTCCGCAGGCCTGTCCTCCGCCGAGATCGGCGACGTACTCGGAATGAAGAGCCCCGCTGTCAGCCACACCGAGGCTGGCCGACTCGGCCTCAATCTTGAGCGACTCGACCTCTGGCTCGACACCTGCGGCGCCCATGACCCCGAGTACCGGGCCGGCCTCATCGCCATGTGCAAGAGCAACGGCAAGGGCTGGTGGACCGAGTACCGGCCCCACGTTGTGCCTGAAGCTCTCGATCTGGCCGAGTTCGAGGCGACGTCCACGTCGTTCATCAACTACCAGACGCATCTGATCCCCGGCTTCCTGCAGACGAAGGCGTACATCGAGGTGATCCACGAGTACGCCGAGAAGAAGGTCGAGTTCAGGCTTCGTCGCCAGCAGATGATCACGGCCGAGAGGTCCTCGCCCTTCCATGCCGTGATCCACGAAGCCGCCCTGCACATGATGTACGGCGGTCCGGCCGTCATGCGGGAGCAGTTGAACCACCTCATCGAGATGGCTCGCCTGCCTCATGTGACGATCCAGATCCTCCCGTTCGACTCCACGGTCTACGCGTCGACCGACACAGCGTTCCTGCTGATGCACGGGGCACACCCTCGCTTGGACACTGTTCTGCTGGAGAACCCACATGGCCCGACGTTCGTCGGAGATCCTGAGGGAGTGGCCGCGTTCCGACGGAAGTTCGACCGCCTCAAGGGCATGGCGCTCCCGCCCCTGAATGCCAGTGTGGACGGGCCATCGCCTGCCTTTCGAGACTCGTGGGGCATGATCCAGCACGTCCGTTACAAACTCCTGGGGAGGTAGCCATGGAGCAGTTCAACTGGCAGAAGTCGACGTTCAGCGGGGACGCCGCCGAGTGTGTCGAGATCGCATCCGCCGGAAACGCCATCCACATCCGCGAGTCCGACGACCCCGCCGCCGTCCTCACCATCACCAAGGCCAACCTCGCCGCCTGGCTCCAGAGCGCCAAGGCCGGCGAGTTCGACCACCTCACCCACTGACCCCCAACTCCTCCGGGCTGCTCCCGCGACGCGCGGGAGCAGCCCGGAACACCAACGGCAGGTGGGGCCCGGTCAGACGGTCTCACCGCCGGTCGTCGAGGATGTCACGTCCGGCTCGGCGGCCAGGGCTTCGGCGAGTTGGGCCTGCTGGGTCCGGCCGATGATGACCTTGCCCAGGTTTCCGACGCCCCGGATGGTGCTCAGGTCGTTTCCGCGCAGATCGAGGTCCTGGTACTTCCCTCGGCCGAACTCGGCCGACCGCAGGACGCAGGCCTCTACGACGGCCCGGCCGAGGTCGCAGCCGGTGAACGTCGCCTTGCTACCGGAAATCCTGGACGATGCCCCGCGTCGAGTCGAGCGTGCTGACGTTGGACAGGTAGAGGCCGGGTTCGCGGTGCGGGACCGGCCGGCGCTACTTGGCCTTGTTCCTGGTCGACCAACCCGGGGGCTCAGGCCGTGATCCTGAGCCAGGCGTCCACCGAGTGCCTCGCCCCGGTGGCGAAGCGGTGGCCGAGGGGGGTCAGCGCGCCGCTGGTGGCGAGTTGGTCCACCGCTTCGTCGGTGAGGGCGCGCCAGTGGGTGAAGCGGGGTTGCGCGGACGGGTCCGTGCGGGCGCGGGTGCCCCAGAAGGCGGTGACCGCGAGATGGGCGTAGACCGCCTGGAAGAGGGAGCCGATCGGGCGCGGGGAGAGGTTGAAGGGCTCGAACAAGCGGGTGTCGGTGCGGTCGTACAGCTCCCAGCGGTCGAGCACCGCGCCGAGCTTCACGTGCTGGAACTCATGGGCCAGCAGCAGCGCCAGCGTCGGCGCCGTTCGGGGGCGGGCGATGCCGACCGCGCCGAAGGCCTGCCGGGCCGCCGAGCTGACGTCGTGCCTGTCCGGCCTCGGCCGCAGTGGGGTGACGGTGCTCAGGCCTGCCCAGAGGCCGGCCGCGTACTCGGGCAGGTCGTGGTCGAGCAGGTCGGCGGCATCGATCACGTCCCTCGTCCAGAAGGCGAATTCGGCGTCGTCCAATCGGTCCGCCACCGGCCAGCGGTGGGCGGCCCGCTGCGGGTCCACGTCCTCCAGCGCGAGCGTCCGGCCGCCGGTCAGCCCGATCCGGCGGACCGGCTGCCAGCGCGGATCACCCGGACCGGTGAGCGTGCCGTCGTCCGCGTGCGCCGTCCAGCCCGTCCTCCCGCCGGTGACCCGCACCTCCCGGACACCCGCGCCGAGCACCAGGCGGCCGAGGGCAGGAAGGTGGAGGGCACCGTCCTGGACCGGCACCGCCACCGCGTCCCCGCGACCCGCCAACACCGCTGCTGAGGCCGCTAGTTCGGCGAGCGTGCCGAGACCGGCGCCCGGGTCGCCGGTCAGCCGTCGCGCGGCCCAGGCCCGGACGTACGGGTGCGCCAACACCGTGTCCACGGCGGCGGGTTCGGCGGCGTCGAGCTCGGCGAGCAGCTCCCAGGCCGCCGAGCGGGGCAGCCCGGAGGAGCCGTGCACGGCGGCCAGCATCGCCCGGGTGAGGGCGAGTTGGGAGCGGGCCAGCGCGCGGACGGCCTCCGGTCCGCCCAATCCGGCGGCCAGTTCGTCGAGTTGCTCATCGCTGAGCGCCGGCCCGGCGACGTCCACCGGTGGAGCGGGACGCCGCATGCCCCCGGCGCGGGCGGCCAGGCCGTCGATCAGCGCCCGCAGGTCCGCGCAGTACACCGAGGGGTGGTCGAAGGTGCCGCCCCGGTAGCGGTGCGCGTACAGCCCCCCGCCGCAGGACCGCACCACCGGGCAGGCCCGGCAGGTGGCGTTCAGCCCGGCCAGGCCCGACTGCCGGGCCGCCGTCCCCGGATGCCGGGCGACGTCGTCGAGGCTGTGCCGGAAGACGTCCATCCCGGTGGCGGGCGCGCCGTCGTACGCCGTCCGCAGGCTGTCCGCCTGCTCGTACGTGCCGTCGGTCTCCAGCACCACCAGGTCGACCGGCTCCAGCCCGAGCGCCTCGCTCAGGCCGGGCAGCCCCGACAGGGTGCGGTGCACCGAGTCGAAGGTCCGCACGGCGAACGGGCGGCCGTCCGCCTCCCACCGCGTGTGGACGGCCAGCAGCCAGTCGGCGTACGGCGTCGCGCCCGCGCCGGTGGGGCGCCGCGGCGGCCGCTCCCAGGTGGCGTGCGGGAGCAGGAAGTCCACGGCGGGAGGCTCCAGTTCGGCCAGCGCCCGGTAGACGGCGAGCGGGTCGTTCGCCACGTCGACGGTGCAGAGCAGCCCCGCGTACAGGTGCCGGAACCGGGGCTCCCGCAGCAGCCCCACGGCGCGCAGCACCTGCGGGTGGCTGGAGCGGCCGTCCGCGAAGCGGCGGTGGCGGTCGTTGGCGGCCCGGTCACCGTCCAGCGAGAGGCCGACCCGGATGCCGAGTTCGTCGAACAGTTCGCAGTACTCCCGGTCCAGCCGCACGCCGTTGGTGTGCACCCGCAGGTCCAGGTCGCAGACCTCGGGCAGCGCGGCCCGCAGCAGCTCCGCCGCCCGCCGGATCACCGCCGGCCCGGCGAGCAGCGGCTCGCCCCCGTGCAGGACGACCCGCACGGCGGTGAGCCCGTGCGCGACGGCGTGCTCCCCGATCCGCTCGGCGGCCCTGGCCAGCACCGCGTCCCCGATCACGCGCGGCCGGGAACGCCAGCCGGTGTCGGCGTGCTCGTAGACGTAGCAGTGGTCACAGGCGAGGTCGCACCGGCTGTGGACCTTCAGGACGACCTGCGTGAGCGGCCGCGGAGGAGGCGTCATGTCGGCACATTTCCAGGGCCGGACGCCTGCTAATCATTTTTTCAAATAGCGGAGTCGAACGGAGAGACCGGCCGGACACCCGCACCGGCCAGGGCCAGTTCGAGCCGGCCGGCCAACTCACCGGCGTCGAGTCTGGCGAGGTCCGCGAGGGCGGGGCGGTCCTCGGTACCGCAGGAACCGCCCCGTACGGGCACGGCACCCTGGTCCACGGTCTGTTCCATGGACGACTCCCCTTCGCCGGTGGACCGCTCCGCCGTCACGTCGGCGGCATCTCGATCAACGTGTCCAGCCACTCCCCCACCCGGATCGCCTCGGTGAGCGGGTGACCGTCGTCCAGCACCGCGCGGGCCTGGGCCAGTGCCCGCGCCCCCAGCTGCGCCGCCCGCCCGGCTTCACCGACGGCGGTGAGCGCCAACGAGAGGTTCGCCAGGGCCGCGAGCGTGTCCGGGTGGTCGGGGCCGAGCCGGTCGTCCAGCAGGCCCGCCGCCTCCTCGGTCAGCGCGACCGCCTCGGCGTACGAACCCGCACGGGCCACGTCGTTCGCCCGGTTGAGCAGGGCGGAGGCGACCCACGGGTGGCGTTCGCCGAGCACTCCCCGCAGTCCGTCGAGGACCTCGCCGGAGATCGGCCGGGCCTCCTCGGTCCGGCCGGCGCGGCGGTACGCCACGGCGAGGTTGCCCGCCGAGATGAGTTCTGCCGGGTGTCCCGCGGCGAGGTGGTCGCGGTGGTACCTGTACGACTCCTCGGCGAGTTCCACCGACTGTTCGCCGTCGCCGAGCACCCCGAGCACCGCCGCCAACGTCCCGGCGGCGACCGCGCTGGCGGGATGGTCCGGCCCGTAGCGCCCGCACAACCGCTGGTGGACGTCCTCGGCCTCGACCAGCGCCTCCGGGAGCCGGCCCAGCCGGCGCAGGGTGGCACTGCGGTAGCGCCTGGCGCGCAGGGTGTCGTCGTGGTCCTCCCCGAGCACGTCCCGGCTCCGGCGAACGGCCTTGTCCAGCCGGGGCAGCGCCTCGTTCAGACGCCCCACCTCGGACAGCGCGTGGCCGTAGGTCACCGACCCGCTGAGCGTGTACGGGCTGCGCTTTCCGAACACCTCCAACTTCCGCGGATAGAGCCGCACGTGCATGGCCACCGCCTCGATGAAGTCCCCGGCCAGGGCGATCGAGAGGGCCAGGTTGTTCTCGGCCATCAGCGCGCGCCGGTCGTCCTGGCCCAGCACCCGGCGCACGACCGCCAGCGTCTCCTCGTCCAGCTCCCGCGCCGCCGCGTAGCGGCCGAGGTGCCGGAGGTCCGCGCCGAGGCTGGTGGCGGCCGGGAACACGTCCCGGTGGTCGCGGCCGCGCAGCGACGTCAGTCGCTCGAAGGCGTCCCGGTCGTTCTCGTACGCCTCCCGGGCCAGTCCCAGGGTCCGCTGGATGTTGCCGAGCTGGACCCGCAGCAGCTGCACCCTGACGTCGTTCTCGGTGTCCAGCGGGCCGACCTGGCGCCAGCGGGCGAGGACCCGTTCGGCGAGCTCGCGGCCCGCGTCGTGCAGGCTGCGCTGCCACAGGTAGCGGACCGAGTTGACGATCCACTGCCGAACCGCCGGGTCGGTGGACTCCTCCGCGCCGGACGGGCGCAGGTGGGGCAGCAGTTCGGCGTACCGGGGCCAGTTGTGCGGGGCGTCCGGGTCGCCGGGGTCGGCGAGGGCGAGGGCCCGGTGGGCCACGCCCCGGACCCGGTCCCAGTCGGCCGCGGCGACCTGTTCGCGCAGCAGCGCCTGGACGATCCGGTGCACCACCAGCGTCCCGGCGGCCTGGTCGTAGCGGGCCAGGTTGAACTGGTTGACGGTGCGCAGGATGTCGCCGACGGCGAGCCGGTGGTCGGAGGTGCCCGACGGCAGTCCGATCGCCTCGATCACCGGTGAGCTGTACAGCAGCCCGATCGGGATGGCGTCCGGGCCGAGGAAGCCGCAGATCTCCAGCAGCCGGGCGGCCGACGGG
The DNA here is from genome assembly GCF_040609255.1 of Kitasatospora sp. NPDC004723. Taxonomy (NCBI): domain Bacteria; kingdom Bacillati; phylum Actinomycetota; class Actinomycetes; order Kitasatosporales; family Streptomycetaceae; genus Kitasatospora; species Kitasatospora sp. NPDC004723. The sequence goes on along the minus strand of NZ_JBEXJT010000074.1, from coordinate 7,696 downwards.
TTGATCCGGCGCAGGTCGGAGCCCGCGATCCGCCAGGTGGCGGCGGTGGCCGCGGCGTTGGGCCCCTCCTCGGCGGCCCGCCCGCTACCGGAGCCGGCGCCGGAACCGGAACCGGAACCGGAGTCGGAAGCGGGGTCGGAGCCGGAGTCACGGCCGGGGAAGACCGAGCGGTCGAGGATGTCGGTGAGCGTCTCGTCGAGCAGGTCGGCGTACGTGGCCGCCGGCATCGGTGTCTCCTGGAGCCAGGCGGCGGCCTGGCCGACGGCGAGCGGCAGGTCGCCCAGCAGTTCGGCGATCCGTTCGGCATCGGCCCGTTCGACGCCGGTGTTGAAGTTCCGGACGAGCTCGACGCTCTCCGCGCGGTCGAACACCTCGACCTCGGTGCGCCCGGGCCGGCGGGCCCAGCGCCGGTCGCGCGAGGTGACCAGGACGTGGCCGTCCAGTCCGGCGGCGGGCAGCCAGGGGTCCAGCAGCTCCGGGTCCTCGGCGTTGTCGAAGAGCAGCAGCCAGCGGCGGTACGGCCGGCCGCTGCCGAGCGCCTCCAGCACCGCGCGCGCGGTGCGGGTGACGTCGCCGTCGGTCTCCAGGCCGAGACCGGGGGCGAGTTCGGCGAGCCTCTGCGGGATCACCGCGGGCTGCTGGGCGGGCACCCACCAGAGCACGTCGTAGGCGGACGCGAAGCGGTGCGCGTACTCGATCGCGGCCTGCGACTTGCCGACCCCGCCGATGCCGTAGAGCACCTGGACCGGCGCCCCGTCGGCGCCGGCGGTGAAGCCGTCGCGGACGGCCTCCAGCAGCCGCATCCGGCCGATGAAGGTGGACAGCCGCGGCGGCAGCTTCCGGATGGCGGGGCGGCTGTCGGGAAAGCGCGGCAGGCGGGCGACGCTGAACTCGCCGGAGTCCATCCAGCGCCCGGCACCGGGCGGCGGGCCGATCAGTTCGAACAGCTGCGCCTCGGCCTGCTCGGCGGAGCCCGTCGCCAGCTCCAGGGCCCGGTGGCCGGCGAACCGGGGCGGCTCCGCCTGCTCCGGCGCGCCGATCCGCACCGCGAGCAGGCCGCCGGAGTCGCTCACCGGGTCCTGGGTGGCCAGCCGGCGCCAGATCTCCCGGGCCCGCGGCAGGGCGGCGTAGTCGCCGGTGAGCAGGGCGAGCAGCCGGCCGTCGCCGTCCAGCGGCCCGGCGGCCTCGGGCAGCGCGGCGGCCTGCGGCGGGCCGGGGTCGAGCGGCACGGCGGCGCTGTGCAGGGTGGCGAGGTAGCCGAAGCCGCGCAGGGTCCCGGCGATCCACTCGGCCCAGACCCGGTCCCCGGGGGCGTAGCTGACGTACACCTGGCGGGAGCGGGTGCGGCCCTTGCGCAGGTAGGCCGCGTACAGCCGGCGGCGGGCCGCGTCGGGGACGGGCCGCAGTTCGCGGACCCGGCCGTCGGTGAGCCAGGCGGCGAGCCGTTCGAAGGCGGCGAGCAGGGTGCGGCCCTGCTGCGGCCGGTCGACGATGGTGGCCGGCACCTCCTCGTAGGCGTAGAACGGCTTGTACGGCACCTCGACGTCGCTCCAGTACTCGGCGCGGTGCTCGGGGCCGAGCCAGCGGCCCAGGTACGGGGCGAAGGCGTCGTGGGCGAGGTCGCGGCCGGCCGCGAGCCCGGCGCGCTCGGCGTCCTCGACGCGCATCGGGACGGGCAGCACCCGGATCTCGCGCTCGTCGGCGTCGACGATGGCGCGGGCCGCGTCGACGCCGCCGCGGATGCTCTGGGCGCCGAGGGTGAAGCAGTCCACGACGGTGTCGGGCATCAGCACGGTGCAGATGCCGGAGGTGTCGCTGACGCCGGTGCGGCTGTCGATCAGCACGTAGTCGTACGAACCGGTCCACAACTCGCGCAGCGCGTACAGGAACTCCGCGCCGCGGATGTCGGCGCGGGTGTAGAAGCTGCGCCAGTTGAAGCTGGTGACGGCGGCCGAGTAGGCGGCGTTCTGCCGGCCGGCCGGCATCAGGTCGAGCCGGCCGCCGTCCGGCAGGTCCAGGGCCAGGCCGCACAGGTACTGCTCCAGCCGGCCGGGGGCGGCCAGCCAGTCCCGGGGGTCCGGGCCGGGGCCGGGGCGGTCGGGGCCGGGCAGCGCCTCGTCGACGTAGGCCCGGAGCATGTCGATCAGGCCGTCGGTGGCGTGGAGTTCGGGGTCGACCAGCAGCGGGTGGTAGTAGCGGTGCAGGCCCGGGGCCTCCAGGTCCCAGTCCACCACCAGGACGCGCAGACCCTGGCTGGCCAGGATCCACCCCAGGTTGGCGAGCGCCATGGTGCGGCCGGTGCCGCCCTTGAACGAGTAGAAGGTGACGACGGTGCCGGTCTCGGGGGGTGCCAGCGCGGCGGACCCGTGGTCCGCGAGGGCGGCGTGCTCGGGGCTCATCGGTCCGCTTCTCCTTCACTGGGCGCCCGGGTGGCCGGGGGCACGGTCTCCTCTCGCAGGACCGCCCGTGCCCCCGGGGCGGCCCCGTTCCCCGGGGTGTTCCCCGGGCCCGGCAGTCGCGGGCCCGTCCGGACCGGGGGGTCCGGCGGCTCGGGCGGGCGCGGCGAGGCGGGCGGCGGCCAGGCCGGGATGGTGAGCCCTGGCATCGGCCGTGGGTCGGGGCCGAGCCCGAACTGGGCGCGGGCCGTCACCGGGTCGTCGTCGATCTGGTCCAGCAGTCGGTTCTGGGCCACGGTCACCGTCGACAGGAGCTCGCGCTCGAAGCGTTCCCGCCGGACGTGGATGCGAAAGAGCGGCTCGGGCCCGGACCGGTGCAACCAGGTGCGCGAGAACACCTCGCGCACCCCCTCCCAGAGCCGGGTGCGCGCCGGACCGGGCGGCGGGTCCTCGGAGCTGTCGGGCAGCAGGACGGCGGTGACGGGGTGGTTCTGCCGGTCGAAGTCGCGCAGCGCCTGCCGGTAGGGCTCCCGGCCGGCCGCCCACGGGTCCACCAGCAGCACGCTGACCTCGTTGTTCTCCCGGGCCCGGTCGAGCGCGTCGGCGAGGTCGGGGCCGACCGTCTCCAGGCTGGTGCTGTGCCCGGCCCGGGTGATCACCTGCTGGGCCTGGACCGCCAGCGAGGGCAGCCGCGGCGGGTGGTAGGGCGCCCAGTCCCGGGGGTGCGCCCCGTACCAGCCACCGTGGTACCGCTCGTCGAAGCCACCCGCGCCGTCCGTCCCCGCGGCCGGCGCGACCTCGGAGCGCTGCGGCGGGACGCGGTCGCCGCCCGCCGCGGCGGGCGCGGCGGTCCGGTCCCCGGCCCAGCGGGCGGCGACGAAGAGCCGGACCTGGCTGCTGCGTCCGGCGGTCATGCCGACCTCCGGCAGCGGGAAGCAGCCCTCCACGCGCCCGAGGTCGAGGTCCCGGTGCTCGGTGACCCGCCAGGCGGCGGCCTCCCGCACCCGCTCCGCGATCACCCGCACCACCAGGCGGTACGCCGCGCCGTGCGGGTCGGTGCGCAGCAGGTGGCGCAGCCCGCCGGCGGCGTACTCCGCGCCGAAGTCGTCCTGCACGTACTGGATCCGCCGCACCTCGGCGGGCAGTTCCTCGGGCGGCGGCTCCCACAGCACGGGGATCAGGGCCGGGACGCTCTCGCCGGTCTGTTCCTGGTGGCGGCGCGTCCGGTGGTCGAAGGCGGTCCACTCCTTGCCGCAGTAGTCGCTGGCGAAGTAGGCGGGCGAGTAGAGCGCGACCATGGTGCGGCTGGCGCCGACCATCCGGGAGAGCTGCCGCTCCCAGTCGTCGCCGACCCTCAGCTGCTCGGTGTCGCGATAGGCCAGCTCGCCCGGTCCGGCCTCGGGCTCGATCCGCGCCAGTTCGTCCCGGAGGTCGGTGAAGAACTGGTCGACGAAGGCGCCTCCGACCTGATGGTCCCGCCGCGCGTAGCTGAAGAAGAAGTACGGCCGCACCGACAACCCCCCACCGACCGGTGAACGCCCCCACCATACTGGTGGGGTGACGGTCGGTCAGCCGGTGGGCGAAGGAAGTTGTCGCGGTGTCGTCACAACTCCGGCCCGTGGCCTCGACGCCCCTGGTCAGGGGCGTGCGGCCGGGGAGCGCCCGGCCGCCTCCGGGCGCCCTGACGGGCAGCGCCGCGCCCGTCCCGGGGGCAGCGGTGCACCCGGCTCAAGGGCAGAGCCGTCCCCGCCTCAGGGGCAGAGCCGCTCCACCCGCCAGCCCGTCGGGGCGGACGGCTCGGCGACGTACCGCAGCCGGTCGTGCAGCCGGTTCTCCCGCCCCTGCCAGAACTCCACGCTCGCCGGCACCACCCGGTACCCGCCCCAGAACGGCGGCACCGGCACCCCCTCGCCCTCCGGGTAGCGCCGCTCCAGCTCCGCGTAGCGCTGCTCCAGCACCTCCCGCGAGGCGACCGGGCTGGACTGCTCGCTGGCCCAGGCGCCGAGCTGGGAGCCGTGCGGGCGGGTGCGGAAGTAGGCGGCGGTCTCGTCCCGGCCGACCTTCTCCACCCGGCCCTGGACGATCACCTGACGGGCCAGTGCGACCCACGGGAAGAGCAGCGCCGCGTGCGGGTTGGCGGCCAGCTCGGTGCCCTTGCGGGAGCCGTAGTTGGTGAAGAAGACAAAGCCCCGGGCGTCGAACGCCTTGAGCAGCACGGTGCGCGCGCTGGGCCGCCCAGCGGCGTCGGCGGTGGAGAGCACCATCGCGTTGGGCTCCACCACCCCCGCGTCGTCCGCGTCGTGGAACCACCGGCCGAACTGGCCGATCGGCTCGGCGGCGAGCTGCTCCTCGACCAGGCCCTCGTGCGCGTAGTGCTTGCGCATCACGGTGAGGTCCGGTCCGGGGCGGGCCTCGTCGGCCAGGATCCGGGTGGCGGGGGTCAGGGGCGTCGACTGGGCGCGGTCCGGGGTCTGCACGTCAACATCATCCCGTACGACAAGCAACCGGCACCGCTACCTCCGGACAAACCCCGGCTGGAGATAAGGTGACTCGCCACCGATCGGCTGCCCGTCGTACGGTGATTCGTCCGCAATCGCGCCCTTGGTTCCGCGGATCCGCCGGGTACGACCGGCCGCCGGGCGAAAAGTCAAGCGGGCCCGGGGGAAACATCACCACCGTGGTGTATGGCGCAATGCACCCCGTGCCTGTCACCCTGGCACCGAGTGCCAACCACCATTCGGTCAGAGGCGTGCCTCCCCACCACGGCGGCCCGCCGATCGCAGAACTGAAGGAGCCGTGCATGTCCGACTTCGTACCCGGGCTCGAAGGTGTCGTCGCGTTCGAGAGCGAGATCGCCGAACCCGACCGTGAAGGCGGCGCTCTGCGGTACCGGGGCGTCGACATCGACGACCTGGTCGGCAATGTCTCCTTCGGCCACGTCTGGGGCCTGCTGGTGGACGGCAAGTTCAACCCCGGCCTGCCGGCGGCCGAGCCGTTCCCGATCCCGGTCCACTCCGGCGACATCCGGGTCGACGTGCAGTCCGCGCTCGCCATGCTCGCCCCGGTCTGGGGCCTCAAGCCGCTGCTGGACATCGACGCCGAGCAGGCCCGCGACGACCTCGCCCGGGCCGCCGTCATGGCGCTCTCGTACGTCGCCCAGTCGGCCCGCGGCCAGGGCCTGCCGATGGTCCCGCAGAGCGAGATCGACAAGGCCGAGACCGTCGTCGAACGGTTCATGATCCGCTGGCGCGGCGAGCCCGACCCCAAGCACGTCAAGGCCATCGACGCCTACTGGACCTCCGCCGCCGAGCACGGCATGAACGCCTCGACGTTCACCGCCCGGGTCATCGCCTCCACCGGCGCCGACGTCGCGGCCGCCCTCTCCGGTGCGGTCGGCGCGATGTCCGGCCCGCTGCACGGCGGCGCGCCGTCCCGGGTGCTCGGCATGATCGAGGAGATCGAGCGCACCGGCGACGCCACCACCTGGGTGAAGAACGCGCTGGACAAGGGCGAGCGCCTGATGGGCTTCGGCCACCGCGTCTACCGCGCCGAGGACCCGCGCGCCCGCGTGCTGCGCCGCACCGCCAAGGAGCTCGGCGCGCCGCGCTTCGAGGTCGCCGAGGCGCTGGAGAAGGCCGCGCTGGAGGAGCTGCACAACCGCCGCCCCGACCGCGTGCTCGCCACCAACGTCGAGTTCTGGGCCGCCATCATGCTGGACTTCGCCGAGGTCCCGGCGCACATGTTCACCTCGATGTTCACCTGTGCCCGGACGGCCGGCTGGTCGGCGCACATCCTGGAGCAGAAGCGCACGGGCCGGCTCGTGCGCCCCGCCGCGCGCTACATCGGCCCCGGCCCGCGCAGCCCGCACGACATCGAGGGCTACGACGCCATCGCCCGCTGACCCGCAGGTCGGCCGCGGCTTCACCCCGCAGCGGGTCCGGCATTCGAACCGGACCCGCTGTTTCCGCAGCTCGCAGGCCGGTCGAGGCCATCTCAGCGGGCGGACCGCCGTCGATTCCGGCCATCCTGGCGGGTAGGCTGCGCCCCGTGGCTCAGATCCAGATCCCCGCTGACATCAAGCCCGCCGACGGCCGTTTCGGCTGCGGCCCGTCCAAGGTGCGCCCCGAGGCCCTGAGTGCCCTCGCCGCGACCGAGACCTCCCTGCTCGGCACCTCGCACCGCCAGGCCCCGGTGAAGAACCTGGTCAAGCGCGTGCGCGAGGGCGTGAGCAGCCTGTTCTCCCTCCCCGAGGGGTACCAGGTGGTGCTCGGCAACGGCGGGTCCACCGCCTTCTGGGACATCGCGGCCTTCGGCCTGGTACGGGAGAAGTCCCAGCACCTCGACTTCGGCGAGTTCTCCTCCAAGTTCGCCTCCTCCGTCAAGGCCGCGCCCTGGCTGGCCGAGCCGAGCGTGATCAAGACCGCCCCCGGCACCCACCCGCTGCCGGTCGCCGAGGCTGGCGTGGACGTCTACGCGCTCACCCACAACGAGACCTCCACCGGCGTCGCGATGCCGATCGCCCGCCCGGCCGGCGGCGACGAGGGCTCGCTGGTCCTGGTGGACGCCACCTCGGGCGCCGGCGGCCTGCCGGTGGACATCACCGAGACCGACGTCTACTACTTCGCCCCGCAGAAGTCCTTCGCCTCCGAAGGCGGCCTGTGGCTGGCGTCGTTCTCCCCCGCCGCGCTGGAGCGCGCCGCCGAGATCGCCGGCTCCGGCCGGTACATCCCGCCGTTCTTCGACCTGCCGACGGCCATCGACAACTCGTCGAAGGACCAGACGTACAACACCCCGTCGATCGCCACCCTGTTCCTGCTGGCCGACCAGCTGGAGTGGCTGAACGGCAACGGCGGGCTCGACTGGGCCGTCGCCCGTACGGCTGATTCCTCCTCGCGGCTGTACGGCTGGGCCGAGAAGTCCTCGTTCGCCAACCCGTTCGTGGCGACCCCGGCCGAGCGCTCGCAGGTCGTCGGCACGATCGACTTCGACGACTCGGTGGACGCCGCCGCCGTCGCCAAGGCGCTGCGCGCCAACGGCATCGTCGACACCGAGCCGTACCGCAAGCTGGGCCGCAACCAGCTGCGCGTCGCGATGTTCCCGGCGATCGACCCGGCGGACGTCGAGGCGCTCACGGTCTGCATCGACTACGTGGTCGAGCGGCTCTGACCGCTCCGCACGGACAGACGGGAGAAGGGGGCCCCCCCCCCCGCGGGGGGCCCAGAGCCCGCGGCCGCCGAAGCGGTGGTCCAGGGGGCAGTGCACACCCCGGGCCGCCCCCACAGAAAGGGAGAGACACACAA
>NZ_JBEXJT010000073.1:0-26630 GCF_040609255.1 Kitasatospora sp. NPDC004723 | reverse complement strand
GCCCGAGCAGCGGAACGGCCCGGGGGGGGGGGGGCGGGAAGGGGTTTCCAAACGGCCGCGCCCCCCCGGGTGTGGTGGTGCGGGCCGCCCCACCCCGGCGGGGGGGCGGGCAGACGGGCCCGCCCGGGGGCCGCCGCCCCCGCCCCCCCCCCCGGCGGCGCCGACGGACGCCGGGGAGGGCCCGGCCGCCCCGGCCGAGCGGCCGGCCGAGGAGGAGACCCGGATCATCCCGAAGATCGTGATCATCGACGACGGCAGTGACTACGCCACCCCGAACACGGTCGGCTACCACCGCCGCTGATCCGTTCCGCGGCCCGTCGGGCCCCGGGTGCCCTCCGGCGCCCGGGGCCCGGCCCGTTCGCGACGCGTCCGTCCGGCGCCCCGGGGCTCATGGGGTGGGCCCGGCGTCCCCTTCGGCGAGCAGCCGGGTGAGCTTGGCGTCCTGGGCCCGGACGGCCTCGCGGTGGGCGTTCAGGGCCGGGCCGTTGCGGTCGATCTGCTGGCGCTGGTAGCCCGCCAGGACGGTGAACCAGATCCCGGCCAGGTTGCTGTCGGCGGTGCAGTCGGCGTCGGCCCGGGCGGCGGCCAGTTCGGCCGGGGTGGTCTCCGCCGCGGTGCGGAACTGGTCCGGGAAGGTCGCCGGGTCGTCGGTCCGGAAGCCCGCGGCCGTCATGCAGGCGGCCCACCGCGCGGTCGCCGCCGTGACCCGTCCGTCCCGCCCGGTGGCGGCCATGGAGTCGGCGAAGAGCCGTCCGATGAGGTCGGCCCCCGGCCCGGGCGGCGAGCCGATCCGTTCGGCGGCCTGCCGGTCGCAGTCGACCCGGGCGGCGTCGTAGGCCTCGCCGGCCCCGGCCGCCGGTCCGGTCACGACGGCGGGGAGGTTCCGCCGGGGCGCGTGGAAGCCCTGGGTGCCCGCGGCCTGCGCGCCGAGGTACCCCCAGGCGCCGGCCGGGAGGGCGGTGGCGTTGTCCGGTGGCCGGGCCTCCTGGAGACCGTCGCCGCCGAAGCCGGTGTAACCGGCCCGGCGCATGCACGAGACGACCAGCGCATTGCGGACCCGAACCTCCTTGACGGAGGCTTCGTCGTCGGCCTGATAAGCGGAAAGCGGAAGTCCGGTCATTCCGGCCCGGCCGGATTCCGGGGCTTTCGGGGCGTCGATCACCGGCGGGGTCATGGCGGAATCCGCGGAACCTCCTCCGGAGGGTCCGGCGCAGGCTGCGAGAAAGGCCGATAAAAGGACCGCCGTGGCGGTGGCGGTGAATCGTCCGAAATGTGGCGGGCGGGCCAAGTGGAAGCTCCGATCCTCAGGAACGGCAGGACTGTTCGGACCCTAGCGCATGCCTGTGCGGAGCGGCCTGTCGGGCCTCGGGGCCGTGCGGCTTGGCCGGAAAAGAACTGTTCGGTCGTGCGGCGTCATGTCAGCCTCTGGAGTCGCAGCCGCTACCCCTTCGGAGGGTTCTCATGATTCGCCGCACAAATCTTTCGGAACGTTCTTCCGGGCATCGCTCCGGAAATGTCCTGAGCCGCCGGATCGGCGCACTCGCCGTGCTCACCGCGGCGGCCGCGACGTTGCTGCCGGCCGCGAATGCCGAGGCCATCAACCGGATCGACTGCGGGAACCGCAACGATTTCGCGAAGGTCTACAACTACGGTTACGGCAGCTCGCTCTGTTTCGCGAACGACGGGTGGATGGCGGTGCGCATCTACAACGTCGACCGGATCGACGCCGGGAACAACAAGGTCATCACGTACCTGGGCAGCGGCATGGGCTCGTGGACCGTCTTCACCTGGGAGCAGTACGACTTCAACGGCCACGTGGGCCACGAGGTGACGATGTACGACATCAACCTCTCCCGCTGGTAGCGGCCGGGGGACGGGCCCCGCGGGGCCGCGCGGGGGAGGAGGCCCGCTGACCCGCGGTGCCGGGCGGGTGCGGTCGCCCGGCACCGTTCCGACGGGTCAGAGCACCTCGACCGCGGCCCCCGGGGCCAGCCGGCGCCGGCAGTCCAGCACGTACCGGGAATGGGCGGTGACCGCCCCGTAGTCGAAGTCGTCGTGGTCGGCGAGCAGCACCACCGCGTCCGCCGCCGCCAGCTCCTCCGGGCTCGCCTCCACCCGGCGGACCGCGCCGAACGGGTCCCCGTGCGGGTCGTGCTCGGCGGCGCGCTGGCCGGGGATCACCGGCTCGGGCACGTGCACCCCGACCACCACGTGCGGATCGGCGGCCCGGACCTCGGCGCCCATCCGGACCAGCAGCTCGGCGACCCGGGCGGCCGGCGTCTCCCGGGCGTCGCCGGTGTTCTTCTTGTACGCCAGCCCGAGCAGCAGTATCCGCGAGCCCTTGACCGAGCGCTGCCGCTCGTTCAACGCCTCGGCGAGCCGGCGCACCACGTAGTCGGGCATGTGGCTGTTGACGTCGTTGGCCAGCTCGACGAACCGGAACGACTGGCCGAGCGCCCGCTCGACCCGCCAGGACAGGTAGGACGGGTCGATCGGCAGGCAGTGCCCGCCCACCCCCGGGCCGGGGGTGAACCGCAGATAGCCGAACGGCTTGGTGGAGGCCGCGTCGATGGCCTCCCAGACGTCGATGCCGAGGTCGTGCGCGAACATCGCCAGCTCGTTGACCAGCGCGATGTTCACGTGCCGGAAGGTGTTCTCCAGCAGCTTGGTGAGCTCGGCCTCCTTGCAGGAGGAGACCGGGACGGTCCGCTCGACCAGCCCGCCGTAGAAGCCCTCCACCGCCGCCAGCGACGCCGGGTCGATCCCGGAGACCACCTTCGGGGTGTTCTCCAGCCGCCAGGTCGGGTTGCCCGGGTCGATCCGCTCGGGGCTGTAGCCGAGGTGGAAGTCCCGCCCGGCGGTCAGCCCGGACCCCTGCTCCAGCAGCGGCGCGAGCAGTTCCTCGGTGGTGCCCGGGTACGTGGTCGACTCCAGGACGACGCCCGCCCCGGGCCGCAGGTGCTGGGCGAGCAGGGCGGCCGAGGCCTCGATGAACGACAGGTCGGGCACGCCGTCGCGCAGCGGCGTCGGCACGGTGATCACCGCGATGTCGAACCCCGCCACGTCGGACGGCTCGGCGGACGGCAGGTAGCTCCCGTTCTCCAGCAGCGGCCGCAGCCGCTCGGCCGGGATGTCCTCGACGTACGACTCGCCGACGGCCAGCCGTTTGATCCGGCGCTCGTCCACGTCGTAGCCGACCACCCGGTGCCCCACCTCGGCCGCGCGGACCGCGAGCGGCAGCCCCACGTAGCCCTGGCCTGCGATGACAACGCGCATGACGAAGAACCCCCTCCATCGCGACGCCCCCTGGCCCCTCCGGGCGTCCCCCACACGGTCTTCACATCAGGGTAGGGAGCGGGGCCTGCCCGCGCGGGTTTTCCCGGGATTGCGCCGCGAGGGGCCGGGGAAGGGCCGGGGAGGGCGGCGGAGAGTCCGGACGTCGGCCGGGAAAGAGACTGAGGCCGAGACCCGTGGCGTCCTCCAGGAAAGGACGCCACGGTTCCCGGCGCGTGGGCGGGCGCCCCCACCCAGGGCCGCCCGGCCTCGCACCCCCGACCCCCATCGGGTGTGCGACCGTGCCTTCCGCAGCCATCCCCCACGGTTGGGTGCGGCGGGCACATTCACCATGGTGCGCGATCTCCATGGACGGGCAGTGACAGGAGTATGTCCAGTTCGTGGCAGAACGCGACGGTCGGGAAACGGTCCGGCGAAACGGGTGGAGCGGCAGGCCGCGGCCGGTGGTTCGCCTGCGCCTGACCGCACCCCGCCCCGCCCCGGCCGTGTGCCGGGTGCGCGTCAGCCCCGCGGCGTACCCTGGAGACCCCCGGCCGCTCGGCGTGCCGGGCCGTTCGCGTTGCCCGGACGGGCCCCCGGCCCCAGGGCAGCACCAGCCACGGGACGAAGAAGAGACTCCAGATGAGCCTGACCGGACTGCTCGATGTCGTCGCGCGGGACGCGGCCCTCGCCGAGGCGATCGAGGCCGCGACCGCCACCGGTGCCGCGGCCGGCGGCCGCCGGCACCTCGACCTGGTCGGGCCGCCCGCCGCCCGGCCGTTCGCGATCGCCGCGCTGGCCCGTGCGCTCGCCGGGCAGGCTGCCGGGGAGCGGGGCCGCCCGGTGCTGGCCGTCACCGCCACCGGCCGGGAGGCCGAGGACCTCGCCGCCTCGCTCCGTTCGCTGCTGCCGCCGGACGCGGTCGCCGAGTTCCCGGCCTGGGAGACGCTGCCGCACGAGCGGCTCTCGCCGCGCTCCGACACGGTCGGCCGCCGGCTCGCCGTGCTGCGGCGGATCGTCCACCCGCGTGCCGACGACGCCGCGGCCGGGCCGGTGCAGGTGATCGTGGCGCCGGTGCGCTCGGTGCTCCAGCCGCAGGTGAAGGGGCTGGCCGAGCTGGAGCCGGTGGCCGTCCAGCGGGGCGAGTCGCACGACCTGGAGGAGATCGCCCGCAAGCTTGCCGCAGCCGCCTATTCGCGGGTCGAACTGGTCGAGAAGCGCGGCGAGTTCGCGGTGCGCGGCGGCATCCTGGATGTCTTCCCGCCGACCGAGGAGCACCCGCTGCGGGTGGAGTTCTGGGGCGACGACGTCGAGGAGATCCGGTACTTCAAGGTGGCCGACCAGCGCTCGCTGGAGATCGCCGAGCACGGTCTGTGGGCACCGCCCTGTCGTGAGCTGCTGCTGACCGACGAGGTGCGGGCCCGGGCCGCCGAGCTGGCCGCCGAGCACCCGGGGCTGGCCGAGATCCTGGACAAGATCGCCGAGGGCATCGCGGTCGAGGGCATGGAGTCGCTGGCGCCCGTCCTGGTCGACGACATGGAGCTGCTGCTGGACGTGCTGCCGCTCGGCTCGGTCGCCGTGGTCTGCGATCCCGAGCGGGTCCGCACCCGGGCCGCCGACCTGGTGGCGACCAGCCAGGAGTTCCTGCACGCCTCCTGGGTGGCGGCCGCGGCCGGCGGCGACCGGCCGATCGACCTGGAGGCGATCGACGTCTCGGCCGCCTCGCTGCGCTCGCTCGCCGAGGTGCGCGAGCACGCCGCCGAGATCGGCCTGCCGTGGTGGTCGGTCAGCCCGTTCGCGACCAGCGACGCCGCGGTCCACGAGGTGCTGGAGTTCGACGCCAACACGCTGACCCTCGGCATGCACGCGGTCGAGGCGTACCGGGGCGACACCGCGCGGGCGATCGCCGACGCCAAGGAGCGGCTGGCCGCCGACTGGCGGGTCGTCATGGTCACCGAGGGACACGGCCCGGCCTCGCGCCTCGCCGAGGTGCTCGGCAACGAGGGCATCCCGGCCCGGCTGGTCGCGGACCTGTCCGAGGCGCCGACCCGGGACGTCGTGCACGTCTCCTGCGGCTCGATCGAGCACGGCTTCGTCGACGAGGCGCTCAAGCTGACCGTGATCACCGAGACCGACCTGTCCGGCCAGAAGTCCTCCACCAAGGACATGCGGCGGATGCCGTCCCGGCGCCGCAACGCGATCGACCCGCTGGCGCTGGCGGCCGGCGACTACGTGGTGCACGAGGCGCACGGCGTCGGCCGGTACGTGGAGATGGTGCAGCGCACCGTGCAGGGCGCCACCCGCGAGTACCTGGTGCTGGAGTACGCGCCGGCCAAGCGCGGGCACCCCGGCGACCGGCTGTTCGTGCCGACCGACCAGCTCGACCAGGTCACCAAGTACGTCGGCGGGGAGGCCCCGACGCTGCACCGGCTCGGCGGCGCGGACTGGGCGAAGACCAAGCAGCGGGCCAAGAAGGCGGTCAAGGAGATCGCCGCCGACCTCATCAAGCTGTACTCGGCCCGGATGGCCGCGCCGGGCCACACCTTCGGCCCGGACACCCCGTGGCAGCGCGAGCTGGAGGACGCCTTCCCCTACGCGGAGACGCCGGACCAGCTGACCACCATCGCCGAGGTCAAGTCGGACATGGAGAAGTCCGTCCCGATGGACCGGCTGATCTGCGGCGACGTCGGCTACGGCAAGACCGAGATCGCGGTGCGCGCGGCCTTCAAGGCGGTGCAGGACGGCAAGCAGGTGGCGGTGCTGGTGCCGACCACGCTGCTGGTGCAGCAGCACTTCTCGACCTTCGCCGAGCGGTACGCCAACTTCCCGGTGAACGTGCGGGCGCTGTCCCGGTTCCAGACCGACAGTGAGGCCAAGGCCGTGCTGGAGGGGCTGTTCGAGGGGTCGGTGGACGTCGTCATCGGCACCCACCGGCTGTTCTCCTCGGAGACCCGCTTCAAGGACCTCGGGCTGGTCATCGTCGACGAGGAGCAGCGCTTCGGCGTCGAGCACAAGGAGCAGCTGAAGAAGCTGCGGGCCAACGTGGACGTGCTCACCATGTCCGCGACCCCGATCCCGCGCACCCTGGAGATGGCCGTCACCGGCATCCGCGAGATGTCCACCATCACCACCCCGCCGGAGGAACGGCACCCGGTGCTGACCTTCGTCGGACCGTACGACGAGAAGCAGATCTCGGCGGCGATCCGGCGTGAACTCCTGCGCGAGGGCCAGGTGTTCTACATCCACAACCGGGTCGAGTCGATCGACAAGGCGGCCGCCCGGCTGAAGGACCTGGTGCCCGAGGCGCGGATCGCCACCGCGCACGGGCAGATGGGCGAGACCCAGCTGGAGAAGGTGGTCGTCGACTTCTGGGAGAAGGAGTTCGACGTCCTGGTGTCGACCACGATCGTGGAGTCCGGCATCGACATCTCCAACGCCAACACGCTCATCGTCGAGCGCGGCGACACCTTCGGCCTCTCCCAGCTGCACCAGCTGCGCGGCCGGGTGGGCCGGGGGCGGGAGCGCGGGTACGCGTACATGCTGTACCCGCCGGAGAAGCCGCTGACCGAGACGGCCCACGAGCGGCTGGCCACCATCGCCCAGCACACCGAGATGGGCGCCGGCATGTACGTGGCGATGAAGGACCTGGAGATCCGCGGGGCGGGCAACCTGCTCGGCGGCGAGCAGTCCGGGCACATCGCGGGCGTCGGCTTCGACCTCTACATGCGGATGGTCGGCGAGGCGGTGGCCGAGTTCCGGGAGTCGCTGGCGGGCGGCGGCGAGCCGGAGGAGGAGCCGCTGGAGGTGAAGATCGAGCTGCCGGTCGACGCCCATGTGCCGCACGACTACGCGCCGGGGGAGCGGCTGCGCCTCCAGGCCTACCGCTCGATCGCGGCGGTCAACTCGGAGGAGGACATCACCCAGGTCCGGGACGAGCTGGTCGACCGGTACGGCAAGCTGCCCGAGCCGGTGGAGAACCTGCTGCTGGTGGCCGCGCTGCGGCTGTACGCGCGGCGGTGCGGCATCGCGGACATCACGCTGCAGGGCTCCAACGTCCGGTTCGGGCCGGTCGAGCTGCGGGAGTCGCAGCAACTGCGGCTGAACCGGCTCTACCCGCGCAGCCAGGTGAAGGCGGCGACCCAGCAGCTGCTGGTGCCGAGGCCGTCCACCGGGCGGATCGGGGGCAAGCCGCTGGTCGGGCGGGAGCTGCTGGCGTGGTGCCGGGAGTTCCTGTCGACGATGTTCGACGACCTGGCGGGGGCCAAGAAGTAGCGGGCCCCTGGGCAGGGGGCGGGGCGGGAGGTGCGGCGGTTCCGGGCGATGCGCCCGGGACCGCCGTTGTCGTCGGTGGGCCGGTGGGCCGGTGGGCCGGTGGGCCGGGTCGGCGGGCGTGCGGGCCGTGAACAGAGCCGTCAGCCGATCTTCCACTGGCCGACCTGGTCGGCGAAGCCGTTGTCCAGGGCGAACTGGACCTTGTCGAGCTTGGTGCCGTCGGGGACCTCGAAGACCACGAAGCCCTTGCCCGAGTCGCCGGCGGCGATGTTGGTCGGGGTCTGGAAGGACGGGCCGGCCTTGGTCTCGGCGAACGTCGGGCCGTACGCCTGGCCCTGGTCGTCGATCAGCTTGGCGCTGCTCCACGGCGCCTCGCCGTACGCCTTGGAGCCGGTCGCCTTGATCTGGAACTGCACGGCGACGTAGTGCTTTCCGGCCGCCGCGGTGAGGTACTCGTTGCTGCTCGCGGCGGGGTCGACCACCTTCAGCGCGCTGACGTCGGCGGTGTTGCCCTTCTCCAGGGTGCCCTTCAGGGCGATGGTGTCGCCGACCTTGGCCGGGGCCTTGGCCGCCTCGGCGGGCTTGCTCTCGGCCGGCTTGCTCTCGGCGGGCTTGGCCGGGGTGCCGCCGCCGGTGGCCGCCGGGGCCGGGGCGGCGGCGGTCTGCTTGGCCTCGGTGGAGACGGAGGTGCCGCCGGTGGAGTCGCAGGCCGTCGCGGTGAGGGCGACGAGCGCGGCGCCGGCCAGCAGGACGGCGGTGCGGCGGGTGCGGCGGGTGGTGGCGGACATGGCTGTCTCCTTGGTCTCTGCGAACTCGCGGTTCCCGGTGCCGACCTGGCGTGCTGTCGACAGGAGAGATCACACCATGCGCTGTGAACCGAGTCAACAGGCATTCATGAAACCTCTCCGTTCACGTGTGAACGGATCGACGGAAGGTGCTGGCTATGCTGTGTGGTCACACCGATGCCGCCGCCGCGTCGTCCCGCCGTCGTCGCCCGCTGCCGCCGCCGAAGGAGCACCCATGCCGGACCGTCCCGAGGTGACCGCCGTCGAGATCGCCCGTCTCGCCGGGGTGGGCCGCGCCGCCGTCAGCAACTGGCGCCGCCGCCACCCCGACTTCCCCCGCCCGGTCGGCGGCACCGACAGCAGCCCGACCTTCGCGCTCACCGACGTCGAGTCCTGGCTCCGGGCCCAGGGCAAGATCGCCGAACTGCCGCTGCTCGAACGGGTCTGGCGGCTCGTCGAGACCCTGCGCGACCCGGGCGGCCACCCGGCCGCCCCGCTGGTCCTGGCCGGCTCCGTCCTGCTGCTGCACCACCGAGCGCCGGAGCGCTGGGGCGCGCTCGCCGACCAGCCGGACACCAGGCTCGCCACCGGTCTGCCGCGCGCCCTCGCCGACACCGCCCGCGCCGCGCTCGGCCCCGACGGCGCCGCCGGCCTGCGGCAGCCCGGCCTGCTCGGCTCCACCGAACTGGACCTCGCCCGCCTGCTCGCCGAACTCGCCGCCGCGGCCGGCCCGGCCGGCGCCTTCGAACAGCTCCTCACCCGCTACGCCGAGGCCAACACCCGCCAGCTCAGCCCCACCCCGCCGGAGGCCGCCGAACTGCTCGCCGCCGTCGCGGGCGTCCCCGCCACCGTGCTCGACCCCGCCGCCGGCCTCGGAGCGCTGCTGCTCGCCCTGCCGCCCACCACCGACCGCTACGGCCAGGACGTTGACCCGGTCACCGCCGCGCTCGCCGGGCTCCGGCTCGCGCTGCGCACACCCGCCGCCGACCCCGCCCCGCTCCCGGTCGAGCTCCGCCCCGGCGACGCCCTGCGCGCCGACGCCTACACCGGCCACACCTTCGACGCGGTGCTCTGCCAGCCCCCCTACAACGAGCGGGACTGGGGCCACGACGAGTTGCAGTTCGACCGGCGCTGGCCCGGCGGTCTCGTCCCGCCGCGCGGCGAGTCCGAACTCGCCTGGGTGCTGCACTGCCTCGCCCACACCCGCCCCGGCGGGCTCGCGGCCCTGCTGCTCCCGCCGACCGTCGCCGCCCGCCGGGCCGGCCGCCGGGTCCGCGCCGAACTGCTGCGCTCCGGCGCGCTGCGCGCCGTCGTCGCGCTCCCCGCCGGCGCCGCGCCCCCGTACGGGGTGCCGCTCCACCTCTGGGTGCTGCGCGCCCCCCGCCCCGGCGACGACTTCCGCCAGGTCCTGATGCTGGACGCGGCCTCCGCCTCACCCGGCTCGGCCGCGGGCGCCGAGGGCGGCCGCGACAAGGTCCGCTGGCCCGAGCTGCGCCGCACCGTCCTGGACGCCTGGCGGGCCTTCGACCTCGCCGCCCGCGAGGGCCTGCCGCTGCCCGCGGACCGCCCCGGCCGGCACCGGACCGTGGCGGCGATCGACCTGCTCGACGACGAGACCGACCTCTCGCCCGCCCGCCACGTCCCGCCGGCCGCCCCGCCCGGCGGCGCCGCCGGGCTCTCCCACCTCGGCGGCCGGCTGGCCGAGCTGCTGGCCGGCCTCGCCGACCCCGCGGCACTGCTGCCCGAGCCGACCGGCGAAGCGGGCGGCGGCGCGAGCAGCGGTGGCGGCGCGGTCGTCACGCTGGGCGAACTGGTCCGTTCCGGGCTGCTGGAGGTGCACTCCTCCGGGGCCGGCGCGCCCTCCCGCCCGGCCGACGCCGACCCGGGCGGCACCCCGGTCCTCACCGAGCAGGACCTGCTCACCGGCAGCGCCCCCGGCGCCGTCCTGGACCGGACCGCCGAAGCCGCCGACGCCGTCCCGCTGACCCGCCCCGGCGACGTCCTCGTCCCCGCCCTCGGCGGCGGCACCGCCCGCGTCGTCGGCCCGGACGGCCCGCCCGCCGGAGCCGCCCTCGGCCGCCAGCTCCACCTGCTGCGCCCGGACCCGGCCGCGCTCGACCCGGAGTTCCTGGCCGGCCACCTGCGCTCCACGGCCGCCGCCCGCAGGGCCGCCAGCCACGCCTCCACCACCACCCGCCTGGACATCCGCCGGGTCGAGCTGCCGCGTCTGCCGGTCGCCGAACAGCGCGGGCTGGGCGCGGCCTTCGCCCGGCTCGCCGCCTTCGACACCGCCCTGCAGCGCGCCGCCACCCTGGGCCGCACCCTCACCCAGGCCGCCACCGACGCCCTCGCCGCCGGCACCGCCGCGCCCCCGTCGGCACCCTGACGCCCGCCCCGGAGGCCGGTCCGGTCGACGTCCCGCGCCGGGGTCGCCCGACAGGCCCGGGCGGTACGGTGTGCGGGACCGATTCGGTGATCGGGACCGCCGTCGTCCTCACCCGCTCAGGAGCGCGCATGTCAGGGCAGTACCCCGGGCAGTTCGGCCCACCGCCCGGTGGCGCGCCGGCCGGCGGCATACCCGGCACCGGACCGCAGGCCTACGCCCCGACCGTCGCCGTCCCGCCGCAGGGCCGTGGCCGCAAGCCCGGGCCGTACGGCGTGCTCGGCCGGATCCTGGTGGTCCTCGCGCCGGTGCTCTCCTTCGGTCTGCTCGGCATGGTCCCCTCGCTGCTGCTGGCGATCCGTCGCCGCCGGTGGTACGACGTCCTGGGCGCGGTGGTCTACGCCGGGCTCTTCCTCACCTTCTTCATCTCCGCAGGGGTCGCCGGAAGCTACCCCAAGGGCGACGCCCCGACCGCCGACACGGTCGGCACCACGATGATGCTGCTGCTGGCGTTCACCCCGCCGGTGCACTTCCTGCTGATGGACCGCCGGGCGGTCTGGTCGGCGGCCCGGCCCGGCCGGCAGCCCGTTCCGGCCGGCTCCTACGCGCCGCCCGCCGGGTACGGCTACCCGGCGCCCGCCGCCCCCGTCCAGCCGTACCCGGTCGCCCGGCCGTACCCGCAGCCCGCGCAGCCCTACCCCGCCGCCCAGCCGTACGGGAGCGCCGCCCCGTACCCGCAGACGGCCCGGCCCTACCCGGCCGCAGACTCCCACCCGTCGGCCATCTCGCACCCGCCGGTCCGCGCCGCGGGTCCCGGCCCCGCCGCTCCCGTCGCTCCCGTCGCTCCCGCCGGCCCCGCCACCTCCGACGAGCTGCGCGAACTCGGTGAGCTGCTGCGCCGTCAGGCCCGCGAGGACCGCCCGTGACCGCCGCCCGGGTGATCGGCGGCCGCTACCACCTCACCGAGAAGATCGGCCACGGCGGCATGGGCCAGGTCTGGGCCGGCCGCGACGAGCGGCTCGCCCGCCCGGTCGCGGTCAAGCTGCTGCGCACCGACCACCTGCTCGCCGCCACCGGCGCCACCGGCCCCGCCCGCGCCGGACACCTCGGCCCCGGCGACGAACTGCGCCACCGCTTCCTGCGCGAGTGCCGCACCACCGCCGCCCTCGACCACCCGGGCCTGGTCACCGTCTTCGACGCGGGCGAGGACGGCGGCGAGCTGTACCTCGTCATGCAGCGCGTGCCCGGCGTCAGCCTGGCCGACCTCATCGCCGAGGACGCGCCGTTCCCGGTCGAGCGCGCCGTCTCGGTGGCCGCCCAGCTGTGCGCCGCACTGGCCGCCGTCCACGCCGTGCCGGTCGTCCACCGGGACCTCAAGCCCAGCAACGTGATGGTCCGTGAGGACGGCCGGACCGTGCTGCTCGACCTCGGCATCGCCACCGCGATCGATCCGACGGCCACCCGCCTCACCCTCACCGGCGTCCCGATCGGCAGCCCCTCCTACATGGCGCCGGAACAGGCCCTGTCCGCCACCGTCGACCCGCGCAGCGACCTCTACGCGCTCGGCTGCCTGCTGCACGAGATGCTGGCCGGCGAAGGGCCGTTCCGCGCCCCCACCGCCCTGGGCCTGCTGCGTCGGCACGTCGACGACCCGCCGGTGCCGCTGCGCGAGCTGCGCCCGGACGTGCCGGCCCCGCTGGAGCGGCTGGTCCTCGACCTGCTCGCCAAGCGGCCGGAGGACCGCCCGGCCGACGCGCAGGCGGTGTACGAGCGGCTGCTTCCGCTGCTGCCCGCCGCCCTCGCGGTGCCGCAGCCCCGGTACGGGTCGCTGCCCGACCCGGCCCGCCCGTACCGGCACCCGCTCCAGCCGCAGCCCCGGCCGGCGGGCGCCGCACCGGCGGCGTCGGCCCGGGTGGCGCCGCCGTTCCTGATGGCCGCGGTGCCGAACCCGCCCGCCGCCGCGCCGCCTCCCGCGGTGCCCGTCGCGGCGGGGGAGGACTTCGCGGCGGCCTGTGCCCGGCTCTCCGACCTGGTCGACGCGGGCCGACGGGCCGAGGTGCTCGACCTCGCCGCCCGGCTGCTGGCCCGCGGCCGGTCCGAACTCGGCGACGGGGCGGCGATGGTCCGCACCGTCCGCACCATCTACGCCCGCACGCTGCTCCAGGAACGGCGCCACCACGAGGCCCTGCCGGAGTACCGGCTGCTCGCGGCCACCGCCGAGGGCGGGCCGCACGGGCGGCGGGCGCTGGAACCGCGCTACCGGGCCGCCGAGTGCCTCGAACAGCTGGGGCGGGGCGCGGAGGCGCTCGCCGAGTTCCAGTCCCTGCACGCGGTGTGGCCGGAGAGCGAACCGGAGCGGCTGCTGGACCTCCGGGAGCGGATCGGCGTGCTGCTGGCCTCGCTCGGCGAGACGGAGGCGGCCTGGTCGTGGCTGCTCCAGCTGCTCTTCGACCGCGAACGCCGCGAGGGGCCCCACCACCCGGCCGTCCGCCGTCTGCGCCGGACCCTCGACACCCTCCAGCCCCACCGCACCGCCGCCACCCCCTGGCCCCCGCAGGGCTGACCGGGGGCGAGCGAAGGGCGGGGCCGCACGGGCGGGGCACGCGCCGGGCAGGCCGCGGCGGGCGCACAAACCGGGGGGCGGGGCCGCGGGCCGGGCGGGTAGGTTCGGGGTGTGACGACGAATCCCCCGGGTGCGAAGCTGATCCTCCTCATCACCACCCACCGGGTGGCCCCCGGTCTGCTCTCCTGGCCCGCCTGGGAGGCGCTGCGGTCGGCCGGCCGGGTGCTCGCCGCCGACCCCGACCACCCGCAGCTGCCCGCTGTGACGCAGGCCGGCGTCGAGGTCCGGATCGTGACCCCCGGCTCCGCCCCCGCGCTGGCCCGGCTGCTCACCGGGGCCCCGGCCGAGCTGCCCGCCACCGCCGGCCCGACGGTCTGGCTGGGCAGCCCGGACGGCGACCCCGGGCTGACCGACGCGCTGGCCCGCCTCGCCGTCGAGCACGCCGGCGAGGTGCCGGAGATCGAGGTGCTGCCCGGCTCCTACGACCTGCCGGGCGCGCGGCTGCTGGACCTGGTCTCCGTGATGGACCGGCTCCGCTCGCCGGGCGGCTGCCCGTGGGACGCCGAGCAGACCCACGCCAGCCTGGTGAAGTACCTGGTCGAGGAGGCCTACGAGCTGGTCGAGGCGATCGAGGAGGGGGACCGCGACATGCTCCGCGAGGAGCTGGGCGACGTCCTGCTCCAGGTCTTCTTCCACTCCCGGATCGCCGAGGAGCACCCCACCGGCGCCTTCTCGATCGACGACGTGGCGGGCGACATCGTCGACAAGCTGATGTACCGCCACCCGCACGTGTTCGGCGACGCCGAGGCGAGCGGTCCGGCCGAGGTGGAGGCCAGCTGGGAGGCGCTCAAGGCGGCCGAGAAGTCGGAGCGCGAATCGGTGCTGGACGGCGTGCCGGCCGGGCTGCCCTCGCTCGCGTACGCGGCGAAGCTGGTGTCCCGGGTGCGCCGGGCCGGATTCGCGGGCGTGCCGGACGAGCCCTACGAGCTGCCCGCCGACCTCACGGCGGAGTCGGCGGGCCGGCTGCTGCTCGCGGTGGCGCAGCGCGCGCACGACGCCGGGGTCGACGTCGACGCCGCCCTGCGGGCCGCGGCCCGCGGCTACCGGGACGCGGTGCGCGCCGCCGAGGGCCTGAAGCCGGAGGAGTAGCGGTCACGCCCCCGGGCGCCCCACCCCGAACGGCCCCACCCGGACGGCGGCGCCTCAGACGGCGGCGACGTCCTCCACCGGACGGCGCTGCGCCGGGACGACGACCTCGCCGATCGCCTCGCCGACCAGGGCGACGAGTTCGGCGAGCCGCTCCAGGTCGAGGTGGTCGGGCAGGTCGGAGAGGGAGACGATCCGCTCGCCGTCCGGCCCGGCCACGCAGAACAGGTCGATCGGGCCCAGGTGCTTCTCGGCGGTGTCGACCAGCGCGGCGACGTCACTGGGGCGGCGGACGTCGCCGCAGACGCCGACGACCGGGCAGCCCGGCCGGTCGAGCTCGGTGGCGAGGTCCTCGGCGACCCCGGCCTGCTGGTCGGCGATCAGCACGCCGGCGGCGCCCGCCGCGGTGAAGCGGCGGGCGAGGTCCGCCCCCGACCCGCCGGCGAGGACGGTGATCACGACGACCGAACCGGTGACCCGCATGGCCTTGCTCCTCCCTGTGGGCGGCTCCGCACCGTCGCCCACGGACATCTTGCGGAGGATCGTAGGCAGGTCCTGACCCTCCGCAACAGGAATTACCCCTCAGGTGACCAGGCTCACGCCTGCCACGCGGAAGGGCTTCGCCCGGTGCCCCGAGAGCCCGTGTGCACGCCGTGCGGTCACCGGGACACGCCCGGGATACCGTCGACCCATGCCAGCTCAGCCCGCCTCCGCCCGTCCGCCCCTGTTCACCTGGGAGTTCGCCGCCGATCCGTACCCCGCGTACGCGTGGCTGCGCGAGCACGAGCCGGTGCACCGGACCACCCTGCCGAGCGGGGTCGAGGCGTGGCTGGTCACGCGGTACGCGGACGCCCGGCAGGCGCTCGCGGACAGCCGGCTCTCCAAGAACCCGGTGCACCACAGCGAGCAGGCCCACCGCACCGGCCGGGTCGGCATCCCGGGCGAGCGCCAGGCCGATCTGATGACGCACCTGCTGAACATCGACCCGCCGGACCACACCCGGCTGCGCCGGCTGGTGTCCAAGGCGTTCACGCCGCGCCGGGTGGCGGCCTTCGAGCCGCGGGTGCAGCAGCTGACCGACCGGCTGATCGACGGCTTCGCGGCGCGCGGCTCGGCCGACCTCATCCACGAGTTCGCCTTCCCGCTCCCCATCTACGCGATCTGCGACCTGCTCGGGGTGCCGGCCGAGGACCAGGACGACTTCCGGGACTGGGCCGGGATGATGATCCGTCACGGCGGCGGCCGGCGCGGCGGGGTGGGGCGCGCGGTGAAGCGGATGCGGGCGTACCTGGCCGAGCTGATCCACCGCAAGCGGGCCGACCTCGGCGACGACCTGATCTCGGGGCTGATCCGGGCCAGCGACCACGGCGAGCACCTGACCGAGAACGAGGCGGCGGCGATGGCCTTCATCCTCCTGTTCGCCGGTTTCGAGACGACGGTCAACCTGATCGGCAACGGCGTGTACGCGCTGCTGCGCAACCCGGGCCAGCGGGCCCTGCTCCAGGAGTCCGTCGGGCGTGGCGAGAGCGCGCTGCTGGAGACCGGGATCGAGGAACTCCTGCGCTACGACGGGCCGGTGGAGCTGGCCACCTGGCGGTTCGCGACCAGTCCGCTGACCATCGGCGGGGTGGCGATCCCGGTCGGCGACCCGGTGCTGGTGGTGCTCGCGGCGGCGGACCGGGACCCGGCGCGGTTCGCCCACGAGAACACCCTGGACCTGGCCCGCGCGGACAACCCGCACCTGGGTTTCGGGCACGGCATCCACTACTGCATCGGCGCGCCGCTGGCGCGGCTGGAGGGGCGGGCCGCGCTGGCCACCCTGCTGACCCGGCTGCCGGACCTGCGGCTGGCCGCCGACCCCGACGACCTGCGCTGGCGCGGCGGTCTGATCATGCGTGGACTCCGTGAGCTTCCGGTGGAATTCACGCCGGAGAAAGCGCAGCTCGGAGCGGTTCCGGAGGCCGGTTCGGGGAGCTGACGAACCGGCACAACCGGCTGATGGGGACTCTCCGTTGCCCACTTTCAGGGGGTCTGAACCATCCTCAATCCGGACATACCGCCTCGGTTGGTAGGCAATCAATCACATGACGTGATGTTGATGTGATATCTGCGATATGAGCTTGTGATTGCTCTGAAGATCTGTCTACTCTCCGTGGAGTTCGCAGCTGCGAGCCCCGTGCGCGGAACGCCGAGTCCTGCCCGCCGCACCACGGGAAACCGATCAGAACCCTGGGCAGGGGCGGGGGACCCAGGTTTTGCGCCGTCTCCCACGGCTAGGGGTGAAGCCGCCTCCGCGCGGCCGGGCCACCTCCCGGTCCGAACCCGACAGCTCACCTCGCAGGCGTGCGGAGAGGGACCTCTTCATGCTGTTCGTTGGAACCGGTCGTCACCGTCGCCGTACCCAGGCCGAGAAGGCCATCGCCGTCGCCGGTGTCGCCGGCGTCGGGCTGGCGATGCCCATCCTGAGCGCCACCGGCGCCTCCGCCGCCCCGGCCTCCACCTGGGACGCGGTCGCCCAGTGCGAGAGCGGCGGCAACTGGAGCATCAACACCGGCAACGGCTTCTACGGCGGCCTCCAGTTCACCTCCAGCACCTGGAAGGCGTACGGCGGCACCGCCTACGCGCCGCAGGCCAACCAGGCCTCGAAGGGGCAGCAGATCTCGGTCGCCGAGAAGGTCCTCGCCTCGCAGGGCCCGGGCGCCTGGCCGGTCTGCTCCCAGAAGGCGGGCCTGACCAAGGGCGGCGCCCCGGCGGCGGTCGACACCTCGACGGACGCCAAGCCGGCCGCCCCGAAGCCGCAGGCCCAGCAGCAGACCCCGAAGCCCGCCGCCCCGAAGCCGGCCGCCACGCCGCAGGCCCAGCCGCAGCAGCAGGCCGCCAAGCCGCAGGCCCGCCAGTACGCGCCGCAGAGCGCCCAGCAGACCCAGCAGGCCCCGCAGCAGACCCAGCAGCAGGCCCCGCAGGCGCCGGCCTTCTCCGGCAAGGCCGGCTGGGACGCCGACGCCAAGGTGTACTGGTACCAGAACAACGGCGCCTGGTACTGGACCAGCCACCAGAGCGTCTACCAGCAGTACGCCGGCCAGCCGGCCGCCCAGCCCGTCCAGAGCGCCCCCGCCGCGCAGCAGCAGCAGTCGGCCGGCCAGGGCTACACCGTCCGGTCCGGCGACACGCTCGCCGGGATCGCCACCACCCAGGGCGTCTCCGGCGGCTGGCAGGCGCTGTACGACGGCAACCGCGGCACCGTCGGCGGCGACCCGAACCTGATCGTCCCGGGCCAGGTCCTGACCCTCGGCTGACGGCCGGTCCGATCCCGCGGACGGACGGAGGGGGCCGATCGGTCCCCTTCGTCCGCATCCGGGCCCCGCAGGTCGGGCAACCAGGTGAACTACCGGTGGGTAGCACGGCCACACGCTGAGACGGAACCGAGGTCGACGTGGCCCGGACAGCCCGTGCGGTTAGGCTCTGGTCGTAACGACTCCGCAATCGTCCGGCCGACTGCACCCCACCGTCAGCCGAACCTGCTTCCGCTAGGAGATGCCTCGTGCCGTCCATCGATGTCGTCGTCGCTCGTGAGATTCTCGACTCGCGCGGCAACCCCACGGTCGAGGTCGAGGTCGGCCTCGACGACGGCAGCACCGGCCGTGCCGCCGTCCCGTCGGGTGCTTCCACCGGTGCCTTCGAGGCGCTGGAGCTCCGCGACGGTGACAAGAACCGCTACTTCGGCAAGGGCGTGGAGAAGGCCGTCCTGGCCGTCATCGAGCAGATCGGCCCCGAGCTGGTCGGCTACGACGCCACCGAGCAGCGCCTGATCGACCAGGCCATGCTCGACCTGGACGCCACCCCGGACAAGTCCTCGCTCGGCGCCAACGCCATCCTGGGCGTCTCGCTGGCCGTCGCGCACGCCGCCTCCGAGGCCAGCGACCTGCCGCTGTTCCGCTACCTGGGCGGCCCGAACGCGCACGTCCTGCCGGTCCCGATGATGAACATCCTCAACGGCGGCTCGCACGCGGACTCCAACGTCGACATCCAGGAGTTCATGATCGCCCCGATCGGCGCGGAGTCCTTCTCCGAGGCCGTCCGCTGGGGCGTCGAGGTCTACCACACCCTCAAGGGCGTGCTGAAGGAGCGCGGTCTGTCGACCGGCCTGGGCGACGAGGGCGGCTTCGCCCCGAACCTGGACTCCAACCGCGAGGCCCTGGACCTCATCGTCGAGGCCATCCAGAAGGCCGGCTACGTGCCGGGCAAGGACGTCGCGCTGGCCCTGGACGTCGCCTCCTCCGAGTTCTACGAGGACGGCGCCTACCAGTTCGAGGGCAAGGGGCTCTCCTCCGCCGAGCTCATCGAGTACTACGCCGGCCTGGTCGCCGCCTACCCGCTGGTCTCCATTGAGGACCCGCTGGACGAGTCGGACTGGGACGGCTGGAAGGCCATGACCGAGAAGCTGGGCGACAAGGTCCAGCTGGTCGGCGACGACCTGTTCGTCACCAACCCGGCCCGTCTGGCCCGCGGCATCGAGACCGGCACCGCCAACGCGCTGCTGGTGAAGGTCAACCAGATCGGCTCGCTGACCGAGACCCTGGACGCCGTCGAGCTGGCCCAGCGCAACGGCTACCGCTGCATGATGTCGCACCGCTCCGGCGAGACCGAGGACGTCACCATCGCCGACCTGGCCGTCGCCACCAACTGCGGCCAGATCAAGACCGGCGCCCCGGCCCGCTCCGAGCGCGTCGCCAAGTACAACCAGCTGCTGCGCATCGAGGAGATCCTCGACGACGCCGCCGAGTACGCCGGCCGCGGCGCGTTCCCGCGGTTCAAGCACGAGGGCTGAGCCCGACCTGCGGCGCCCGGCCGGTATCGCCGGGACGCCAGGTAGCGCACGCCTGACCGGTGCCCCGCCGTTCACCCCGTAGGGTGGACGGCGGGGCACCGTCGCGACCAGGAGGGGACACCGCAGATGGCAGGCTGGAGGATCCCGGGCTTGGCGGCCCGGCCTCGGTTCACGAGCCGGGCGACCGTCCTCGTCCTGGTGCTCTGCTCCCTGGTGGCGATCCTCGCTTACCCGACCCGGCAGTTCATCTCGCAGCGTTCGGAGATCTCGGCGCAGCGCGCCCGGGCTGAGCACGCCCGGCAGCAGGTCGAGCAGCTGCGCCGGGAGAAGGCCCGCTGGCAGGACCCGGAGTACGTCAAGGCGCAGGCCCGCACCCGGCTGCACTACGCGATGCCGGGGGAGACCCCGTACATCGCGGTGGACCCGGCGGCCCAGGACGCGGCGAAGTCCGCGCTGGGCGCTCCGGCGCCCGCGGCGGGCCCGGCGGCCGGTCCGGCCGAGGCGGCCCGGCCCTGGTACGCCAGCGTCTGGGACTCCGTGGACGCCGCCGCCGCACCCCTGGCCGCTCCCGCGCCGGTGACCCCCGCCACCCCGGGGCAGCCCGCCCCTCCCTCACCACCCGCCCCCGCCCCCGCTGGAGACAGCTCCTCCCATGACCACTGAGAACCACCCCACCGTCTCCGACGAGGACGTCGCGGCGATCGCCGCGCAGCTCGGCCGGGTCCCGCGCGGCCTGCGCGGCGTGGCCCACCGCTGCCCGTGCGGCAACCCGGACGTCGTGGAGACGGCCCCCCGACTGCCGGACGGCACGCCGTTCCCGACGCTGTACTACCTGACCTGCCCCAAGGCCGCCTCGCTGATCGGCACCCTGGAGGCGGACGGCGTGATGAAGGAGCAGAGCGCCCGGCTCGCCGAGGACCCCGAGCTGGCCGCGGCGTACCAGAAGGCGCACGAGGACTACATCGCCCGCCGGGACGCCATCGAGGTGCTGGAGGGCTTCCCGAGCGCCGGCGGCATGCCGGACCGGGTCAAGTGCCTGCACGTGCTGGTCGGCCACTCGCTGGCGGCCGGCGAGGGCGTCAACCCGCTCGGTGACGAGGCGCTCGGCATGCTGGAGGACTGGTGGGCCAAGGGCCCCTGCGTCTCCGCCGCCGAGGTCGCCGAGGCCGGCGAGCGGGTGGCCCGCAACCGGGCCAAGGAGCAGGACCACGCGGCCGTGATCGCGGCCAAGGAGCAGAAGACCGCCGATCGCGCCGCCAAGCGGGCCGCGCAGGAGTCGGACGAGGCGGACGAGGCGGGGGAGGCCGGCGCATGAGTACCACCCGGGTGGCGGCGATCGACTGCGGGACCAACTCGATCCGGCTGCTGGTCGCCGACCTGGACCCGCGGACCGGGGAGATCACCGACCTCGACCGGCGGATGATCATCAACCGGCTGGGCCAGGGCGTGGACCGCACCGGGCGACTGCACCCGGACGCGCTGGAGCGCACCTTCGCCGCCTGCCGGGAGTACGCCGAGGTGATCTCCGGCTTCGGGGTGGGCCCCGAGCGGATCCGCTTCGTCGCCACCAGCGCCTCCCGGGACGCCGAGAACAGCGCCGAGTACGTCGACGGCGTGCGGGCGGCCCTGGGCGTGGAGCCCGAGGTGGTGAGCGGGGAGGAGGAGGCGCACCTGTCCTTCACCGGCGCCACCAAGGAGCTCACCGGGGGTCAGTTCCCGGCCCCCTACCTGGTCTTCGACCTGGGCGGCGGCTCGACCGAGTTCGTGCTCGGGGCCGAGGACGTCCGGGCGGCGCGCTCGGTGGACATCGGCTGCGTCCGGCTGACCGAGCGGCACTTCGGCGGCGCCGAGCTGCCGTCGGACGAGCAGGTCGCCGAGGCCCGGGCGCACGTCCGGGCCGAGCTGGACCGGGCCGAGGAGGCCGTCCCGCTGACCGGCGCGGCCACCCTGGTCGGCCTGGCCGGCACGGTCACCACCATCTCGGCGATCGCCCAGGACCTGCCGCGGTACGACTCGGAGGCGATCCACCACTCCCGGATCTCCCGCGAGCGGGTCGCCGAGATCGCCGACCGGCTGCTGCACGCCACCCACGCGGAGCGGGCGGCGATCCCGTCGATGCACCCGGGCCGGGTGGACGTGATCGCGGCGGGCGCGCTGGAGCTGCTGGAGATCATGGAGCGCACCGGCGCCGCCGAGGTGGTCGTCAGCGAGCACGACATCCTGGACGGAATCGCCTGGAGTATCGCCCGCTGAGCAGTCGTGGGACTTACCGCCCCGGCCCCGGCAGCCCCCCCTGGGGCTCCGGGGCCGGGGCGCGCGCGGGGCGCCGCGGAATGTTCGTGAATTTCTTCACATGAGGATCCAGTCTTTCGGCGTGCCCGGCGGCCCGGTCCGTCCGATATGTGGGACCGAAGGCTCGCTGGGCGTGATGGCCGCTGGATCGCAGGTTCTGGGCCGCTGGAGGTTTGAAATTCGAAATCTCATGCGGGAACCGGGCTGTGCCATGGATCGTTGCTGCTCAGCGGGGCCGTCCGAACGGGCGTGCCCACCAGGGGGCCGCGTGGGCCGCCAGGGGGTGGGCGGGGAGCCGAAACGGGGGCGCGCAGTGTAGCAGAAGGTCCCCATAAGCTTGTGAGTGGGCTCACGAAGGCTGCTCCGAGCGGTGCTGGATACTTTCGGATATGAGCACCACGGAGCGTCCTCGCATCCTCATTGTCGGCGGTGGTTACGTCGGCCTGTATGCCGCGATGCGCATCCTCAAGAAGATGCGCTACGGCGAAGCGACCGTCACGGTCGTGGACCCGCGGTCGTACATGACGTACCTGCCCTTCCTCCCCGAGGCGGCCGGCGGCAACGTCGCGCCCCGTAACCTCGTCGCGCCCCTGCGCACCGCGCTGAAGAACGCGGAGGTGCTCACCGGTGCGGTCACCGGTGTGGACCACGAGCGCAAGATCGCCACGATCCAGCCCGCGGCCGGCGACTCGTACGAGCTGCCCTTCGACTACCTGGTCGTCGCGACCGGTTCGGTCTCCCGCACCTTCCCGATCCCGGGTCTGGCCGAGAACGGCATCGGCATGAAGACCGTGGAGGAGGCCATCGCCCTCCGCAACCACGTCATGGCGCAGCTGGACAAGGCCGAGTCCACCACGGACGAGGCGATCCGCCGCAAGGCGCTGACCTTCGTCATCATCGGCGGCGGCTTCGCCGGCGTCGAGACGATCGCCGAGATCGAGGACATGGCGCGCGACGCCTCCAAGATCTACAAGACCGTCAGCCGTGACGACATGCGCTTCGTCGTGGTCGAGGCCGCGAACCGGATCCTCCCCGAGATGGGCCCGGACCTCGGTCTGTGGACCAAGGAGAAGCTCGAGGAGCGCAACATCGAGGTCTACATCGAGACCTCGATGGACTCCTGCGTCGACGGCCACGTCGTGCTGAAGAACGGCATGGAGATGGACGCCTCCACCATCGTGTGGACGGCCGGTGTGAAGCCGAACCCGGTGCTGACCAAGTTCGGTCTGCCGCTGGGCCCGCGTGGCCACGTCGACACCGCGCCGACCCTCCAGGTCCAGGGCTTCGACTACGTCTGGGCCGCCGGCGACAACGCCCAGGTGCCGGACCTCGCCGCCGGCGAGGGCGCCTGGTGCCCGCCGAACGCGCAGCACGCCGTGCGCCAGGCCGCCGTCCTCGGTGACAACGTGATCTCCGGCATGCGCGGCTTCCCGCAGCAGGAGTACAAGCACAAGAACCTGGGTGCGGTCGCCGGTCTCGGCCTGC
Source organism: Kitasatospora sp. NPDC004723 (assembly GCF_040609255.1). Taxonomy (NCBI): domain Bacteria; kingdom Bacillati; phylum Actinomycetota; class Actinomycetes; order Kitasatosporales; family Streptomycetaceae; genus Kitasatospora; species Kitasatospora sp. NPDC004723. The sequence goes on along the minus strand of NZ_JBEXJT010000073.1, from coordinate 3,603 downwards.
ACAAGGGTGTCGCGATCCTCTTCGGCAAGTACAAGCTGAAGGGTCGTCCGGCCTGGTGGTTCCACCGCCTGTACCACGGCGCCATGGTCCCCACCTTCAACCGGAAGGTCCGGGTCTTCACCGACTGGACCCTCGCCATGTTCCTGAAGCGCGAGATGGTCGGCCTGTCGCAGATGGAGAACCCGTACCAGCCGATCCAGGAGGTCACGGCCCCCACCAAGCCCGCCGTCGAGGCCGCCAAGCCGGCCGCCGACAAGGAGCTCGCCAGCAAGTAAGCGACTGCGGACCCCGGTGTGGGAGCACCGGGGTATGAGTCGGAGGCCCTCCGCCCGGCAGTGCTGCCGGACCACGACCTCCGTGGTGCTCAGCCGGCTGTGCGAGTCGGGCGGAGTACAGAAGTGCGAAGAAGGCCCCTGCCGAAACCCTCCGGCAGGGGCCTTCTCGCGTACCGCCGTCCGGCGGTCAGTCGGTCTTGATGCTGTCCAGGATGTCCAGCCTGGAGGCCCGGCGGGCGGGCCAGAAGGCGGCCACCAGGCCGACCACGCCGGCCAGGGCCAGGAAGAGCAGCAGCTGGCCGTAGGGGACGACGGTGGCCATGTCCGGGAGGCTGGACTTCAGGGTGCCGTTGATCGCCCAGGCGGTGAAGCAGCCGAGCAGGACCCCGATGCCGGCGCCGAACACCGAGATCACCACGGACTCCAGACGGACCATCCGCTTGATGCCGGAGCGGTCCAGGCCGATCGCCCGCAGCATGCCGATCTCGCGCTTGCGCTCGAAGACCGACATCGCCAGGGTGTTGATCACACCGAGGATGGCGACGATCACCGACATCGCCAGCAGGCCGTACATCATGTTCAGCGCGAAGGTGATGGTCTGGCTGAAGCCGTCCCGGACCTCCTGGCGCGACTGCACCTCGATCACCGGGTTGGCGCCGGTGGCGTCCTTCAGCGCCTGCTTGAGCGCCTCGGTCTCCCCGCCGGTGCCCTTGACCAGGACCTGGTTCAGGTACGGCTGCTGGTCGTGCTTGAGGATCTCGCTGTTGGCCAGCACCGCGCCGCCGAGCATGCCGCCCTGCTTGTAGACGCCGCCGACGGTCAGGGAGCCCTTGGAGCCGTCGCCGTAGGTGACCTCGACGGCCGAGCCGGTGGTGGCGCCCAGCTTCTTCGCGAGGTCCTGGTCGACCAGCAGCTGCCCCTGGGCGGCGGCGGCCATCGAGCCGCTCGTCATGGTCACCTCGACCAGCTTGTCGAGGCTGTCCGCGTTCAGGCCGACGATGTCCCGCTTGGTGCCGTTGAGCTGCCAGGTGACGAGGGTCACCGGCGAGGAGGCGGCGACCCCGGGGGCCTTGGCGATCTCGGCCGGGACCTTGTCGGACAGGCTCATCCGGTTGGCGGCGGCCACCCGGAAGTCGGCCTTCATCGAGCTGGTGACGGCCCGGTCCACGGTGTCGGTGAGCGAGGATCCGATCACCGTCAGACCGCTGACCAGGGTCAGGCCGATGGTGAGCGCGGCGGCGGTGGCGGCGGTGCGGCGCGGGTTGCGCACCGCGTTCTGCCGGGCCAGCTTGCCGGGCGTGCCGAACAGCCTGCCGAGCACCGGGCCGACCAGCGCGATCACCGGACGGGAGAGCAGCGGCAGCAGGACGAAGACGCCCAGGACGGCGAGCAGCGCGCCGAAGGCGACCGGCATCCGGCCGTCGGCGTTGCCCTTCGAGGCGCCGAAGGCGACCAGGGCGATGCCCGCGGCGGCCAGCGCCGAGCCGATCGCGTTGCGGACCATCAGGGACTTGTGGCTGGTGGGCTGGTCGCCGCTGCTCATCGCGGCGACCGGGGCGATCCGCGCGGCGCGCACGGCCGGCAGCAGGGCGGAGAGCACCGTCACCAGGACGCCGACCAGCAGGGTGACCACCACGGTCAGCGGCTTGATCACCAGTGACCCGGTCGGCATGCCGTCGTCCAGCGAGGCGACCAGGGACTGCAGCCCGGCGCCGACGCCGACCCCGGCGACCAGGCCGGCCCCGGCCGAGATGACGCCGATGGCGAGCGCCTCGACCAGCACCGAGCCGGTCACCTGCTTGCGGCTGGCACCGATCGCCCGGAGCAGCGCCAGCTCCTTGGTGCGCTGGGCGATCAGCATGGTGAAGGTGTTGGCGATGATGAAGATGCCGACGAAGAGCGAGATCCCGGCGAACGCGAGCAGCATGGTGCGGATGTTCTCGGAGCTCTTGGTGATCAGCTGCTCGTCCTCCGCCTTCAGATCGGCGCCGGTGCGGACCTCGATCTGCTGCTCGGGGCGGAGCTTCTGGTTCACCTGGGAGAGCAGGGTGTCCTCGCTGGTGCCGGGCTTGGCGGCGAGCACGATGCTGCTGTAGCGGCCGGGCTCCAGCAGCAGTTGCTGGGCGGTGGCGCGGTCGAACAGGGTGAGCGAGCCGCCGCTGTTGACCACCGGGTCGTCGGTGGTGAACACGCCGGTGAGCTTCGCCTCCAGGACCGGGCCGTTGGAGCCGACCCGGACGGTGTCGCCGACCTTGTAGCCGCCCTTGTCGGCGGTCTTCCGGTCGAGGGCGATCTCCTTGCCGTTCTTCGGGCCCTGGCCCTCGGCCATCGGGTAGCGGGTGTCCTTGCCGTCCGGGCCGGGGGCGAAGTTGGCGCCCCGGGCCGTCCAGGCCTGGCCGATCAGATCGCCCTTCTTGTCCGCGACGCCGGTGAAGCCGCCGACCACGCCGCGGGCGCTCGCGGTGCCGGGCAGCGCGGTGAGCTGCTGGACGGTGGCGTCGGTCAGGGTGACCGGGCTCTTCTCGCTCTTGGACTCGGGGGAGGCGGTGGCGCCGGCGGCGGTGTCGACGACCTGGACCGCCACGTCCGAGTAGCTCGTGGAGTTGTTCTCCCGCATGGCCTTGCCGAAGGTGTCGGAGAAGACCATGGTGCCGGCCACGAAGGCGGTGCCCAGCATGACGGCCAGCGCCGTCATCAGCAGTCGGCCCTTGTGGGCCAGCACATTGCGCAGTGCGGTGCGATACATGGGGTGTCCTGGGGTCCTGGGGTCTGCGAAGGGGCGGGCGGCGGACGCGCGGCGTCAGCTGGTGCGGCCCTTGGCGTCGAAGCGGCGCATGCGGTCCAGGACGGCGTCGGCGGTCGGCTGGGCCAGTTCGTCGACGATGCGGCCGTCGGCGAGGAAGACGACGCGGTCGGCGTAGGAGGCGGCGACGGGGTCGTGGGTGACCATGACGACGGTCTGGCCGAGTTCGCGCACGGAGTTGCGCAGGAAGGAGAGGATCTCGGCGCCGGAGCGGGAGTCGAGGTTGCCGGTCGGTTCGTCGGCGAAGATGATGTCGGGCTTTCCGGCGAGGGCGCGGGCGCACGCGACGCGCTGCTGCTGGCCGCCGGAGAGCTGGCTGGGGCGGTGCGAGAGGCGGCCGGAGAGGCCGACGGTCTCCACCACCTTGTCCAGCCACTGCTTGTCGGCCTTGCGGCCGGCGATGTCCATCGGGAGGGTGATGTTCTCCAGGGCGGTGAGGGTGGGCAGCAGGTTGAAGGCCTGGAAGATGAAGCCGATGTGGTCGCGGCGCAGCTGGGTGAGCTGCTTGTCCTTGAGGCCGACGAG
>NZ_JBEXJT010000072.1:0-29423 GCF_040609255.1 Kitasatospora sp. NPDC004723 | reverse complement strand
CCGCCGCGCGGCGGCGGGGGGCGGCGGGGGGGGGGGGGGGGGCCGGGCCCACCCCCCCCCCCCCCCCCCCCGCCGGGGGGGGGGGGGGGGGGGGGGGGGCCGCGCCCCCCCCCCCCCCGACCGGATCAGACGGAGGCGGCCGGCAGGCCGAGGAGCTCGGCGGAGCCGTTGCGGTTGTGACGCTCCTGCCAGAGCTCAAGGGCGCTGCGGCAGGCGTGGTCGAGGTGACGCACGCCGGCGAGGTCGAGCCGCACGGGACGGTCGGCCGGCAGTTCCTCCAGGGATTCGAGGGTTTCGAGGAGGCGGGGCAGCCGGAGGAAGGTGGCGTTCCCGTGCAGGTTCACCCGGACGGCGCCGTCCGGGAGTTCGGTGACCGCGACCTGGAGGTGGGAGGTGTCCCAGGCACTCTTGAGCACCGCGAGCAGGAGCCCGAGCAGCACCCCTTCCAGGAGGTTGGTCACGACGATCGCGATCGCCGTGACGGCCAGGATCACCGCCTCGCCGCGCTCGGCCCGCCAGAGCGGCCACAGGGTGCGGACCGGGACCAGCTTGGCCCCGGCGTGGACCAGGACGCCGGCCAGCGCGGCGAGCGGGATGGCGGAGAGGAAGCCCGGGAGCAGGGCCGCGAAGAGCAGCAGCCAGAGGCCGTGGAGGACGCGGGAGGCCTTGCTCCGGGCGCCGGCCTGGACGTTGGCGGCGCTGCGGACGATGACAGCGGTCATCGGCAGTGCGCCGAGCAGGCCGCAGAGGGTGTTGCCGACGCCCTGGGCGAGCAGTTCGCGGTCGTAGTCGGTCCGCGGACCGTCGTGCAGACGGTCGACGGCGGCCGCGCTGAACAGGCTCTCGGCCGAGGCGATCAGCGCGAAGGCGACGGCCGTGCCGAGCACGCCGAGGCTGCCGAGCGCCGCGAGGTCGGAGGCTCCGGGCAGGTGGAGGACCCCGGTGAGTCCGGCCACCTCGACCCGGGCGACGGGCAGGTCGAACAGGGCGGTGACGGCCGTCGCGCCCGCGACGGCGGCGAGTGGTGCCGGGAGTGCCCGGACCCGGGCCGGCAGGCGCGGCCAGAGCAGCAGGACCGCCACCGTCCCGGCGCCGACGGCGACCGCGGCCACCGCGTGCGGATCCCCGGCGACGTCGGCGGCCAGCCCGGGGAGCCCGGCGAGCTTGGCGGGGCCGCCGGCCGGGGCCTTGGCGTCGGCGAGCGCGTAGAGCTGACCGGCGATCAGCACCAGGCCGATGCCGGCCAGCATGCCCTGGACGACCGAGACGGAGATCGCCCGGAACAGCCGGCCGAGGCGGGCGGCGCCCAGGGCGAGCTGGAGCACGCCGGCGACGGCGGTGATGACGCCGAGAGTGGCGAGGCCGTGTTCCTGGACGGCCGCGAGGACCAGCACGGTCAGGCCGGCGGCGGGGCCGGACACCTGAAGGCTGCTGCCGGGCATCAGGCCGGTCACCAGGCCGCCGACGATGCCGGTGACCAGGCCGAGTTCGGCCGGGACGCCGGAGGCGACGGCGACTCCCACGCAGAGCGGGAGGGCGACCAGGAAGACGACGAGGGATGCGGGGAGGTCGGAGCGCAGAGTGCTCAGCCGAAGGGCGGGACGACGAGTCATCGGGTCCTCGGGAGAGTGCGGAGGGTTCGGTGGACGGCGCAGGGGCGGTGCGGTGAAGGGCGGTGCGGTGAAGCGCGGTGCGGTGGCGGACCGTGCGACGGGGTCACAGCGGGAGGAAGAGGCCGGCGTCGGCCCGGTGGGCGAGCACCAGTCCGGTGTGGATCTCGTAGAACCAGCCGTGCAGCCGTATCCGCCCCTCGCCCAGTCGGCGGGCGACGGCGGGGTAGCCGCGCAGCCGGTCGAGCTGGGCGAGCACGTGGCGCTGCACCGGGCCGGCCACCGTCGGGTCGAAGACGTCGGCACCGTCCGCCCGGAGCATGGCTCCGTCGGCGTGGCGCAGCCAGGAGCGGACGGCGGGCACCACGCTGAGGTCCTCGCCGCGCACGACGGCTCCGACCGCGCCGCAGTGCGAGTGTCCGCACACCACCAGGTCGCGGACGCCGAGCACCTCGACGGCGTACTCGATGGTGGCGGTCTCGCCGGAGGCGGCGTCGGCCCGGTAGGCGGGCACGATGTTGCCCGCGGTGCGGAGTTCGAAGAGGTCGCCGGGATCGGCGCCGGTGATCAGCGCGGGCACCACCCGGGAGTCGGAGCAGGTGATGAACAGGGCCTGCGGGGCCTGGCCGGCGGCGAGTGCGGTGAGTTCCCGGCCGGTGTCGCCCGCGCGCTGCGGGAACGCCCGGGCCCGGTCGATGAGCGGTTCCATGGTGGTGGATGCCTCCTTCGGTGACCCTCCCGGCGTCGGCCGGGAGGGGCGGTGGACGGGCAGGCACGTCGGAACCAGATGCCCCCGGGCGGGTGGGTGCGGCCGCGGCGGGTGAATGGCGCGCCGCACAGCCGCGTCGGTGACCCTCGGTGTCCCCCCGGTGACCTGATGACGCGTCAAGGGGAAGTAAAACACGGGTATGGGGTCGGCAAAAGCTCGTCCAGGGCTCGGAGTGTGCCGATCTGGTTAACATCCTGTTGCCATGAGCGGCACACACCCTTCCGCCCACGTCTGCGCACATCAGGGGAACCTGACGTGGCATCAAGACGTTGATGCACCGCACTTTCCGCGCGCCCCTCGTGAGGTCGGCGCGCCCCCCGGTCACACCATCGGGCCGCCTCCGTTCGGTGAACGGCGGCGGCCCGATGGTGAACTGATGATGCGTCAGCGCTTCAGGGTGGTGACGGTGAGGCCCGGGGCCGAGCGGATCTCGGCCTCGGTGAAGCGTTCCGTCACCCACTGCTTGTCGGCGTAGCGGCGGGTCTGGTCGGTGAAGTGCGGCGAGGTCGGGTCGGCCGACTCGCCGTAGGTGAGCAGGGTCCGGGTGCGCGGACCGCGGTCGGTCAGCTCGGTGGCCATCAGGAAGCTCGCGCCGAGCGGGACGCTCCTCGGGTCCGCGGGGTAGGTGCCGCCCCCGGCGCCCGAATCCGGCCCGGCCGTGAGCACGTTGAAGCAGCCGGTCTCACTGGAGCAGCCGTGCAGCGGGATGCCCGCCCAGCGCTGGACGAGGCCGAGCGGGGCATCCACCGGCAGCCCGAGCGCCGCCAGGCGGCGCACCGCGTCGGCGAAGGCACGCTGGGCGTCGGCGTCGGCGGCGACGATGCCGCGCGGGGTGGTCAGCGGCTGGGCCGGGTCGTACGGGACCTTCTGCCAGGATGTCGTCCGGATCCGGGCCAGCGCGTCGCGGTACGCCTGCCAGAGCACGGCGCCCCGGCTGTCGGCGTCGGCCCGGGTGCTCCAGGCCGCGAGTGCGTCGCACGCGGCGCTCACGTCGACCGGGGTGCCGTCGGTCGCCGCGAGCACCGGGTGGGCACGGCACAGGGCGACGGCGTCGTCGCGGTCCAGCTCGGCGCTCTGCACCCGGTTGCCGAACATGGTCGCCTGGAGGGTGGCGAGGGTGAAGCCGGGGGCGCCGAGGCCGTCGGTGCCGGCCCGGCGGTCGGCGATCATCCGCAGGCTCAACTGCGGCCGCGGGGCCAGCTCCGGGCCGCCGTTGTAGACGGCGGGCAGGCCGGCCATCGGCGCGTCCGCGTTGGTCAGGTAGGGGCCGTTGTTGGCGTTGGCCACGTAGTCGGTACGGGTCAGCGCGGGGTGGTTGGCCGGGCCGAACAGGCCCGGGAGCAGCGCGTCCGGGTCACTGCCCGGGTCACAGGCGGCGGTCGAGCCGTCCAGCATGCCGTCGACGACCGGATCGGGCACCAGACAGCGCGTCCGCTGCGCGTCGGGGAGCTGCGGGACGGCGGAGGAGTCGGTGAAGTAGGTGGTCCCGCCCGCGTCGACGGCCGTCGTGTACATCCATGGGACACCCTGGTGGGTGCGCTGGGCCTGCCGGAGCTGGTCGAGGTTCTGCGACCGGCCCATCGCCACCCACTCGTCGAGGGATCGGAGGTTGTCGGCGTTGGCGTCGCGGATGGTGAAGGCGTACTCGCGGGTCCAGCCCTCGGCCATCACGTAGCCGTGGCGGGAGCGGTAGACGGTGCGGTCGACGGTGGAGAGCGTGCCGTCGGCGGCCCGGACGGTGACCGGGACGGTGACCGCGGTCATCCGCTCGACCTTGCCGTCCACCAGGTAGGCGGTCGGGTCGCCGGGCACCAGCGAGAGCCGGTAGGCGAGCCTGTGGCGGGCATTGCTGGTGGTGTGGGTCCAGGCGAGGCCCTTGGTGTGGCCGATCTGCAGGAACGGCAGGCCGTAGAGGCCGGCGCCGGCGACGTCCAGGACGCCCGGGATGGTCAGCTGGGCCTGGTAGAACCGCTCCGGACCGGCCCACTGGAGGTGCGGGTTGGCCAGCAGCAGGCCGTTGCCGTCGCGGTCGGCGTCCCGGCCGATCGCCCAGGCGTTGCTGCCGGTATCGGGGCTGTCGGCCGCCGGGCCCGCCCAGTCCGGCCGGGCCGACGTGGCGGCGGGCGCGGCGGCGTCGCGGGCGGCTGCGGCATCGGCTCCCGGGACGGCGGTGGCGGCCGACTTCCTGGGGGTGCCCGTCCAGGTGTTGACGTCGTACAGGATGTTCCAGAGGTCGTCGGCGGTGATCGGCCCGACCCAGCCCTTCCCCCGGCAGGACGGGTCCGGAAGGTGGTCCACGCCGGTCTCGCGCAGGTAGCGGTTGTATCCCGCGGCGTATCCGTCGACCAACTGCCGCACCTCGCCGGTCGGCCCGACCGGCGCCGGCTGGGCCAGCAGCCGCTGCACCGTCCCGGAGCGCAGCACGCTCTGCTGGTAGGTGTCGCTCTCCAGGTTGCCGGGCCGGCCCACGGACCGCTGGTCCAGCCCGAACCAGCGCGAGCGCTCGCCGCGCATGCTGACCACCTGGTCGGCGAGCTGGCAGAGGTTGTCCTGGGCGAAGGCGTACCCGTAGCCGTAGCCGAGGCCGCCGAAGTCCCGGGCGACGATGTGCGGGACGCCGTACTCGGTCCGGCGGATCTCGGTGGTCCAGCCGCCCCGGTCGGCTCCCGGGCCCGCCGCGAGGTCGGCGCCGGCGGCCTGCGCCGAGGCGGGCGCCAGCGCCGTGAGCAGGCCCGCGGCCAGCCCGAGGGCAACTGCGCCGGACGCCATTCGCCGCATCCGCGAGCGTGGCTGACGCGCAGTCAATTTTCGGTCATCCGTCATGGCTTCACGCTGCCGCCGCAGGTGGCCGCCGGTCATCGCTCCGCGGGAGGACCTGTCCTCGCCCGCCGGGCCTACCCGTGTACGTCCCGGGAAGGGGGCGCTTCTCGTCCGGACCTCCGTCCGGCGGAGGATGTCCGGCTCGCACGGCTCGACGTCGCACGGGCCGCCGGCGCCCACCCGGCCGACGGTCACCGGACGGACGCGGGCGGGTGGCGCGCGGGCCCCGCGGGCGGGGTCAGTCCCGGGGGCGGGGGGTGGGGACGAGGCCGGTCTGGTAGGCGAGGGCCACCAGCTGGGCGCGGTCGCGGGCGTCGAGCTTGGCCATGGCGCGGTGGATGTGGGTGCGGATGGTGAAGGGGCTGACGAACATCCGGGCGGCGATCTCCTCGTTGCTGAGGCCGGTGGCGGCCATCGCCATCACCTCGCGTTCGCGGGCGGTCAGGGCGGCGAGGCGCTCGGGGGCGGCGGCGGGGGCCCGGTCCGGTTCGGGGTGGGCGAGGAGCTGCTCGATGACGGCGCGGGTGGCGGCGGGTGAGAGCAGGGGGTCGCCGGCGGCGACGCGGCGCAGGGCGGCGAGCAGTTCGGTCGGTTCGGCGTCCTTGCCGAGGAAGCCGCCGGCGCCGGCGCGCAGGGCCTGGGCGACGTACTCGTCGATCTCGAAGGTGGTGAGGATGAGCACCCGGGTGCCGGCGAGGTCGGGGTCGCCGCAGATGGCGGCGGTGGCGGAGAGGCCGTCGACGCCGGGCATCCGGATGTCCATGAGCACGACGTCGGGGCGGAGGTTCTTCGCCAGGTCGACCGCCTCGCGGCCGTCGGCGGCCTCGCCGACCACCTGCATGTCGTCCTCGGCGTCGATGAGGACGCGGAAGGCCCCGCGCAGCAGCGCCTGGTCGTCGGCGAGCAGTACTCGGATGGTCACGGGTGTTCCTCTCGGGCGGCGGTGCGCAGGGGCAGTTCGGCGGAGACCAGGAAGCCGCCGCCGGGCCGGCGGTCGGCGGTGAGGCGCCCGCCGACGGCGGCGGCGCGCTCGCGCATGCCGATCAGGCCGAAGCCTCCGCCGACCGGGGCGACGACACCGGACCGGAGGCCGGGCGCCGGGCGCTCGTTGGCGACGGTCAGCAGGACCCTGCTGCCGGAGTACGCGAGGGTGACGTCGGCGGTGGTGCCGGCGGCGTGCTTGGCGACGTTGGTCAGGGACTCCTGGAGGATCCGGTACGCGGTGAGGTCGACGCCCGGGGAGAGCGGCTGCGGCTCGCCCTCGACGGCGAGGCGCACCGGCAGGCCCGCCCGTTCGAAGGCGCCGATGAGGTCCGGCAGCCGGTCCAGGCCGGGGGCGGGTTCGAGCGGGGCCTGCGGGTCGTCGGCGCTGCGCAGCAGGCCGACGGTGGCCTTGAGCTCGCGCAGCGCGGAGCCGGTGGCGTCGGTGAGGTGGCTGAGCATCTCGCGGGCCTGGGCGGGGTGGCGGTCCAGGAGGTGGACGGCGATGCCGGCCTGGGCATTGGCGAGGGCGATGTGGTGGGCGACGACGTCGTGCAGGTCGCGGGCGATCCGGATGCGTTCGTCGGCGACCCGCCGGCGGGCCTCCTCCTCCCGGGTGCGCTCGGCTCGCTCGGCGCGTTCCTCGATGGCGGCGAGGTGGGCGCGGCGCACGCGGACGGAGTCGCCGATGGCGCCGGGCAGCAGGATCCAGGCGATGACGCCGATCTTGATGCTGAGGGAGGTGTGCGGCTCGTTGATGATCGTGGCGACGGTCACCAGGACGGCCGAGACCGCGGTGGCGGCGCGCGCGGTGGTGCGGTCGGTGCGCACTGCGAGGAAGAAGAGGGCGAGGAGCAGCGGGGCGACCAGGCCCGCGTTGAGCTGGGTCGCGACGAAGCACAGGGCCAGGGTGCAGGCGAGGGTGATCACGACGACGAGGCAGGGCCAACGGCGGCGGCCGAGCAGGGCGAGGCTGGAGACAACGGCCAGCGTCAGCGCGGCGGGGTTCGGCTCGATCGCGTTGCCGAGGCGGTCGACGGTGGTCGTCCCGGCCGTGACGATGAACGCGGCGAGCACGAGCAGCGCGTCGATCAGGTTGGGGTGGCGGCCGCGCACTCGGCGCAGCCAGGTCTCGATCATGCTCGCTTCTCCCGGTCCGGAGCTGCCCTGGCGGCTTCCTCTGCCGGGCCCGGACGATCCGGCGAGGAGGGGGGGTGCGGGTGGGGCGATGGCCGCGTGTACTGCAAATGCAGTACACGCGACCGGTGCGACAGTCGTACACATATGGTTCGTACCATTTTGACCGGTCGGCGTGCCGACCGGTCGCGGACGGCCCCGCCGCGGCTCCCGTGGGGATGGGAGCCGCGGCGGGGCCGGGTGGGTCAGACGCCCACGTCAGACGCCCACGGAGTGGCGGGCCTGGTCGGCGTCGGGGCCGTCGGCCGGGGCCGGGACGGGCGCCGCGGTCTGCAGCTTGGCACCCTCGACGTCGACGTCGGGGATGATCTTCTCCAGCTTCGCCGGCAGCCACCAGGCGCGGCGGCCGAGCAGGGCGAGGACGGCCGGGACGATCGCCATCCGGACCACGAAGGCGTCGAGGGCGACGGCCGCGGCCAGGCCGAGTCCCATCATCTTGATCATCGGCTCGCTCATGCCGATGAAGCCGGCGAAGACGCTGATCATGATGAGCGCGGCGGCGGTGACCACCCGGGCGTTGTACTTGAAGCCGGTGACCACGGCCTCACCGGGCTCCTCGCCGTGCACGAAGGCCTCCCGGATGCGGGTGACCAGGAACACCTCGTAGTCCATGGCCAGGCCGAACACCACACCGATCATGAAGATCGGCATCATGCTCATCACCGGGCCGGTCTGCTCGACGCCGATCAGGCCGGCGAGCCAGCCCCACTGGAAGACCGCGACGACGGCGCCGAGCGCGGCGACCACCGAGAGCAGGAAGCCGAGGGCGGCCTTGAGCGGGACGAGGATCGAGCGGAAGACCACCAGGAGCAGCAGCACCGCGAGGCCGACGACGACCGCGAGGTAGGGCAGCAGGGCGTCGTTGAGCTTCTGCGAGACGTCGATGTTCATCGCCGTCGCACCGCTGACCAGCACGGTCGCACCGGTCTCGGACTTCAGCCCGGGGGCCTTGTCGCGGATGGCGTGGACCAGGTCGGTGGTCGCCGCGTCGCTCGGGCCGGTCGCCGGAACGGCGTTGACCAGCGCGGTGTCCCCGGCCTGGTTGAACATCGCGGGCGCGACCGCGACCACACCGGGCAGCGCCTTGACGGTCTCGGCGACCTTGGCGGCCGCGGCCTTGGGGTCGGCCGTGCCCTTGGCGTCGACCAGCACGGTCAGCGGGCCGTTGAAGCCCGGACCGAAGCCCGCGGAGAGGTGGTCGTAGGCGCGGCGCTGGGTGGTGGAGGTGGGCTTGGCCTCGTCGCCGGGCAGGCCGAGCCGCAGGTCCAGGGCCGGCAGGGCGAGGACGCCGAGGCCGACCACGCCGAGGACCAGCACGGCGACCGGGCGGCGCAGCACGAAGCGGGCCCAGCGGGTGCCGCCGTTGGGGCGGGCGCCGTCGGTCCCGGTCGCGGCGCGCTTGCCCTTGCGGTCCTTGCGGGACAGCGCCCTGCGGCCGAGGAAGCCGAGCAGGGCGGGAACCAGGGTGAGCGCGACCAGAACGGCGATCACCACGGTGCCGGCCGCGGCCATGCCCATCTTGGCGAGGATCGGAATGCCCACCACGGAGAGGCCGGCCAGCGCGATGATCACGGTGAGTCCGGCGAACACCACGGCCGAACCGGCGGTGCCGACGGCACGTCCGGCGGCCTCCTTCGGCTCGTGGCCGTCGAGGAGCTCGGCGCGGTAGCGGGAGACGATGAAGAGCGCGTAGTCGATGCCGACGGCCAGGCCGAGCATCATCGCCAGCGTGCTGGTGGTGGTGGACAGGCCCAGGGTGCTGCCCAGCGCGGTGATCAGGGCGATGCCGAGGCCGACGCCGATCAGGGCGGTGAGCAGCGGGAGCCCGGCGGCCAGCAGCGAGCCGAAGGTGATCACCAGCACGACGGCCGACATCGCCATGCCGATCGCCTCGGCGGAACCACCCGCCTCGCCGACCTCCATCAACGCGGTGCCGCCGATGTCGACGGTGAGGCCCGCGTCACGGGCGTGCTGGGCAGCGTCCTTCAGAGCCCCGGTGGCGGCCTCGCTGACCTTGCCGGGCTTCTCGCTGTAGCTGACCGTCGCGTAGGCGGTGGTGCCGTCCTGGGAGACCGCGCCGGCCTGGAACGGGCCGACGGCGCTGACCACCTGGTCGGCGTGGGCGAGCTCGGCGACCGCCTTCTCGACCGTCTGCTGGTTCGCGGCGGCGGTGATCTTCTGGCCCGACGGGGCGACGAAGACGATCCGGGCCGAGGCACCGTCGGACGTGGCGCCGGGGAAGCGCTGGTCCATCAGGTCGAAGGCCTTCTGCGCCTCGGTGCCGGGCATCGCGAAGCCGTCGTCGGGAGCGGCCGGCGCCTTGGCGGCCAGCACCCCGACGACGGCCAGCAGCGCGACCCAGAGCAGGGTCACCAGCCGGCGCCTGAGGTAGGACCATCGGCCCAGACGGTAGAGGAAAGTGGCCACGGGAGAGCGGACTCCTTCGGATGGCGGTCAGGTTGGGGTGACCGGGCGGCGCACTCGGCCGGTGGGCCGGGGACGCCCGGAGCATGACCATCCTGGGTCGACGGGGGTCTCCTCGGCGTCGGCTCTGTGCAGGCATTCCGGACTAATGCGGACGCAGCAGCGCGGCCCCGGGCGGAGTAGTCCCCGGGTCGGAGGTCCGGGGCCGGGCTCCGACCTGCGGCCGAGGGCCCGTCCCGGGTGGCTGTCAGGGGTGCCGGTCGGGACGGCCGCCGCAGTCCGCGCCGCCCTGTGTCACCCGGGCGGAGGTGCGGACGGGCCGCGGCCCGTCGGGCGAAGTAGCGTGATGTGCCTGGCCCGGACTATTTGTCCTGGTTCGTACCGATGTGCTCCCACGGTTTCCGCGTCTCCCGACGGCCCGAGGGGCGCACAGCCCGTCCACAGCCTGTCCCGTAGCCGGAGGTGCCCATGGGCGTTCCCGCCGCCCGCATCGTGTTCGACGAGGACGACCGCGCGGCCGTCGCGGAGGCGGTGAGCGAGATGCTCGCCACCGGGGCACTCACCCTCGGTCCCTGGACCGAGCGGTTCGAGCAGTCCTTCGCCGCCGAGCACGGCGCCTCGCACGCGGTCGCCGTCGCCAGCGGCACCGCCGCGCTGGAGATCGTCCTGCGCGGCCTCGACGTCCGCGACCGCGACGTGGTCGTCCCCGCCGTGACCTTCTACGCGACCGCCGGCGCCGTCCTGCACGCCGGCGGCCGGCCGGTGATCGCCGACGTCGACCCGGCCACCCTCGCGCTCGCCCCGGACACCCTGGAGGCCGCGCTCACCCCCGACACCGCCGCCGTCGTCCTGGTCCACATCGGCGGGCTGATCACCCCCGAGGTGGACGCCCTGCGCGCGATCTGCGACGCCCGGGGCATCCCGCTGGTCGAGGACGCCGCGCACGCGCACGGCAGCAGCTACCGGGGCCGGGCCGCCGGCACCTTCGGCGTGGCCGGCGCCTTCTCCTTCTACCCGACCAAGGTCACCACCAGCGCCGAGGGCGGCATGATCCTCACCGAGTCCGCCGAACTGCGCGACGAGGCACGCATCCACCGTGACCAGGGCAAGGGCTCGTTCACCACCAACCACCACGTCCGGCTCGGCGCGTCCTGGCGGATGAGCGAGCCGAACGCCGCCATCGGCACCGTCCACCTGCGCCGGCTCAAGGAGTTCGTGGAGACCAGGCGCCGGGTCGCCCAGCGCTACGACGCGGCGCTCGGCGCGCTCGACGGGCTGGACCCGGTCACCGAGCCGGCCGGCTGCCGCGGCAACTACTACAAGTACGTCGCGCTGCTGCCCGCCGGCACCGACCGGGCGGCCTTCAAACGGGCGGTCGCCGAGGAGTACGACGTCCGGCTCTCCGGCGAGGTCTACGACCTGCCGCTGCACCTGCAGCCGGTGCTCGCCCCCTACCGGCGCGCGGCCCTCCCGGTCGCCGAGGACGTCTGCGCCCGGCAGATCTGCCTGCCGGTCCACTCCGACATGACCGAGGACGAGACCGACCTGGTGATCGAGGCGGTGAGCGCCGTCCACCGCCGCTTCGCGGGATGACACGACACCGGCGGCCCCGCCGCCCGGGAGAACCCGACAGGGATGCAGCAGACGAAGGAGAGGAAGCCGTGCGGACAGCGGTCACCGGGGGATGCGGATTCATCGGCTCACACGTCGTCGACCGGCTGCTCGCCGCCGGGCACGAGGTGCTCGCGGTGGACACCACCGACAAGTACCTCAACCCCGGCGCCGACCACGCCCGGATCGACATCCTCGACCTGCCCGCGCTCACCGCCGCCCTGGACGGCTGCGAGGTGGTCTTCCACCTCGCCGCGCAGGCCGACGTCGAACGCGTCGCCGCCGACCCGGTCGGCGCCGTCCGCGCCAACATCGACGGCACCGAGGCCGTCCTGGAGGCGGCCCGGCGCAACGACCTCAGCCGCACCGTCCTGGCCAGCACGGTCTGGGTCTACGGCGCCGCGCTCACCGAGGCCGCGCTGGACGGCGAGGAGCAGGAGCTGGACGAGCACGTCCCGATCGAGCTGGAGCACAGCGGACACCTGTACGTCGCCACCAAGCTCGCCGCCGAGATGCTCGTGCACAGCTACCGCCAGCTCTACGGCCGGCACTTCACCATCCTGCGCTACGGCATCCCCTACGGGCCCCGGATGCGCGACTCGCTGGTGGTCGCCCGCTTCGTGCAGGCCGCGCTCGACGGGCGGCCGATCACCATCGCGGGCGACGGCCGGCAGAGCCGCAACTTCGTCTACGTCGAGGACCTGGCCGACGCCCACGTCCGCGCCCTCTCCCCCGCCGCCGAGGACCAGACCTTCGCGCTGGAGGGCTCCACCGCCGTCTCCGTACGGGACATCGCCGACACCGTCGACCAACTGCTCGGACCGGTCACCATCGAGCACATCGAGGCACGGACCGCCGACTACGCCGGCCGCCGGATCTCCGCCGCACAGGCGAAGCGGCTGCTCGGCTGGTCGCCGCGGACCAACTTCGCCGACGGCGTGCGGCGGTACGCGGACTGGTACCGGGCCGAGGCCTTCCCGCGGTCGGACGCCTGAAGCGGGGAGGGGGCGGAACCGTGCCGCACGCGCTGCTGGTCTCCGGCTCGCTCGGCCAGGGCCACGACGTGATGGCCCGGGCCTGCGCGGACTCGCTGGAGGCGCGCGGCTGGACGACCGCCACCGTCGACGCCATGGCCCTGCTCGGGCAGCGCGCCGGCACCGCCGGGGAGGCGGTGTTCCGGCGGCTGCTCGGCCTGCCGGGCCTCTACGACGCGTTCCACTTCTCCGCGCTGCGCCCCGGCGCCCGGATCGCGCTGCTCGCCGACGCGGCGGCGCGGCGGCGGCTGGTGCCGGCGCTGCGGGCGCTGCTCGCGGAGCAGCGCCCGGAGCTGGTGGTGTCGGTGTTCGCCACCGCCACCTCGGCGGTCAACCGGCTGCGCGGCGGACCGCGGCCCTTCCGGCACCTGGTGCTGTGCACGGACGTCACCCCGCACCGGCTCTGGGTGCAGGAGGAGAGCGACCTCTTCCTGGTCACCTCGGAGGTCGCCGCCTGCGGCGTACGGCGCTACCGCCCCGACGCGCCGGTCGCCGTGCTGCCCGCACCGCTGCGGGCGCCGTTCTACCGGCCGCCCTCGCGCGCCGAGGCGCGGGCGCAGCTGGGCGTGCCGCCGGGGGCCCGGTGCGTGCTGCTGATGTCCGGCGCGTGGGGCCTCGGGCCGCTGGCCCGCACGGCGGCGGCCCTGGCCGACGCCGGTCCGCACGTGCTGGCGGTGGCGGGCAGCAACGCCGAGCTGGAACGGCGGCTCCGGCGGGCCGCCGCCCACCGGCTTCGGCTGCACCCCTTCGGCTGGACGGACCGGGTGCCCGCGTTGATGGCCGCCGCCGACCTGGTGGTGACCAGCTCCGGCGACACCTGCAGCGAGGCCCGCGCGCTGGGCCGCAGACTCCTGCTCCTCGACGTGGTGCAGGGCCACGGCCGCGACAACCTGCAGCACGAGCTGGAACTCGGGCACGCCGACGTCGTCTCCGCCCGCCCGGAGGAGGTCGTCCGCTCCGCCCTGGCGGCGGTCGACCGTCCCGAGCCGCCCCCCTCGCCCGGTGCCGCCCCGGACGCCTGGCGCACGGGCTTCGCGGCGGCCCTGGACCGGGTCGGGCTCGCCTGACGCCGGCCGATCCTGCTCCGGCCGAGCACCTATGAACTGATGCGCAGGGCGCCCTCCGCCCGATAACATCGCAGCTCAGCAAGCCTCGGCCCCGCACGCGCGGGGATGGCCCCCTGATCCTCGCCGCCCAGGACGCCGGGTGGACCTCGGCCCCGCACGCGCGGGGATGGCCCCGCCAAGGAGGCCGGCCTGTTCGTCGTCCCGTTCTCGGCCCCGCACGCGCGGGGATGGCCGGTTGCTCCTGATCCTCCGTCGACCGCCACCGCCTTGCGGGCCCGGGCGAAGGGTTCTTCGCCCGGGCCCGGGATCACCGGCCAGCCCGGGCCGGTCGCCTGCGCAGGGTCAGCGGGCGTCTGCGAGGAGGAAGTCGAGCAGGATCTGTCGGCTCGTCTGGGAGGTGAGGCTGCCGTAGACGTCGTCGAACGCGTGGTCGGCGAAGGGCAGTTCCCTCATCTCGACGGCCACGCCCTGCTTCCTCAGCGCCTCCCCGAGGCCGGTGACCGTCTCGGGGCGGGCGCTGCGGTCGCGGTCGCCGACGACGAGCAGGGTGCGGGGCAGGCCGGGGCGGACGTCGGACGTCGGGGACACCTCGCGGTAGCGGTCCGGGTACTGCTGCGGAGTGCCACCGGTGTACATCTCCGCCGCCTCGCGGGTCCCGGCCACGTCCTCCTCCCACATCTGCGCCACATCGGTGCCGGGGTAGAAGCCGATCACGGAGGCCGGGGGCGCGGGGGTGACGCCCTCGGCGGCCTGGATGGTGCCGTTGTGGAGGCGGTAGGCGGTGTTCATCGCCAGGGTGCCGCCCGCCGACATGCCGCCGAGCGAGATCCGCGCGGCGTCGACGCCGTACGCGTCGGCGTTGCGCTGCACCCAGCCCAGGGCGGAGACGAGGTCCTGCGGGGCCTTGTCCCAGGTGGGACGGTCGGGGCCGGCGAGGCGGTAGTCGACGGCGAAGACGGCGACGCCGTGGTCGGCGAGCCAGCGGCCGGTACCGCGAAGGTCGCTCTTGTCGAAGGTGTGGAAGCCCCCGGCGTGGGCGAGCACGACGGCCGGGGTCCGCTTGCCCGGCTCCTTCGCGGGCAGGTAGGCGTCCACCTGGAGAGGCTCGCCCTCGGGGCTGGCGAAGGTCTCGGTCGTGTCCGGCTTCACCGCGGGGTAGCCGAGTTCGGTGAACACCTCACCCACCGAGATGTCGACGCCCGCCTCCCGGGCGGCCTGGAACTGGATGCCGCCGATGACCAGCGCGCCCACGGTGCACAGTGTCGAGACGACGGTGACCACGCGCCCCCAGCGCACCAGCCCGGCCCGCCAGGCCAGCGCGGCGAGGCCGGCGGCGACGAGGGCGAACAGCGCCATGTGGAACGGGTACTGCCCGCCCAGGACCGGCCCGATGATGCCCGCCTTGGGTATCGAGGGGACGTACGCGCCGAGCACGACGGCGACGGCCAGGAACGCGAGGAACGACGCCAGGACGGCGGAGGCGGCCCGCAGGACCCGGACGGCCCGTCCTGGGCGGGGGCCGGGACGGCCGGGGCGGGCCGGCGACGCGGCGGAGCTGTCGGGTGTGGTCATGGCTGTACTCCTGCGATGGTGCGCGGGGCGGTCGCCGCCGTCCGCGGAACTTGTCGGGAGCCGCGAGGTCCTCGCCACCGCACACGGCGGCGAGGACCGGCTCGTACAAGAACGCTAGGAATCCGGCACCCTCGCGGGCCTCACACCGCGGAGCCATTCTCCGGAGCGGCTCTCAGGTAGGGGTCACAGATCGGTGCGGCCGGGCACGACCAGTCCCGTCTCGTAGGCGAGGACGGCGGCCTGGGTGCGGTCCCGCAGCTGGAGCTTCTGCAGGATGCTGCCCATGTGCGTCTTGACCGTCTGCTCGGCGACGACCAGTTCGGCGGCGATCTCCGCGTTGGACAGCCCCCGGGCGACCAGTGTGAGCACCTCGGTCTCGCGGTTGGTGAGGACCTCGATCCGCACCTGGGCGGACGGCTTCGCCGAGCCGCCCAGCCGGGCGAACTCCTCGATGAGCCGCTTGGTGAGCCCGGGCGACAGCAGCGCGTCCCCGGCGGCCACGATGCGTACCGCCTCGGCCAGTTCGACCCCGGAGGCGTCCTTGAGGAGGAACCCGCCGGCCCCGGCCCGCAGCGCCTCGTACACGTACTCGTCGAGGTCGAAGGTGGTCAGGACGAGGACCCTGGTCGACAGGCCGGCCCGACCGGTGATCCGGCGGGTGGCCTCGATGCCGTTCAGTCCGGGCATCCGGATGTCCATCACGACCACGTCGGGGCGCAGTTCCTCGGCCTTGGCCACCGCGTCCAGGCCGTCCACGGCGGTCGCGACCACCTCGATGCCGGGCTGGGCCCCGAGGAGCACCGAGAAGGCCTCGCGGACCATCGCCTGGTCATCGGCGATCATCACTCGGATCGTCATGCGGTCTGTTCCCTGTCTGTCCGGACGGCCGGGGCGGCGGGCACCGGCAGCAGCGCGGCGACCTCGTAGCCACCGTCGGGGGTGGTGCCGGCGGAGAGCTCCCCGCCGAGCATCGCGGCACGTTCGCGCATGCCCAGGAGACCGTGCCCGGCTCCCGGCGAGGGCGCCGCGGCCGCGATGCCGGGGCCGTTGCGGATCCGCAGCCGGAGGGCGGTGTCGGTGTACGTCAGCTCGACACGGGCCGCGGCGCCGGGGGCGTGGCGCAGCGTGTTGCTGAGCGCCTCCTGCACGATGCGGTAGGCGGACAGCTCCACGCCCTCGGGCAGCGGGCGGCGCGTGCCGGAGACCGTCGCCCGCACGTCCAGCCCGGCCGCGCGCACCCCGGCGAGCAGGTCGTCGAGCCGTTGCAGGGTGGGCTGCGGTGCCTCGGGAGCGCGTCCGCCTGGACGGTCCTCGGAGCGCAGCACACCGAGGAGGCGGCGCAGTTCGGTCAGTCCCTCCAGGGCGCCCGCGCGGATGTCGGCCAGCGCCGCGACCAGTTCCCGGGGAGGGTCCGCGACCCGGTACGGGGCGGCCTCCGCCTGGATCGAGATGACGGACATGTGGTGGGCGACCACGTCGTGCAACTCGCGCGCGATCCGGGCGCGTTCCTCCAGGACGGTGCGGTGCGCCCGCTCCTGGGCGAGGGCCCGCTCCTGCTCCATGAGCCGGGCGCGGACCTCCCTCGTGCGGCGCACCCCGGTCGCGGCGGCCACGACGAAGGCGAACAGCGCCAGCACCATGACCGTGAAGTACCAGGGCCCGATCCGCCCGCCCGCGAGCTGCAGTCCCAGCAGCAGCGCGGTGCTCAGCGTCACCGTCTCGGCCGTCACGCGCGGCGGGTTGCGCAGCGCGACCAGGAACGACAGCCCGGCCTGGACCGCCCACGCCCATCCCGTGTACGGGACGAAGGGCGGGTACAGCGAGAACACCGGCAGCATCAGCAACGAGAGCCACCAGGCCGGCAGCGGCCGGCGCAGCGCCGGTACCAGGAGCGCGGCGTGGAGCATCCCGACGGGGCGCAGCGGGATGTCCTCGGTGGCGGAGACGGCCGCGAAGACCGCCACCACGACGACCGCGCCGTGCGGCAGCCACTTCAGCAGTCCTGGCCCGCCCATGGGCGGCATGGGCTGGGGGGCCGCGGTGAACAGGTCCTTCCGTGCGGTGTGCAGCGCTCCGCGCACCGAGCGCCTCCCAGTCCTGGCCATGTGGTCAGTATTGTCCAATTCGTCCACCGGACGGCCACGGCCGGGGTGCTCAGCGGTACGGGCGCTCACGGTGCCTTCCTCGGCCGGGGTGCAGTCGGTCACCACGCTACGGAAGGGGCCCACCGGCCGGCCTCCCGCTGCGGAGCCGTCCTCGGCCTGGCTCTCAGGTATGAGGCGTCAAGGGCCCCGCCTCGGGAGAGGCCACAGCCGCCGGATGGAAGCGCCCGACACAGACCGATGCGCCCGGCCACTTCCGCCGGATAGCATCGCAGCTCAGCAAGCCTCGGCCCCGCACGCGCGGGGATGGTCCCCGTAGATCCTGCGGAGGCCGCCGCCGAGCTCCCTCGGCCCCGCACGCGCGGGGATGGTCCCGCCTACAACTTCGACCCGGCGAAGCTACGGACCTCGGCCCCGCACGCGCGGGGATGGTCCCTCGGTACCTCGGGCCCGGCACGTCGTTGAGCTCTCGGCCCCGCACGCGCGGGGATGGTCCCTGACTCAACCCCTCTGCCCCGACTGGGGACTTCTCGGCCCCGCACGCGCGGGGATGGTCCCCCAGAACGCCGCCCGCACCGTGCTCGCCAGCCCTCGGCCCCGCACGCGCGGGGATGGTCCCGAGGAGCGCGCCGATGCTCTCCAGGTCCACCACTCGGCCCCGCACGCGCGGGGATGGTCCTGCGCACCGGCGGGCGGAGGACGCGGTCCGCGTCTCGGCCCCGCACGCGCGGGGATGGTCCCTGGTGGCGGACGGCATCGGCCTTCGTGTCGTACTCGGCCCCGCACGCGCGGGGATGGTCCCAAGGCGATCGAAGGCCCGTTCACCGGCCACGACTCGGCCCCGCACGCGCGGGGATGGGGGTGCCGGTTGGGATTCCGTGGTCTCGTAGGGGGCCCACGGTGAGGCCCTGGGCTCGGCAGTGGGCGGCGATCAAGGGGAGGGCGGCGAGGGTGGAGCGCCAGGAGTCGGGGGCCGAGGTGTCGTCGGAGTCGTGGAGGAGGAGGGTGGCCCCGCCGACCAGGTGGGGGCGGGCGGTGGCGTAGACGGAGGGGCCGGTCGCTCCCCGTTCCCAGTCGCGGCCCCAGGCCGTCCACAGGACGGTGCGCAGGCCCAGGCGGTGGGCGGCGAGGGCGAGGCCGGCGGTGAGGACGCCGTACGGGGGGCGGTACCAGTGCGGGCGGGTGCCGGCGAGCTCGGTGACGGCGTCGGTGGCGCGGCACAGTTCGCGCAGGTCGCGGGCGGGGGCCGGGCGGTACTGGCGGCGGTGGTGCCAGCCGTGGACGGCGACCTCGTGTCCCCGGGCGACCAGCTCGTGGCCGAGCTCCGGGGCGCGTTCCAGCATGGCGCCCAGCAGGAAGAAGGTCGCGTGGACGCCGAGCGAGTCCAGGGCGTCCAGGATCGGCGGGGTGCCGCGCGGGTCGGGGCCGTCGTCGAAGGTGAGGGCGACGTGTCGCGGGTCGCCGTAGCCGGCGGTGCGGCGGGCGGCGAGGCGTTTGACGGGCGGCAGGCGGACGGCGGCCGGCGCGAGGTGCAGCAGTTCCACGGCGGCCGCGGTGCCCAGCAGGACGCCGGCCCTCACCCGAAGCGGGACGCCATCCGCCGGAACAGGCCGGGAGCGGCGCCGTGGAGGCGGGCCGGGTAGCCGAGCCAGTGCGGTACGAAGACCCGGTCGCGCTCGCCGGTGAGCGCCCCGAGGACGATGTCGGCCACCGCCTGCGCGGGGACCGGGCGGGGGCGTTCGCGCTGGTAGTCGGTGCCCCGGGTGGCGAAGAACGGGGTCTCGACCGCGCCCGGCAGGATCAGCCGGACGCCGACACCGGTACCGCGCAGCTCGTACCAGAGGCTCTCGGCGAACATGGTGAGCCCGGCCTTGGTCGCCGCGTAGGCGGCCTCGTCGCGGACGCCGACCTGGCCGGCCATCGAGCCCAGCAGGACGATCCGGCCCCGGTCGCGCTCCAGCATGCCTGGCAGGAGCAGGCGGGTGAGCCGCAACGGGGCGGCGAGGTTGACCTCCAGCATCCGGTCCAGGGTGTCGGCGGGGGTCGACGCGAAGGGGCCGCGCCAGCCGAGGCCGGCGCTGGCGACCAGGGCGTCCACCCGTCCGGCCGCGGCGAGGGCGGCTTCGGCGAGGCGCTGGGCGCCGTCGGGCTTGGCGAGGTCGGCGGGTAAGGGCCGGCCGCCGGTGCGGGCAGCGACCGCGTCGAGCCGGGCCTGGTCGGTGCCGGAGAGCAGCAGCCGCCAGCCGGCGGCGGCGAGCCGGTCGGCGGTGGCCGCGCCGATGCCCGAGGAGGCGCCGGTCAGCAGGGCGACCGGCGGGTCGTCGGCGGGCCGGCGCCGCGCCCGGCGGGAGGGCGGATGGTCGTCGTCCGTGGTCATGGCACCTGCCGCTCTGTGCGCACCTCGCCGTCCGATTTGTCCGGCAAGTCACCTTCGCACGGCGGATCCGTTCGGGCGACCGGGATGCCGCCGTGAGTGGTCCCCGCCGGTGTCCGGGGCGGGTCCCAGCTCGGCCTCCACCTCGCCGAAGCGGGACAGGACGACGGTGCCGCCGACCGCCACCGCGAAGCCGGTCAGCACGCACCAGGCGTAACCGGGGCGGGCGGTGTCGCCCAGTACGGCCACCCCGACCAGCGCCGGGCCGAAGGTCTCCGAGACGGTGCTGGCGGCGGTCGAGGCCGTCACCGTGCCGCGCTGCAGGGCGAGCGCGTACGCGAGGTAGCCGCCGAGGCCGCCCAGGGCCAGCCCGTACGCCGCCGGGTCGGTGAACACGTCGAGCGGGCCGGAGAAGTCGAAGACCCGGACGGCGAGGCTGGTGACGCCGAAGCCGACGCCCGCCAACAGGCCCAGGCCCACGGCCGCCGCGGTGCCGTCGCGGCGGGCGAGCAGCAGGATGAGCAGCAGCATCAGCACGGTCGTGCCGAGCAGCGCCCAGTGGAAGGCGGACGGCGCGTGGTCGCGGCCCGCTTCGCCGGAGCCGACGGCCAGCAGGGTGAGGCCGACCACCACGGCCAGGATGCCCAGCAGGTCGGCGCGGTGCAGCCGGGCGCCGAGCAGTCGGGCGGCGGCGAGCGCGGTGACGGCGAGGCTGGCGTTGGTGACGGCCTGCACCAGGAAGAGGGGCAGGCTGCGCAGGGCGACGATGCTCAGCGCGAAGCCCACGATGTCCAGGGCGGTGCCGAGCAGGAAGCGCCAGGAGCGCAGCAGCGCCGCCAGCGGGCCGAACCGTATCCGGGTGATGTGCGGGGCCTCGCGCGCGCCGCCCGCCTGGAAGACCGAGCCGAAGCCGAAGCAGACGGTGGCGACCAGGGCGGTGGTGAGTCCGAGCAGCATGGCCCTCCCGGCATCGGCGGGCGCCCCGGGGAACGGGGTCACCCCCAGTGTCCGCCGGGCGCGGCCGTGGCGCAGAAGGGCGGTGTCATCGCGCGGTCGGCGTCGGGGAGCGGCCGGCGTCGGCGAGCGGTCGGCGTCGGCGGGCGGTCGGCCTCAGCGCGCGGTCGGGGGACCGGCGACGTACGCGAAGACGCCGTTGGCCACGGGCAGCGTGGCCATCAGCGCGAGCCCGACGTACACGTTCCCCCCGAGGTCGCCCGGTACCCAGAGGTCCGCCACCGTCGTGATGGCGACGGCCAGCACGCCGAGCACGGCGAGGCCCGCCAGCACCCCGCGGCGGCGGTTCGGCGGGCGCCTGCGGTAGTAGTCGCCGCTGACTCCGGTGGCGCCGAAGATGCAGATCCCCCAGGGCACGCCCGGGGTCCAGTCGTCCCCCAGCAGCAGCCGTACCGCCAGCGCGAGCAGGCCGATGAGCAGCGCCATCCCGATCTCGGCCAGGATCGTGGCCTTCACCAGGCTCCGGACGTGCATGTCCCGCTCCCCTCCCCGTTCCCTGCGGGGAGGCTATCCCCGGCAGCCGTCAGCCGTCACGGCCGGAGCCCTCGTCGAGCACGGGGAGGGCGGACCAGACGGGCGGGAGGGCGTCCGGGGAGGGGTGAACGGTGTAGTGGTGCGGGGCCGTCGCGGTCTCGCGCCCGCCGAGCGCGGCCATCACCGCGCGGTGGGCGGCGGCGGCGGTGAGGTCCGGGTGGGCGGCGGCGATGCGCGCGGCCAGGCCGTCGTCGGTGCGGACGAGGTCGACCGCCGCGGCGGCCGGGCCGAGGGCCTCGGCGAGCAGGGCGCGGACGGCGTCGAGGTCGATCCAGTCGGCGCCGACGCGGTGCCAGTCGCCCGTCCGGGTGACGGGGCGCAGGCCGCTGAGCGCGGCCAGCTCGGTGAGCGGGAGGGGGTGGTCGGCAGCGGCGGCGAGCACGGCGGGGACGGCGTGGGCGAAGCGCTCGGTGTCGGCCCGGTCGAGCACCTGGGGGCAGGCGAGCAGGGCGAACTCCAGGGTCCCGGTGGTGCGCAGGAGGTTGAGCATCAGCCGGACCGGCACCGGCTGGTCCGGCAGCCACTGGAGTTCGGGGTCGGCGGTGGGGGCGGGGCGGGCGTCGGACAGCGCCTCGGGGATGGCGAGGCTGAGGTCGTTGACGACGACCTGGCGGGCGAAGCGGGCGCCGCGCCGCTCGGAGACCTCGTCGATGAGCCGCCAGACCTTGTCGGCGTTGAGGGTGCTGTGCCAGTAGCCCGTGAAGGAGGCGGACTTGGTCCGGCCGATCAGCTCGTCGAGGTCGCCGGCCGCGGTGTCGAGGGCGATCAGCGCGTCCTGGGCGAGGGTGCCGATGTGGTCGGCGAGCGCGGCGCGCTGGCGGTTGGCGGACAGCGCGGAGATCACCAGGTCGGTGCGGTCGGCACGGTGGGCGGTGAGGGCGGCGAAGACGGCAAGCAGGACGACCGAGGGGCTGGCCGCGGTGCGGCGGCAGACCGTTTCCAGGTCGGCGGCGGCGGTGCGGGAGCGCAGCAGGACGGCGGCGAGCCCGTCCGGCGGGCCGGTGATGCCGTCGGCGGCGAAGACCGTCGTGGGGCCGGTGGTGAGGATCGACTCCCAGTGCTTGAGCGCGGCCGCGGTCTTGCGGCGGCCCTGCGTGCTCTGCTCCTGGGCGGCCACCTGGAGCGGGGTGCGGGAGGTGGCGGGCGGCAGTTCCTTGCCGGCGGCGAGGGCCAGCCAGTCCTGGATGAGCAGGGTGACGGCGGCGCCGTCGACTCCCGCGTGGCAGGCCGTCACGACCAGTCTGCGCACCAGCTCGCCGTCGGCGACGAGGGTGAAGCGCAGGCGCGGGGCGGCGGCGAGGTCGAGCGGCAGGGCGACATCGACCTGCGTCAATTCCTCGACCAGCGCGTCGAGTTCGCTGTCCGTGCGGTCCCGGGCGGGCACCGTGGCGACGGTGAACTCGCCTTCCGGGCACACCTGCTGGTGCTCGGGGAAGGCGTCGGCGGCGGGGCCGGGCGGGAAGGCGGTGCGCAGCGACTCGTGGCGCTCGACCAGGGCGCGCAGCGCGTCGACGGCGGCGGGCACGGTGGTGCCGTCGGGGACCGGCCAGGCCGAGGCCTGGTTCATCTGCTCGGGCCGGTCGCGCCGGATGCAGCGGATCATGTTGTCCTGGCCGAGGGTGAGCGGGCCGGTGCCGTCGCTCGCACCGGCGTAGCGGACCGTGATCCGCCCGTCGGCCTCTTCCGCGTCGTACGTCACGTGGTGCGTGCCCTTCGGCTCGACAGGTCCCGACAGGTCCCGGCGGGGATGCGGTCGGGAAAGCGGTGGGAGTGCGGTGGGAATGCGATGGGGACGCTATCAGCGCCGCGATCATCCGGAACAGACCAGAATCCTGGGATGCCGAAGCATATTTGACGCTTCGTCAACTACCTGACGTGGCACCGACATCGGCCATGGACCAGCTGTGCACACGGGCCCGGACAGGGCGTTCGCCGACCGCCGCGAGGGCGGCGCGGAACGGGCCGGGGGCGGGCAGGTCGTCGATCCGGCACGGGCCCGGGCCGAGCACGCCGGGGTCGGCGAGCAGCAGCGGCGCCGGGCCGGCCAGCGGCAGGCCGAAGCCCTGGACGAGCCGGCCGCCGTAGGCCTTGACGCAGGCCTCGCGGCGGCACCACAGCTCGGTGAACCGCTCGGCGGGCGCCGGATCGGCCGCGACCAGGGCCGCCTCGGCCGCGGGGAAGTAGCGGCGGGCCAGTCGCAGGGCGCTGCGGGCGTCGCGGACCTCCTCCACGTCGACACCGACGGCGCGCTCCTCGGCGAGGGCGACGGCGGCGAGGGCGCCGGAGGCGGACTGGTTGACGGCGAGCCCGTCGATCCCGGGTTTGCCGTTCGGCCCGCGCCGCCAGACGAGCCGCGCGGGGTCGCGGCCGAGCCGGGCGCCGACGAGCAGCCGGGCCGCGCCGTGGGCGACGGTGAACCGCCGGCCGAAGCGCGGGTCCGGGCCGTCGGCGCGGGCGCGTTCGGCCGGGTCGAGCAGCTCGCGCAGGGCGCGGACCACCGGCTCGGGCTGGTCGGTGGGGATCAGCCAGACGTCGACGCGGTCGGCGCCCGCGCCGCCCGCGGTGCCGGGATCGGCACCCGCGGTCACGGACCGGCGCGCAGGGTCAGGGTGGAGAGCACACCGAGCCGGGGGTCGAAGTCGGCGAGCAGCACGGTCCGCCGCTCGGCCCGCCAGGCCGGCAGGCGCTCGGCGAGTTGCGACCAGAGTCCGGTGAACGGCTGGCCGGCGGGGGTGCGCACGGCGTCCAGGCCGGGCACCTCCAGCGCGGCGGAGAGCAGCACGGCCGCTCCCTCCCCCAGCGCCTTCGCCTGTCGGCGCACCTCCTCGGCGGCGGCTCCGGGGTCGGTCCCGCCGTCCTGGCGGACGGCCAGCTCCTCGCCCGGCGCCGTCTCGCAGACCAGGACGACCGCGCAGTGCCGTTCGGGCAGGGTGACCGGTGCGGCCGGCTCGTAGTGCAGGGCGGTCTGCTCGGCGAGCACGACGACCGCGCGATGGGCGACGCCGGTCCGCTGGTACGCGGTGGCCGCGCGCAGCGCGCCGAACGCCCCGGCGGTGCCCTGGTCGCAGAGCGCCAGGGCGAGCGGCGTGCCCGCGCAGGAGCGGCTGAGCGCGAGCGAGGTGGGCGCGCCGGGCCGGACGTCGGGCGAGTCGAAGGCCTGGACGAGCACGTCGGCCGGCTCGCCCGGGCCGAGTGCCTCGGCCAGCAGTCCGGCGGCCAGTTCCTCGTAGGCGTGGCCGACGCCCTCGGCCAGCAGGTCCTCGCGCAGCGGCAGGCCGTAGGGGCGGACCAGGTCGGAGACGAAGACCCGCAGGTCGGGGTCGAGGGAGAGCTCGGAGCGGCCGTCGCCGTACCGCGTCAGCACCCGGGTGAGACCCGGCGCGGCGGGCACCGGTCAGTCCTCGGCGATGAGGTGCGAGGCGACGTAGTCGGCCAGGCCGGTGACCGAGCGCAGGTCGTCCTCCGTGATCTGCTCGACGTCGACCTGCAGGTCGAGCGCCTCCTCCAGCTCCAGGATCAGCTCGATGGTGCCGGCCGAGGTGAGGCCGAGGTCGTCGAAGAGGCAGGCGTTCTCGGGGATCTCGGGCAGGTCCCGCTTGAGGACGCGCGGCAGCAGCTCGCCGAGGCTGTGCAGGATCCGGTCGCGCAGCTCGGTGTCGATGGTCTGGACCACTTGGTCGGACATGGGTGGGACCGTCCCGTCGTACGTGGTGGAGTGGGGTCGGGGCGCCGGACAACCGGCGTACTGAAAAAGGTCACTGACGAGCCGTCAGTGCTCGACGACCATGGCGGAGAAGGTCGCTCCGATACCGGCGGAGGCGATGAGGTAGCGGTCGCCGCGGCCGAGCAGCCCCCGCGTGGTGGCGGTGTGCAGGTTGATCAGGCTGTCCGCTGCGAAACTGTGCCCCACGGCGGGCACGTTGTCCAGCACCACCTTCCCGATCGGGAAGCCGATCCGGCGCGCGATCATCCGCCAGGAGGCCTGGTTGACGTTGTGCGGAAGCAGCAGCGCGAGGTCGGAGAGGTCCAGACCGGCCTGGCCGAGGGCGGCCTCGATCGCCTCGACCATCACCGCCGGGTACTCGCGCTGGTAGCGGGCGAGCAGCTCCGGGTCCTCGGCCAGCCGGCCGTCGAACTCCGGGCGCTGGCGCACCGCGTAGGACAGCACGCGGTCCCGCTCGCCCTCGGCGCTGACCAGGCAGGCCGCCGCGCCCTCGGCGAAGATGCCGGTCTCGGGCACCACCTGGGCGTCCTTGGTGAAGGTCTTCTCCCCGGCGAGCACCAGGGCCAGCGCCTCCCGGTCGGGTTCTCCGGCGAGCAGGCGTCCGGCCAGGTCGACGGCCAGCAGGCCGACCGCGCAGGCGTGGTGGGTGACGGTGAAGGCCTGGGCGTGGCCGAGGCCGTAGCGTCCGAGCAGGTCGTGCAGCGGGTTGAGCGGGTAGGGCACCGCCACCGGCATGCTGCGCGCGTGGATCACGAAGCGGACGTGCCGTTCGCGTCCGCGCAGCTCCGGAAGGGCGTCGACGGCGGCGCCGAGCAGGTCGGGCAGCGTCCCGTCCGGGTCCAGTCGCAGCTGGTCCAGGCCGTGGAAGCGGCGGAAGAGTCGAAGTTGACGTGGGGTCAAGCCGATGCGCTCACCCACTGCCTCGATGGGCACGATGTGGTGGGGGAGGTGAACGGCCACTGCCTCCAGTGCGGTCACGCGGGCTAGTATTCCCACGCCCGACGGGTCCGCACAAGTGATCTCGGGCGGTTGCGGCACACATCCCGCACACCTCGCCGACGGAACGCGCACCCCCGGTGCCGCCGTCCCCCGTCCCCCGCTTCGTCGAGCCGGTGGAGTCCCCGGATGACCGATCGTGAACCACCCGTCGCCGTGCCGCCGGTCCGTGCGGCACTGGTGTCCCTCCTGGCCGAGGCCGCGCAGGCGCCGCCCGGCTGGGCCTCGCGGGTGACCCCGCAGGCCCGGCTGGACGGCGACCTGCTGCTCGACGAGACCGAGCTCGCGGCGCTGCACGAGGCCCTGCGCCGGGACTTCGGCCCCTCGGTGGACCTCGCCGCGCTGCGGGCCGGGCTGGACCTGGCCGGACTGGAGGCGCTGAGCGTCGCCGACGTCGAGCGGCTGCTGCCCGCGGAGGACGCCCGATGAGCCGCTTCCTGCTGGTGGTCCCACCGCTGACCGGGCACGTCAACCCGACCGTGGGCCTGGCCCGGGAGCTGGTGGCGCGCGGCCACGAGGTGGCCTGGACCGGCACCGAGTCGGCGCTGCGGCCTCTGCTGGGGCCCGACGCGGCGGTGTTCGGCACCGGCACCCGGGCGTTCCGGGCGCAGGGCGGGCACGGGCTGGCCGCCGTCCGCTCGCTGTGGCAGGGGTTCATCGTCCCGTACGCGCGGTTCACCGTGAAGGCGCTGGACGCGGCGGTGCGTGAGTACCGGCCGGACGCGCTGCTGGTGGACCAGCACACGCCGGCCGGGGCGCTGGTGGCGCACCGGCACGGGCTGCCCTGGGGCACCCTGGCGCCGGGCGCGATGGAGCTGGGACGTCCGCTGCGGGCGCTGCCGCTGGTCGAGCAGTGGATGTCCGACCTGCTCCGCGGCCTGTGGCAGCGGGCCGGGCTGCCCGCGGAGGAGTACACCGACCCGCGGTTCTCCCCCGCGCTGGTACTGGCCTTCACCGGCCCGGCGCTCACCGGTCCGGCGCTGACCGGGGCGGAACCGACCGGCGCCGAGGCGCTGCCCGCCCAGTACGCCCTGGTGGGGCCGGTGCTGGCGGACCGGCCGGCCGATCCGGCCTTCCCCTGGGAGCGGCTGCTGCCGGGGCGCCGGCGGGTGCTGGTCACCATGGGCACCCTCTCCGGCGAGCTGGGCGCGGACTTCCTGGCCCGGGCGGCGCGGGCGCTGGAGCTGGCCGGGCCCGGCGTGCAGCCGGTGTTCGCGGCGCCCGGCGAGCTGCTGCCCGAACTGCCCGCCGAGGCGGTGGCGGTGGACCGGGCGCCGGTGCTGGAGCTGATGCGGCGCGGGGCGCTGGACGCGGTGCTGTGCCACGGCGGGATGAACACCGTCGGCGAGGCGCTGGCGCACGGGCTGCCGCTGGTGACGGCGCCGATCCGGCACGACCAGCCGTTCGTGGCGGCGCAGGTGGCGGCGGCCGGGGCCGGACTGCGGGTGCCGTTCGCCCGGGTGACGCCGGATCACCTCGCCGGCGCGCTGCGGAGCGTGCTGGAGGAGCCCGGGTACCGGGCGGCGGCGGCCCGGGTCGGATCCGAACTGCTCGCCGGCGGCGGGGCCGTGACGGCCGCCGACCGGGTGGAGGCACTGGTCGCGACGGCTGCCCGTCGGGCCAATCCATTGGTCTAGGCCATTGTTTCCGGGGCGCCGTTCACCCTAGGGTGGCCCGCAGCACCGCTTCCCAGGTGCCCCGCGCGCCGCCTTCCCGGCGCCCCGGCAACCCATCCCCGCTCGGGAGTTCTGGTTGATCGAGACCAAGGGGCTGAGAAAGTCCTACCCTTCCAAGAAACGCGGCCAGCCCCCCGTGGACGCCGTCCGAGGCATCGACCTGGACGTCGAGCCGGGTGAGATCTTCGGCTTCCTCGGCCCCAACGGCGCCGGGAAGACGACCACCCTGCGCATGCTCGCCACCCTCATCCGACCGGACGGCGGCGAGGCCCGGATCGCCGGCGCCGACCTGTTCGCCGACCCCGCCGAGGTGCGCCGCCGGATCGGCTACGTCGCCCAGGGCGGCGGCACCACCGACGCCGTCACCGCCCGCGAGGAACTCGTGATGCAGGCGCGGATGCACGGCAAGGGCAAGGCCGAGGCGCTCAACCGCGCCGAGGACGCGCTCAAGGCCTTCGAGCTCACCGAGTTCGGCGACCGGCCGTGCCGCACCTACTCCGGCGGCCAGCGCCGGCGCGTCGACATCGCGCTCGGCGTCATCCACGCGCCGAAGGTGCTGTTCCTCGACGAGCCGACGGTCGGCCTCGACCCGGCCAGCCGCGGCCACGTCTGGACCGAGATCCGGCGGCTGCGCGACGAGGGCATGACCGTCGTCGTCACCACCCACTACCTGGACGAGGCCGACGCGCTCTGCGACCGGGTCGCCATCGTCGACCACGGCGGCATCGTCGCCGAGGGCACACCCGAGGCGCTCAAACGCGAGATCTCCGGCGACGTCGTGCTCATCGGGCTCGGCGCCGGCGAGGCCGAACGGGCCGCCAAGGCACTGCGCGAGCAGCCCGACCTGCCCGAGCTGCACCGCCTGGAGCTGAACGGCGAGGACGGGGTGCGGCTCTACCTGGACGACGGCGCCGCCGCCGTCCCGCGCCTGCTGCGGGCCCTGGACGGGGCCGGCGTCGTCACCGGCACCGTGCAGCTGCAACGGCCCAGCCTGGACGACGTGTTCCTGGCCCGCACCGGCCGCTCCATCGAGCAGTCCTGACCGCACCTCCGGATCCCTGAGGAGGGGCCCCATGAAGCTCGCCCGCGACACCTGGCTGGTCTTCCAGCGCCAGCTGCTGCTGATGTGGCGAACACCGGTCTGGATCGCCGTCGGAGTGATCCAGCCGATCTTCTACCTGCTGCTCTTCGCGCCGCTGCTCAAGCAGGTGCTGGAGCCGATGGGCGCGCACACCTACGCCGAGGCCTACCAGATCTACGTGCCCGGCCTGTTGGCCGTGCTGTGCATCTTCGGCGGCCTGTACACCGGCTTCAGCCTGCTCGGCGAACTGCGGGCCGGGATCATCGAGCGGGCCCGGGTCACCCCGGTCAGCCGGCTCGCCCTGCTGCTCGGCCGGGCCCTGCGCGAGATGGTGGCGCTGCTCGTCCAGGCGGTGATCATCACGCTCATCGCGCTGCCGTTCGGCCTGCGGGTCGGCCCGCTGGACCTGGTGCTGGCCTTCCTGCTGATGGGCCTGCTCGCGCTGATGACCTCGGCGATCTCCTACGGGATCGCGCTGGTGCTGCCGGCCGACGAGGCGATGGCGCCGGTGGTGAACACCCTCGCCCAGCCGATCGCGCTGCTGTCGGGCACGCTGCTGCCGCTGGCGCTGGCGCCGGTGTGGCTGCAGACGATGGCCAAGTGGAACCCCTTCTACTGGGCCGTGGAGGGCATGCGTTCGCTGTTCTCGGGCCACGTCGGGAACAGCGTGGTCTGGCAGGGCCTGCTGGTGGTCACGGTGATGACGGCGGCGGCGGTGTTCTGGTCGGCGCGGCTGTTCTCGACCCGGGTGCGCGACTGCGGCCAGGGGTGGGGCCGGCCTTCGAGCAGCGCCCGGTAGGCCTCGCCGCCGGCGTCGATCGCGGCTGTTCTGGCCCT
>NZ_JBEXJT010000071.1:0-30234 GCF_040609255.1 Kitasatospora sp. NPDC004723 | reverse complement strand
CCCTAACGCGGGGCGGCGGGGGGGGCGGCCCCCCCCCTCGTTTGGGGGCTGCGGGGGGCGGCCGCCCCCGCGGGGGGCCCGGGGGGGGGGCCCGGGGGGGGGGCCCGGGGGGGGGGGGGGGGGGCCGGGCCCCCCCCCCCCCACCGGCGTGTAGTGTCCCCGCTGAAGGAAGTCGGGAGGTGGCCGTGACGCAGTACACCGGGGGTGGGCCCGTCCCCCCGCGTCCCGTCGCTCCGCCGGTCCCGACGGCTCCTGCAGCTCCGGCGGCCCCGGCGTATCCTGCGCCCGCGCCCGCGTCCGCGTCGTCCGGTCCGCCGACCGTTCCGGTGCCGGTCGTCCCACCGGTCGCTCCGGTTCCCGCACCTGCACCCGCACCCGTGCCCGCTCCCGTTCCCGTGTCCGCGCCGGTGCCCGCCGGTTCCACCGGCCACTTCCTGCTGCCGTCCGGCGCGCCCGTCCAGCTGCCCGCCCGGCCGCCGCAGCAGCACGCGGCCACCGGGCCGATCGCGGTGCTGCTGATCGGCCCGGCCGGCGCCGGCAAGACCACCGTCGCCCGCTACTGGGCCGAGCGGCGCCCCACCCCGACCGCGCACATCAGCCTCGACGACGTCCGCGAATGGGTGCAGTCCGGCTTCGCCAACCCGCAGTCCGGCTGGAACAACGCCTCCGAGGCGCAGTACCGGCTGGCCCGCCGCACCTGCGGCTTCGCCTGCCGCAACTACCTCGCCAACGGCATCTCCTGCATCATCGACGACGCCGTGTTCCCCGACCGCCCCGCCATCGGCCTCGGTGGCTGGAAGCGGCACATCGGGCCCGGCATGATCCCGGTGGTGCTGCTGCCCAGCCTGGACTCGGTGCTCGGCCGCAACGCCCGGCGCAGCGGCAACCGCCGGCTCGGCGACGAGGAGGTCGCCCGGATCCACGGCCGGATGGCCGGCTGGTACAACTCCGGCCTGCCGATCATCGACAACTCCCACCTCGACGTCGCCGCCACGGCCGCCGCACTCGACCGGGTGATCCTGGCCCGGCTGATGGGCATCCCGGTGCGCTGAGCGGCTCCGCGGGCCCGGCCGGGCCCGGCCGGACTGTCGGTGCCAGCTGCGATGATGGACGGGTCCTGAACGAACCACCGGGGGGAGCCGCGCCCGTGCCGGAAGGCCACATCATCCACCGCCTCGCCGCCGAGAACCACCGTGCCTTCGGCGGCCGGCCGGTCCGCGCCAGCAGCCCGCAGGGCCGCTTCGCGGACGGCGCCAAGCTGATCGACGGGCGGGAGCTGGTCGCGGCCGAGGCCACCGGCAAGCACCTCTTCCTCGGCTTCGGCGAGGACGCCTGGGTGCACGTCCACCTCGGCCTGTACGGCGGCTTCACCTTCGGCGCGACCGCCGACGGCCCGGTGCCCGAGCCGGTCGGCCTGGTCCGGCTGCGCCTGGAGAACGACGAGCACTACGCCGACCTGCGCGGCCCCAACACCTGCGCGCTGATCACCGACGCCGAGAAGGCCGCCGTCGCCGCCCGCCTCGGCCCGGACCCGCTGCGCGCCGACGCCGACCCGGACGCCGCCTGGCGGCGGATAGCCGGCAGCCGTACGACCGTCGCCGCCCTGCTGATGGACCAGAAGGTGCTCGCCGGCGTCGGCAACGTCTACCGCGCCGAGGTGCTGTTCCGCCACGGCATCGACCCGCAACTGCCCGGCCGCGCCCTGCGCCGCGCCGAGTGGGACACGATCTGGGCCGACCTGGTCACCCTGATGCGCGAGGGCGTGGGCGCCGGCCGCATCGACACCGTCCGCCCCGAGCACACCCCCGAGGCGATGAACCGCCCGCCCCGCTTCGACGACCACGGCGGCGAGGTCTACGTCTACCGCCGCGCCGGTCAGCCCTGCCTGATCTGCGCCACCGACATCCGCACCGAACAGCACGCCTCCCGCAACCTCTTCTGGTGCCCCACCTGCCAGCCACCCCACCCCGACAGCGCCACCTGACGCCACTTCAACTCCGGTCGTAGGGCCGTCCGGAGAGACCTCGGGAGGCCGGCCCGCCGGGCCATCCCGGCCGGGCTGCGAAGGTCACGGTGATGCGGTGGTGGCCGGTGCGGAGGGTGAGGGGGTGGTGCGCGAGGGAGGCCGGGGCGGCCGTGGGGGCGGTGAGCCAGTGGGCGACGCCGGAGCCCAGGAGGAGCGGGTCGAGGCACGGGTCGGGGATGCCCCAGGAGCGTTCGGCACGGGCTTCCAGGAGGAGGCCGGTGGGCAGGCGCAGGAGGTGGCGGTCCGGACCGAGGGCGGCGACGGCGACGGCGAGGCCGGGCAGTTCGGCGGCAGTGGCCGCGAGCCAGGTATCGGCGGGCTGCTCGGCGTCGGTCCCGGTGCGGGCCAGCACCTTGGCGGTGTGCCGCAGCGCCGGGCGGGGTTCGTCGGCGGCGACGGCGTGGAAGCCGCGCGGGGCGCGGGGGCAGGGGCCCACCGGGTAGCGGCGCAGGTGGATCGCGGTGCTCTCGCCGGTGGCGACGACGTCGTAGGCGGTGGGCTGTTCGGCGGCGAGCGGGACGGGCCGCGGGTAGGGCAGCGGCCCGGGGTCACCGGGCGGTTCCGCGATGCCGGGCAGGTAGGACAACAGGAGGTCGCGAAGCACCCGGGCGGACTCGCCGCGCCGGCCGAGCGAGCGGTCGGTGACCGGGCGCAGGGCGGCCGGGTCCTGTTCGTCCATCGCCCGTTGGACCTGGGCGAGCAGGTCGCCGTCGGGGTCGAGGGCCGGGGCGCTCTGCCCGAAGGCGTGGGTGGGGGAGCGGGGGTCGAGTTCGGCGGCGCCGGTGGCGACCAGCAGGGTGCGGCGTTCGAGGGCGGCGCCGTAGAAGGAGACCGAGCCGTGGTCGCCGATCACGCAGTCGGCGGCGATCAGTGCGGCCTGCCAGCCCCGGTCGGGCGGGACGAGGCGCAGGCCGGAACGCCGGGCGGCGCCGAGCAGGGCGTGCGGGTCGTGCCGGGCCCAGACGTTCGGGTGCAGGACGGCGGCGACGGTGTACTCGTCGGCGGGCAGCTGTTCGACCAGGCGTAGCGGCACGCCGGGGTGGCGGCCGAGCAAGGAGTGCTCGCTCCAGGTGGAGGTGACCACGACGAGTCGGCGGCCGTCGACCGCGCCGAGGGCGGCCCGGTAGCCGTCGCGGGCCTTGAGGCCGGCGAGCATCCGGTCGAAGCACGGGTCGCCGACCTCGCGGGCGCGCGGCAGCGCCTCGGGGCAGGCGGCCCGCAGGCGGTCGAACTGTTCGTGGTGGGAGAGGCCGATGACGGCGGGGAAGACCCTGCCGCGGTGGGTGAGTTCGCGCCGGGACAGCCCGGCGGCGCTCACCGTGTCGCCGGTGGACTCGGGGACCAGGCGGTTGTAGCCGGCACCGTGCGGGAGGACGACGAGGGGCGCGCGCAGCCGGTGCATCGAGGGGTGCACGGCGCAGGCGACGGCGAGGTCGAAGCGCTGCCGGACGGCGTCCCGCCAGGGCAGGACGGTGAGGCCGGGCTGGGCGCGGAGGTAGTCGTCGAGCCCGGCGGTGAACGCGGAGCCGGGGTTGACCGTGATGGAGATGCCGATGCCGTCCTGCTCGCGCAGCAGGGCGAGGACGTCCAGGACCCGGGTGGCGGACGTGAGGGTGCGGGTCACCGCCAGCACACGCGCCCGGACGGGCCGGGTGTTCCAGCGGT
The DNA here is from genome assembly GCF_040609255.1 of Kitasatospora sp. NPDC004723. Lineage (NCBI taxonomy): Bacteria > Bacillati > Actinomycetota > Actinomycetes > Kitasatosporales > Streptomycetaceae > Kitasatospora > Kitasatospora sp. NPDC004723. The sequence goes on along the minus strand of NZ_JBEXJT010000071.1, from coordinate 26,543 downwards.
CGTCGTCGGGCCGGGTCCGGACCCGGCGGCGCTTCAGCACGCGGTGATCGTACTCAGGCGTGGCCTGCCCGGACACGGTCGAGCCGGACGAGGTAGTCGGACTCGGCACCTCGGCCGGGTGGGGCCCGACGCCGGCGGACCCCGGGGTGGTACGGCCCGGGTGGGGGCGTTCGGCGGGCGGATCGGGGGGCGGGTTCGTAGGCTCGACGCATGGCTGATGCGTACGCGGGCCGCCGGGAGCGGTTGCGGGAGCACTGTGGTGCGTCCGGGGCCGACGCGGCGCTGATCACCAGGGCGGCGAACGTGCGGTACCTGACCGGGTGCCCGCCGTGCGGGGCGTCGCTGTTGCTGACGCGGGACCGGGTGCTGCTCGCGCTGCCGGACGACCTGCCGCCGGATGACACGGGGGAGCACCTGATCGCCCCCGCGGTGACCCGGGTGCCGGTGGCGGCCGGGGCGGACACCGCGCTGGCGGCGGCGTCCGCGGCGGCGCGGCTGGCGGTGGCGGGGCTGGCGGTGGAGGAGCACGATCTGACGGTCACCCGGCACCGGGCGGTGGCCGGGCTGGCCGAGGGGGTGCGGCTGGTGGATGTGGGCCAGGCGGTGGAGCGGTTGCGGGTGGTCAAGGACGAGCACGAGATCGCCGACCTGCGGATCGCCGCGGAGATCGCCGACCAGGCGCTCGGCGAGCTGCTGGAGTCGATCCTGGTCGGCCGCACCGAACGGCACCTGGCGATGGAGCTGGAGCGCCGGATGATCGACCACGGCGCGGACCGGGCGGCGTTCCCGGTCTCGGTCGGCACCGGGAGCCACTCCGGGCAGCCGGCGCACCAGCCGACCGACCGGCGGGTCGAGGAGGGCGACTTCCTGACGGTGGTGCTCGGCGCGCAGTACCGGGGCTACGGGGTGTCCACCGCCCGGACCTTCGTGATCGGGGCGGCCCCGGCGCCCTGGCAGGTCGAGCTGCACCGGCTGGTGTTCCGTGCTCAGCGGGCCGGGCGGGAGGCGCTCGGGCCGGGGGTCGAACAGTGCGTGCCCGACCGGGCCGCGCGGGAGATCCTCCGGGCCGCCGGGCACACCGAGGGCTCGCCGCACCCGGTCGGTCACGGCATCGGCCTGGAGATCCGGGAGGCCCCGCGCCTCGGTCCCACGGACATGGGTAAACTGGACAGCCGCGTACCGGTCACCGTCGGCCCGGGGGTCCACCTCCCGGGGCGGGGCGGGGTCCGGATCGAGGACACGCTCGTCGTGCGCCCCCTGGATGAGGGCGGGCCCGAGCTGCTCACCATCACCACCAAGGAGCTCCTCGCCCTGTGAGGCAGTTGCGCACAGGACGCGACCCCTTGGTTCCTTGACAGCTATATCCAGGAGTAAGTGCGCCCGTGGCTTCCACGAACGATCTCAAGAACGGCATGGTCCTCAAGCTGGAGGGCGGCAAGCTCTGGTCCGTCGTCGAGTTCCAGCACGTCAAGCCCGGCAAGGGCCCGGCCTTCGTGCGGACCAAGCTCAAGGAGGTTCTGACGGGCAAGGTCGTCGACAAGACCTTCAACGCGGGCACCAAGGTCGAGACCGCCAACGTCGACAAGCGCACCATGCAGTTCTCGTACAAGGACGGCGAGAACTTCGTGTTCATGGACATGGACACCTACGACCAGCTGGCGATCGAGCCGGCCGTCGTCGGCGACGCCGCCAAGTACCTGCTGGAGGGCTTCGACGCGCTCGTCGCCGTGAACGAGGGCGCGGTGCTGTACATCGAGCTCCCGGCCGCGGTCGAGCTCGTCATCTCCGAGACCGAGCCGGGCGTCCAGGGCGACCGCTCCACCGGTGGCACCAAGCCCGCGAAGCTGGAGACCGGCGCCGAGATCCAGGTGCCGCTCTTCATCACCACCGGCGAGAAGGTCAAGGTCGACACCCGCGACGGCAGCTACCTCGGCCGGGTGAAGTAAGTCCGTGTCGTCCGCACGTACCAAGGCCCGCACGCGAGCCTTCCAGATCCTGTTCGAGGCCGATCACCGCGGGGTCGACCCGCTGACGGTCCTCGCCGACTGGGTGGCCCGGGCCCGGGAGCCCAAGCCGGACGAGGGCACCCCGCAGGTCGGCGAGTACACCATGGAGCTGGTCGAGGGCTATGTCCAGCACGCCCGCCGGATCGACGAGCTGATCTCGCAGTACGCGGTCGGCTGGACGCTCGACCGGATGCCGATCGCGGACCGCAACGTCCTGCGGCTCGGCGCGTACGAGCTGATCTGGGAGGACCGTGTCCCCGACGCGGTCGTCGTGGACGAGGCCGTGGAGATCGCCAAGGAGTACTCCACCGACGACTCCCCGGCGTTCGTCAACGGCCTGCTGGCCCGCTTCATGGAGCTGAAGCCCAGCATCCGCCGCTGACCCCGCGCGCACCGCGCCGACGGCCGCCGGACCCGAGACGGTCCGGCGGCCGTCGTGCGTCTTCACCCGGGCGGCGTATGGTGGTGCCTACTCGCCAGTAACCTGGTGCGCCGGCGGCCCGCGCCCTCGGCGACCCCCGCAGCGAAGGGCAGGCCACCCCCCATGACCACGGTGATCCGCAGCGAGTTCGACCAGGGCATCGCCCTCACCCCGCACCCGGACGAGGCCGGCCGGTACGACGGCGAACTCGGCGCCGGCTGGCAGATCGGCGGCGGCGTCAACGGCGGACTGCTGCTGGCCGTGGCCGGCCACGCGCTCTCGCTGGCGCACACCGCACGCCCGGAGAGCGCCGGCCACGCCGACCCGGTCTCGATCAGCGGCTACTACCTCTCCGCCGCCGTCCCCGGCCCGGCCACCGTGCGCACCGAGGTGATCCGCACCGGCCGCTCGCTGTCCACCGGCACCGCAGCGCTCAGCCAGGACGGCGTGGAGCGGCTGCGGGTGGTCGCCAGCCACGGCGACCTCGGCGTCCACGACGGCGAGGTGCGCACCAGCGCCGTCCCGCCGCAGCTGCCGCCGCCGGACCAGTGCATCGGCGTCGAGCACGCGCCCAAGGACCTGCTCACCCAGGCCGCGCTGCTGGAGCGGTTCGACATGCGGCTGGACCCGGCCACCGTCGGCTGGGCGCTCGGGCAGCCCTCCGGCACCGGCCGGATCCAGGGCTGGTTCCGGCTCGCCGACGGCCGCAGCCCCGACCCGCTGCTGCTCCTGCTCGCCGCCGACGCGCTGCCGCCGGTCACCTTCGACCTGGGCATGCCGGGTTGGGCGCCGACCGTCGAGCTGACCGTGCACCTGCGCGCCAAGCCCGCGCCGGGCTGGCTGCGGCTCGTCCACGCCACCCGGAACGTGGCGGGCGGGTACTTCGAGGAGGACGCCGAGGTGTGGGACGAGACCGGCCGCCTGGTCGCCCAGTCCCGTCAGCTGGCCCGCCTGCCGCGCTAGTCGCCCATCGGGCGCGCCGGGCACGTGGTCGGGCGGGTCCGGGGGGTGTGAGCGGGCGTGCACGCCGAGTGACGGGTGCGCCGTGCGTGGGGCGGGTGCGCGGGGCGCGGGCGGCGGGCCGCACAACCGTGCGTGACTCCAAACATCTGCTTCACCCTCGGTTACAGTCCTGTGACACGTCGTACGTGTGCGCCACGCGGGGCGGGGGAGGACAAGGTCGGCGGTACCACCCGCCGCCGCCCCGCCCCGCCCGCCCCGTCCGAGGAGCCCCGATGAGCCGCAACGGCCGCGCCCGCCGCACCCCCGACTGCACCGCCTCGGGTTCCCGCCCCCGGCTCCGCTCGCGGGCCGCCGTCGACCGCGACGGGGCCTGCGAGCGGCAGCGTGCCGAGGGCGCCGGCCAGGCCTTCGTGATCGGCGTGCTCACCAGCCCCGCGGACTTCGAACGGGCCCGCGCCTGGGGGCTGTCCGACGCGGCCGACCACGAGCAGTACCTCGCCGAGACCGCCGAGCTGCTCGCCGACGCCCGGCGCCGCTTCGACACCGTCCGGGCCCGGATGTTCCACCCGCAGGACTTCGCCGAGTTCTGCCTGCTGCACGGCCTCGACCCGGCCGAGCCGGCCGCCCGCGACCGCTACCTGGTCAACCCGCCGCTGCGCACCCAACTGCTCGCCTACCAGGGCGAGGAGCTGGTCGGCGACTTCGTCCCCCGGCTGGTCCGGGCCCGCGAGAACGGCCTGACCCTGCGCCATGCCGACCTGCTGCTCGACGGCGGGCTCTGCGGGGAGCGCGACGACGCCGTGCGCGGCGCCTACGAGCGGGGCGCCGAGGTGTTCCGCCGGATGCTGCTCGGCGCCGGCAGCGGGGTCTACGAGCTGCGCCTGTCGGTGGAGGCGCCCGGCGGGCGGCTGGCCGCGGCCGCCCGGGTGCTCCAGTGGGAGGACGGCGTCGTCCGGATCAACGACGAGGACCTCGAACTGCTCTGCGCGGTGCTCTGCGCCGGACTGGCCCGCGAGCTGCCCGGCCTCGCGGTGCTGCACGGCGCCCAGGGGTCGGCGGCGGCCTGCGGGGAGTACCGGCCGACGGCCTGGGCCTGGGCCAGCGAGGGCCGGGTCTGGGCGCCCGCCGAGGGGCCGGTGCGGCTGGACGGGGTGGCCGCCGAGCCGGGGTACCGGCTGGAGACGGTCTGCTGAGCGTCCCGGAGGGCGGTCCTGGAGAGCGCCGCGGCGCGGCACCCCTCGCGGGGGCCGCGCCGTGACGTTTCTGCTGGTGTCGGCTCTGCCAGGAGTCCGCCGTCGGCAGTCCACGGTCGGGAGCGCGCCGTCGGTGGTCCGCCGTCAGTGGTCCGCCGCCCCCGCGGGCGGGAGCCGGCGGGGAGGGCCGACGGGAGCCGGTACGGCGAGCCTCAGCTCGCCTCCTCCTCGCGCACCGCGCGGCGCGCGTCGGGGTTGAGCACGCCCCAGGAGATCAGCTGCTCGGTGAGGATCGACGGCGACTGGTCGTAGATCACGGCCAGGGTGCGCAGGTCGTCCTGGCGGATCGACAGCACCTTGCCGTTGTAGTCGCCGCGCTGGCTCTGGATGGTCGCCGCGTAGCGCTGCAGCGGGCCGGCCTTCTCGGACGGGACCTGGGTCAGTCTCTCCAGGTCCAGGACCAGGCGCGGCGGCGGCTCGGCCGCGCCGCCGGGGGTACCGCCGGGCAGCAGCTCCTGCACCGGGACCCCGTAGAACTCGGCCAGTTCGGCCAGCCGCTGCACGGTGACCGCACGGTCGCCGCGCTCGTACGAGCCGACGACGACCGCCTTCCAGCGCCCCTGGGACTTCTCCTCGACACCGTGCAGGGAGAGCCCCTGCTGAGTGCGGATGGCTCGGAGCTTGCCTCCGAGCTGCTTCGCGTAGTCGCTGGACATTGATCTCCCCGGACGAGATTGCTTCGCGTTCAGTGGTGGGTCACGGGCGATGTGCCGACGCCGCTACCGGTGGGTTCGACGTCCGTCTCGTAACTCACTGTGAGGTTACGTAGAGTGAGGTAGTTGCGTCAAGCCGAATGGGGCAGTCGTGCGAATGGGCCGCATCACCGGTGCGTCCGGCGCGTGAACCGCAGGGAGCGGAATGATGGCCGTCGGTTGGCCACAAATGACGCTGTAGGATGACCGGAGCCCGCGCCGCAGTCAGGCCGGGCGTCCCAGACATCCTTTAAGGCCCGTCCAGTGAGGCGGGGAAGGAGGTCCGCTTCGGCATGACCGCACACCAGGAAACCACGCCGCGGCCGCCGCACCAGGTGCTGGACGGCACGGACATCGCCCGGGTCATCACCCGGATAGCGCACGAGATCGTCGAGCGCGCCAAGGGCGCCGAGGACGTCGTGCTGCTCGGCATCCACACCAGGGGCGTCCACCTCGCCCGCCGGCTGCACGCCCGGCTCGCCCAGATCACCGGCCGCGACATCCCGCTCGGCACCCTGGACATCACCATGTACCGGGACGATCTGCGGCTGAAGCCGGCCCGCGCGCTGGAGCACACCGAGATCCCGCCCGGCGGCATCGACGGCCGGCTCGTCGTCCTCGTCGACGACGTGCTCTTCTCCGGCCGCACCATCCGCGCCGCGCTGGACGCCCTCAACGACATCGGCCGCCCCCGCGCCGTCCAGCTCGCCGTCCTCGTCGACCGGGGCCACCGCGAGCTGCCCATCCGCGCCGACTACGTGGGCAAGAACCTCCCCACCTCGCTGCGCGAAGCCGTCCAGGTGCGCCTGGCCGACCGGGACGGCGTCGACGCCGTGCTCGTCGGCGACCGCGATTTCGCGGCGCGCTCCTCCCAGGCCCTGGCCGCCCAGTCCACCGAACCGCACCTCCCGGAGTAACCCGCGTGAAGCGCCACCTCGTGTCCGCAGCCGATCTCAGCCGCGACGACGCGCTGCTCATCCTGGACACCGCCGAGGAACTCGCCCAGCTCTCGGGCCGGGCCGTCAAGAAGCTCCCCACCCTGCGCGGCCGGACCGTCGTCAACCTGTTCTTCGAGGACTCCACCCGGACCAAGACCTCCTTCGAGGTCGCCGAGAAGCGGCTCTCCGCCGACGTCATCAACTTCTCCGCCAAGGGCTCCTCGGTCTCCAAGGGCGAGAGCCTCAAGGACACCGCCCTCACCCTGCAGGCGATGGGCGCCGACGCCGTCGTCATCCGCCACCACGCCTCCGGCGCGCCGGCCCGCCTGGCGCAGTCCGACTGGCTGCACGGCAGCGTCATCAACGCCGGTGACGGCACCCACGAGCACCCCACCCAGGCGCTGCTCGACGCCTTCACCATGCGCCGCCACCTCAACCCGGGCGCCGGCAACGACCTCGCCGGACGGCGGGTGACCATCGTCGGCGACATCCTGCACAGCCGGGTGGCCCGCTCCAACGTCCACCTGCTGACCACGCTCGGCGCCCAGGTCACCTTCGTCGCCCCGCCGACCCTGCTGCCGATCGGCATCGAGAACTGGCCCTGCGAGGTCAGCTACGACCTGGAGCGGGTGCTCCCCAAGACCGACGCGCTGATGATGCTCCGGGTGCAGCGCGAGCGGATGAACGCCGCGTTCTTCCCCACCGAGCGCGAGTACTCCCGCCGCTACGGCCTGGACGGCGTCCGGATGGCCCAGCTGCCCGAGCACGGCATCGTCCTGCACCCCGGCCCGATGGTCCGCGGCATGGAGATCACCGCCGAGGTGGCCGACTCCCCGCGCTGCACCGTGGTCGAGCAGGTCGCCAACGGCGTCTCCATCCGGATGGCCGTGCTCTACCTGCTGCTCGGCGGAGCCACCCTCACCGACACCCCCCGCACCGATTCCGTGGAGACCGTTCAGTGACCACCTACCTGATCCGCAACGCCCAGATCCTCGGCGGGGCCCCGCAGGACCTCCACCTCGCCGACGGTGTGATCCGGGCGATCGGCACCGACCTGGTCGCCGAGGCCGACATCGAGATCGACGCCACCGGCCTGATCGTGCTGCCCGGCCTGGTCGACCTGCACACCCACCTGCGCGAGCCGGGCCGGGAGGACGCCGAGACCGTCCTCACCGGCACCCGGGCGGCGGCCAAGGGCGGCTTCACCGCCGTCCACGCCATGGCCAACACCTTCCCGGTGGCCGACACCGCCGGCGTGGTCGAGCAGGTCTGGCGCCTCGGCCAGGAGTCCGGCTACTGCGACGTGCAGCCGGTCGGCGCCGTCACCGTCGGCCTGGAGGGCAAGAAGCTCGCCGAGCTCGGCGCCATGCACGACTCCGCGGCCGGCGTGCGGGTCTTCTCGGACGACGGCAAGTGCGTCGACGACGCGGTGATCATGCGCCGCGCCCTGGAGTACGTGAAGGCCTTCGACGGCGTCGTCGCCCAGCACGCCCAGGAGCCGCGGCTCACCGAGGGCGCCCAGATGAACGAGGGCCAGGTCTCCGGCGAGCTGGGCCTGGGCGGCTGGCCGGCCGTCGCGGAGGAGGCGATCATCGCCCGCGACGTGCTGCTGGCCGCGCACGTCGGCTCCCGGCTGCACGTCTGCCACCTCTCCACCGCCGGCTCGGTCGAGATCGTCCGCTGGGCCAAGAGCAAGGGCTGGGACATCACCGCCGAGGTCACCCCGCACCACCTGCTGCTGACCGACGAGCTGGTCCGCTCCTACGACCCGGTCTACAAGGTCAACCCGCCGCTGCGCACCGCCGAGGACGTCCAGGCGCTGCGCAAGGCGCTGGCCGACGGCACCATCGACGCCGTCGCCACCGACCACGCGCCGCACCCGGCCGAGGACAAGGACTGCGAGTGGGCCGTGGCCGCGATGGGCATGGTCGGTCTGGAGACCGCGCTGTCCGTGGTGCAGCAGACCATGGTGGAGACCGGCCTGCTGAACTGGGAGGGCGTCGCGGACCGGATGTCGCACCGCCCGGCCCGGATCGGCCGGCTCGCCGGGCAGGGCCGCCCGGTCTCGGTGGGTGAGCCCGCCAACCTGGTGCTGTTCGATCCCGCGTACCGTGGTGCCGTGAACCCCGACAGCTTCGCCAGCCGCTCCCGCAACACCCCCTACAAGGGCCTCGACCTGCCCGGACGGGTGCACGCCACCTTCCTGCGCGGCACCGCCACCGTGCTGGCCGGCGAACTGGTCGAGCAGGGCGGGCTCGCGTGAGCTCCGTGGCCCTGCTGGCCCAGGAGCAGGCCAGGGTCACCAACTGGCCCGGCTACCTCGGCTGGACGGTCGGCCTGCTGCTGGTCATCGGCCTGGTCTACTGGCTGATGCGCCAGGGCTGGAACTGGCGGCGCACCCTGCAGTCCGGCATCCCCCCGCTGCCGGCCGTGCCGGAACGGGCCGGGCGGACCATCCTGGAGACCAGCGGCCGGTACCACGGCACCACCACCGCGGGGAACTGGCTGGACCGGGTCGTCGCGCACGGCCTGGGCACCCGCAGCCGCGCCGACCTGACCCTCGGCGAGCACGGCCTGCTGGTGCGGCGCCCCGGTGACGTCGACTTCTGGATCCCCGCCGAGCACCTGACCGGTGCGCGGACGGACTCCGGGATCGCCGGCAAGGTCGTCCCCTCCGGGATCCTGGTCGTCACCTGGACGCACGAGGGGACCGAGCTGGACTCCGGGTTCCGGGCCGACCACCCCGATGAGCACACCGGCTGGGTCGAGGCGATCACCCAGCTCACAGCAACACGTACGACGACGAAGAAGACGGAAGAGGCCGCGTCATGACCGCACCTGCCCCCACCACGCAGCGCCAACGGCGGGAGCGCGTCCCTGCCGTGCTCGTCCTGGAGGACGGCCGGACCTTCCGCGGCCAGGCCTACGGCGCGACCGGCGAGACCTACGGCGAGGCGGTCTTCAACACCGGCATGTCCGGTTACCAGGAGACCCTGACCGACCCGTCGTACCACCGCCAGGTGGTCGTGATGACCGCCCCGCAGATCGGCAACACCGGCTGGAACGACGAGGACGACGAGTCCAAGCAGATCTGGGTCGCCGGGTACGTCGTCCGCGACCCCGCCCGGGTCGCCTCCAACTGGCGCTCGCGGCGCTCGCTGGACGAGGAGCTGGCCGCCCAGGGCGTCGTCGGCATCAGCGGCATCGACACCCGGGCGCTCACCCGCCACCTGCGCGAGCGCGGCGCCATGCGCTGCGGCATCTTCTCCGGCCAGACGCTGGCCGAGCCGGCCGCGCTGCTCGCCAAGGTGCAGTCCTCGCCCGAGATGAAGGGCGCCGACCTGTGCGCCGAGGTCGCCACCACCGAGCCGTACGTGGTGCCGGCGATCGGTGAGAAGAAGTTCACCGTCGCCGCCCTGGACCTCGGCATCAAGGCGATGACCCCGCAGCGGATGGCCGAGCGCGGCATCGAGGTGCACGTGCTGCCGGCCAACGCCACCCTGGAGGACGTCTACGCCGTCCAGCCCGACGGCGTGTTCTTCTCCAACGGCCCGGGCGACCCGGCCACCGCCGACCACCAGGTTGCCGTGGCGCAGGGCGTGCTGGAGCGCAAGACCCCGTTCTTCGGGATCTGCTTCGGCAACCAGATCCTCGGCCGGGCGCTGGGCTTCGGCACCTACAAGCTCAAGTACGGCCACCGCGGCATCAACCAGCCGGTCCAGGACCGCACCACCGGCAAGGTCGAGGTCACCGCGCACAACCACGGCTTCGCCGTGAACGCACCGCTGGACAAGGTGAGCGACACCCCGTACGGGCGGGTCGAGGTCTCCCACGTCTGCCTCAACGACGACGTGGTCGAGGGCCTCCAGGCGCTCGACGTGCCCGCCTTCAGCGTGCAGTACCACCCCGAAGCAGCTGCCGGCCCGCACGACGCGGCCTACCTCTTCGACCGTTTCGTGAAGCTCATGGAGGGCCAGCGTGCCTAAGCGCACTGACATCAAGTCCGTCCTGGTGATCGGCTCCGGCCCGATCGTGATCGGCCAGGCCGCCGAGTTCGACTACTCGGGCACGCAGGCGTGTCGGGTCCTGAAGGCCGAGGGCCTGCGGGTCGTGCTGGTGAACTCGAACCCGGCGACGATCATGACCGACCCCGAGGTCGCGGACGCCACCTACGTGGAGCCGATCACCCCGGAGTTCGTCGAGAAGATCATCGCCAAGGAGCGGCCGGACGCGCTGCTGCCGACCCTGGGCGGCCAGACCGCGCTGAACACCGCGATCTCGCTGCACGCGGCGGGGACGCTGGAGAAGTACGGCGTCGAGTTGATCGGCGCCGACGTCGAGGCGATCAACAAGGGCGAGGACCGCGAGCTGTTCAAGGGCGTCGTGGAGGCGGTGAACGCGAAGATCGGCCACGGCGAGTCCGCGCGTTCGGTGATCTGCCACACCATGGACGAGGTCCTGGCCGGGGTCGACACCCTGGGCGGTTACCCCGTCGTCGTGCGTCCCTCGTTCACGATGGGCGGCGCCGGCTCCGGCTTCGCGCACGACGAGGAGGACCTGCGCCGCATCGCCGGTCAGGGCCTGACGCTCTCCCCGACCACCGAGGTGCTCCTGGAGGAGTCCATCCTCGGCTGGAAGGAGTACGAGCTGGAGCTGATGCGCGACAAGAACGACAACGTCGTGGTCGTCTGCTCGATCGAGAACTTCGACCCGATGGGCGTGCACACCGGTGACTCGATCACCGTCGCTCCGGCGATGACGCTCACCGACCGCGAGTACCAGATCCTGCGGGACATCGGCATCGCGGTGATCCGTGAGGTCGGTGTGGACACCGGCGGCTGCAACATCCAGTTCGCGGTGAACCCGGAGGACGGGCGGGTCATCGTCATCGAGATGAACCCGCGCGTGTCGCGTTCCTCGGCGCTGGCGTCGAAGGCGACCGGCTTCCCGATCGCGAAGATCGCGGCGAAGCTGGCCGTCGGCTACACCCTGGACGAGATCCCCAACGACATCACCGAGCAGACCCCGGCGTCGTTCGAGCCGACCCTCGACTACGTGGTGGTCAAGGTCCCGCGGTTCGCGTTCGAGAAGTTCCCGTCCGCGGACGCCACGCTGACCACCACCATGAAGTCGGTGGGTGAGGCGATGGCGCTGGGCCGCAACTTCCCCGAGGCGCTGCAGAAGGCGCTGCGTTCGCTGGAGAAGAAGGGCTCGCAGTTCTCGTGGGCCGGTCCGGTGGGTGACAGGGGCGAGCTGCTGGCGAAGGCGGTCGTGCCGACCGACGGGCGGATCAACACGGTGATGGAGGCGATCCGCGCGGGCGCCACCCCCGCCGAGGTGTTCGAGGCCACGAAGATCGATCCGTGGTTCGTGGACCAGCTGTTCCTGCTCGACGAGATCGCGGGCGAGCTGGCCGAGGCCGACAAGCTCACCCCGGAGCTGCTGCGCCACGCGAAGCGGCACGGCTTCTCCGACCAGCAGGTCGGTGAGATCCGGGGCCTCAGGCCGGACGTGGTGCGGGAGGTGCGGCACGCGCTGGGCATCCGCCCGGTCTTCAAGACCGTCGACACCTGCGCGGCCGAGTTCGCCGCCCGCACCCCGTACTTCTACTCCTCCTACGACGAGGAGAACGAGGTCGCCCCGCGGACCAAGCCCGCGGTGATCATCCTCGGCTCCGGCCCGAACCGCATCGGCCAGGGCATCGAGTTCGACTACTCGTGCGTGCACGCCTCCTTCGCGCTCGCCGAGGCCGGGTACGAGACCGTCATGGTCAACTGCAACCCGGAGACCGTCTCCACCGACTACGACACCTCCGACCGGCTGTACTTCGAGCCGCTCACGCTGGAGGACGTGCTGGAGATCGTCCACGCGGAGCGGCAGGCCGGTCCGCTGGCGGGCGTGATCGTTCAGCTGGGCGGCCAGACCCCGCTGGGCCTGGCCCAGGCGCTGAAGGACAACGGGGTGCCGGTCGTCGGCACCCAGCCCGAGGCCATCGACCTCGCCGAGGAGCGCGGCGCCTTCGGCCGGGTGCTGCGCGAGGCGGGCCTGCCGGCCCCCAAGCACGGCACCGCGTTCTCCTTCGCCGAGGCCAAGGCCATCGCCGACGAGATCGGCTACCCGGTGCTGGCCCGCCCCTCCTACGTGCTGGGCGGGCGGGGCATGGAGATCGTCTACGACGAGGCGTCGCTGGCCTCCTACCTGGAGCGCCACGCCGGCCTGATCTCCGAGCACCCCGTCCTGATCGACCGCTTCCTCGACGACGCGGTGGAGATCGACGTCGACGCGCTCTACGACGGCACCGAGCTCTACCTCGGCGGCGTCATGGAGCACATCGAGGAGGCCGGCATCCACTCCGGCGACTCCGCCTGCGCGCTGCCCCCGATCACCCTCGGCGGCTACGACATCAAGCGGCTGCGCACCTCCACCGAGGCCATCGCCCGCGGTGTCGGCGTGCGCGGTCTGATCAACATCCAGTTCGCGCTGTCCGGTGACATCCTCTACGTGCTGGAGGCGAACCCGCGGGCCTCGCGCACCGTGCCGTTCACCTCCAAGGCGACGGCGGTGCCGCTGGCCAAGGCCGCGGCCCGGATCTCGCTGGGTGCCACGATCGCGGAGCTGCGTGCGGAGGGCATGCTGCCGGCGGACGGTGACGGCGGCACGCTGCCGGCCGACGCGCCGATCGCGGTCAAGGAGGCCGTGATGCCGTGGAGCCGCTTCCGCGACGTCCACGGCCGCGGGGTGGACACCGTGCTGGGCCCGGAGATGCGCTCCACCGGCGAGGTCATGGGCCTGGACCGGGTCTTCGGCACCGCCTACGCCAAGTCCCAGACCGGCGCGTACGGCGCGCTGCCGACCAAGGGCAAGGTCTTCGTCTCGGTCGCCAACCGCGACAAGCGCAACCTGGTCTTCCCGGCCCGGGCGCTGGTCAACCTCGGCTTCGAGCTGCTGGCCACCGCCGGCACCGCCGAGGTCCTGCAGCGCGGCGGCATCCCGGCCACCGTGGTGCGCAAGCACAGCGAGGGCGAGGGCCCCAACGGCGAGAAGACCATCGTCCAGCTGATCCACGACGGCGAGGTCGACCTCATCATCAACACGCCGTACGGCACCGGTGGCCGTCTCGACGGCTACGAGATCCGCACCGCCGCCGTCGCCCGCGCGGTGCCCTGCCTGACCACGGTCCAGGCCATGGGCGCCGCCGTCCAGGGCATCGACCGGCTGCTGCGCGACGAGGTCGGTGTCATGTCGCTCCAGGAGCACGCCGAGCTGATCAACGCCGGCCGCGCCAAGTAGCACCACTCCAGTGGGGGGCACCAGTACCGCCGGGTGCCCCCCACTTCCATGCCCTGGGAGGACTTTGTGTACAAGCTGCTGTTCGACCTCGTCTTCAAGAAGATGGACCCCGAGAAGGCCCACCACCTGGCCTTCTTCTGGATCCGGCTGGCCTCCTCGGTGCCGGGCCTGCGCGGCCTGGTCCGGCTGGTGCTCGCCCCGCGCGACCGGGCGCTGCGCACCGACGCCCTCGGCCTCGCGCTGCCCGGACCGTTCGGCCTGGCGGCCGGCTTCGACAAGAACGGCGTCGGCATCGACGGCCTGTCGATGCTCGGCTTCGACTACGTCGAGATCGGCACCGTGACCGGCGAGGCGCAGCCGGGCAACCCGCAGCCGCGGCTCTTCCGGCTGGTCGAGGACCGCGCCCTGATCAACCGGATGGGCTTCAACAACCAGGGCTCGGCCCGGGTCGCCGCCCGCCTCGCCGCCCGCCCGCACACCAGCTCCACGCCGGTGGTGGGCGTCAACATCGGCAAGACCAAGGTGGTCGAGGAGGCCGACGCGGTCGCCGACTACGTGAAGTCCACCGAGCGCCTCGCCCGCTACGCCGACTACCTGGTGGTCAACGTCAGCTCGCCGAACACCCCCGGGCTGCGCAACCTGCAGGCCGTCGAGCACCTGCGCCCGCTGCTGAGCGCCGTGCGCGAGGCCGCCGACCGGACCACCCCGCACCACGTGCCGCTGCTGGTCAAGATCGCCCCCGACCTGGCCGACGAGGACATCGACGAGGTCGCCGACCTGGCGCTGGAGCTGGGCCTGGACGGCATCATCGCCACCAACACCACGATCGGCCGCGAGGGCCTGCGCTGCGACGCCGCCCGGGTCGAGGAGATCGGCATGGGCGGCCTGTCCGGCGCCCCGCTCAAGGAGCGCGCGCTGGAGGTCCTCCAGCGGCTGCGCGCCCGCACCGGGGGCCGGCTGGCGCTGGTCTCGGTCGGCGGCATCGAGACCGCCGAGGACGCCTGGCAGCGGATCGTCCACGGCGCCGACCTGGTCCAGGGCTACAGCGCCTTCATCTACGAGGGCCCGTTCTGGTGCCGGCGCATCCACAAGGGCCTGTCCGCCCGTCTGCGGGCCGGTGGCTTCCGCAGCCTGGCCGCGGCCGTCGGCAGCGCGGTGGACGCGCGCAAGGCCGTCTGAACCCCCTCCTCACGCTCCCCGGAAGGACGTCATGACCCTCGCCCCCTTCGGCACCCGCCTGCGCCACGCCCTCGACACCCGCGGGCAGCTCTGCGTCGGCATCGACCCGCACGCCTCCCTGCTCGCCGCCTGGGGCCTGGAGGACACCGTCGCGGGCCTGGAGACCTTCAGCCGCACCGTCGTCGAGGCGCTGGCCGGCCGGGTGGCCGTGCTCAAGCCGCAGGCCGCGTTCTTCGAGCGCTTCGGCTCGCGGGGCGTCGCCGTCCTGGAGAAGTCCGTCGAGGAGGCCAGGGCGGCCGGCGCGCTCGTCCTGATGGACGCCAAGCGCGGCGACATCGGCTCCACCATGGCCGCCTACGCCGAGGCCTTCCTGTCGCCGGGCAGCCCGCTGTTCTCGGACGCGGTGACGGTCAGCCCCTACCTGGGCTTCGGCTCGCTGCGGCCGGCGCTGGACCTCGCCACGGCCAACGGCGCGGGCGTCTTCGCGCTGGCGCTCACCTCCAACCCGGAGGGCGCCGAGGTGCAGCGCGCCGTCGGCGCGGACGGCGAGCCGGTGGCGGCCGCGGTGCTGCGCCAGCTGGCCGCCGAGAACGCCGGGGCCGAGCCGCTGGGCTCCTTCGGCGCGGTGGTCGGGGCGACCCTCGCCGACGCGGGCGTGGACCTGGCGATCAACGGCCCGCTGCTCGCCCCCGGGATCGGCGCCCAGGGCGCGACCATGGCGGACCTGCCGCGGGTCTTCGGCGCCTCGGTGCGCAACGTGGTGCCGAGCGTCAGCCGGGACGTCCTGAAGCACGGCCCCTCGGTGGAGGCGCTGCGCTCGGCCGCCGACCGTTTTGTCCAGGAGTACGCGGAGGCGGTCAAGTAGCGGACGAGAAGGACGGGTTCGCTCCTGGCGAACGCCGCGGAGCGCCGCGCTGACGGGCCGCGACGGTTCACGGGGGCGGCGGCTTGACGTGAGCGCCGTCACATCGGTGCCGCCAAAGGTTCGCAATCACGGTCATTTTGCCCGGGAAAGTCCTGGTCGGCCTTGGCTGACCAGGACTTTTCGTGTTCTTTTCCTGACGTGGCGCCGCAATCCGGGTAGTGTCCGGCGATAGGTCACCGAGGAGCCGCGAAACCCGCTGCTCCCGCAGGTCAGGGGCGGCGAGTTCGCTCTCCCGGCCGGCGTCGACCGGTGCCCTGGGAAGCACAACAGTCAGAGTTCAATCCCTTCCATCCACACCTGAGGTGAACGGCGTGGCTCTTCCGCCCCTTACCCCTGAACAGCGCACCGCCGCGCTCGCCAAGGCCGCCGAGGCTCGCCGGGAGCGCGCCGAGGTCAAGAACCGGCTCAAGCACTCCGGCGCCTCCCTGCACGAGGTGATCAAGGCCGGCAAGGCCGACAACGACGTGATCGGCAAGATGAAGGTCTCCGCCCTGCTGGAGTCCCTTCCGGGTGTCGGCAAGGTTCGGGCCAAGCAGATCATGGAGCGGCTCGGCATCTCCGAGAGCCGCCGGGTCCGTGGTCTCGGCACGAACCAGATCGCCTCCCTGGAGCGGGAGTTCGGCGGCGGTGCCGCCTGACCGTGCCCCGTGGTCCCGGGATCGTCCGCGATCCGGGATAATCGGTGCATGAGTGAGCGTCCGCGGCTGACCGTGCTCTCCGGCCCCTCGGGGGTCGGCAAGAGCACGGTCGTCGCTCATATGAGGAAGCAGTACCCCGAGGTCTGGCTCTCGGTGTCGGCGACGACCCGCCACCCGAGGCCGGGCGAGCAGAACGGGGTCCAGTACCACTTCGTCGACAACGACGAGTTCGACAAGCTGATCGCCAACGGCGAGTTGCTGGAGTGGGCCGTGTTCGCGGGCAACCGCTACGGCACCCCCCGCGCGGCTGTCCAGGAGAAGCTGGAGCGCGGCGAACCCGTGCTGCTGGAGATCGACCTGCAGGGCGCCCGCCAGGTGCGCGAGTCCATGCCCGAGGCGCAGCTGGTCTTCCTGGCCCCGCCGAGCTGGGACGAGCTGGTCCGCCGGCTCACCGGCCGGGGGACCGAGCCGCAGGACGTGATCGAGAAGCGGCTGGAGGCCGCGAAGGTCGAGCTGGCGGCCGAGCCGGAGTTCGACACGACCCTGGTCAACACCTCCGTCGAGCAGGTGGCGAGCGAACTGCTAGCCTTGCTCGGTGTAGGCTGACCTGTTGTCTTTTCCACCCTTTCGGAAGGTTTTCGCGTGTCCTCTTCCATGACCGCGCCCGAGGGCATCATCAACCCGCCGATCGACGAGCTGCTTGAGGCCACCGACTCCAAGTACAGCCTGGTCATCTACGCGGCCAAGCGTGCGCGTCAGATCAACGCGTACTACTCCCAGCTCGGCGAGGGCCTGCTGGAGTACGTCGGCCCGCTGGTCGACACCCACGTGCACGAGAAGCCGCTGTCGATCGCGCTGCGCGAGATCAACGCCGGCATGCTGACCGCCGAGGCGGTCGAGGCCGCCTGAGGCGGGCCCACCTTCGTGCGAAGGGCCCGTCGGAGTCCGCTCCGACGGGCCCTTCGGCGTTCCCGGGGGCGGCTCCGGCGGGTGTGGGGGGTGCCACAGTGCGGGTGATCGCCGGGGCGCCGTAGGGTTGGCTGGCATCTGCGGAGCGCCACGAGGAGAGCTGGGGACCATGAGCGGTGGCACGGAGCGGACGGACGCACCGCGCGTCGTCCTCGGCGTCAGCGGCGGCATCGCCGCCTACAAGGCGTGCGAGCTGCTGCGGCGGTTCACCGAGTCCGGCCACCGGGTGACCGTGGTGCCCACCGCGGCGGCGCTGCACTTCGTCGGCGAGGCCACCTGGGCCGCCCTGTCCGGCCGCCCGGCCGCCACCGAGACCTGGGACAGCGTGCACGAGGTGCCGCACGTGCGGATCGGGCAGAACGCCGACCTGGTGGTGGTCGCCCCGGCCACCGCCGACCTGATGGCCAAGGCCGCCCACGGGCTGGCCGACGACCTGCTGACCAACACCCTGCTCACCGCGCGCTGTCCGGTCGTCCTGGCGCCCGCGATGCACACCGAGATGTGGGAGCACCCGGCGACGCGGGAGAACGTCGCCACGCTGCGCCGCCGGGGCGTCATCGTGCTGGAGCCCGCCAGCGGGCGGCTGACCGGCAAGGACACCGGCAAGGGCCGGCTGCCCGAGCCGTCCGCGATCTTCGACGCCTGCCGCGCGGTGCTGCGCCACGGCGGCGGGCGGACCGACCTGGCCAGCCGGCACGTGGTGGTCTCGGCCGGTGGCACCCGCGAGCCGCTGGACCCGGTCCGCTACCTCGGCAACCGTTCCTCCGGCAAGCAGGGCTACGCGCTGGCGGCCGCGGCGGCGGCCCGCGGCGCCCGTGTGACGTTGATCTCGGCCAATGCCGAGCTGCCCGATCCGGCCGGGGTGGACGTGGTCCGGGTGGCGACCGCGCTGGAGCTGCGGGACGCCGCGCTGAAGGCGGTCCAGGACGCGGACGCCGTGGTCATGGCCGCGGCGGTGGCCGACTTCCGGCCCGCGGTCTACGCCGCCGGCAAGATCAAGAAGGTCGAGGGCGTCGAGCCGGCGCCGGTCGGGCTCGTCCGCAACCCCGACGTGCTGGCGGAGCTCTCCGCCCACCGCACCCGTTCGGGCCAACTGGTCGTGGGTTTCGCGGCGGAGACCGACGACGTGCTCGCCAACGGCCGCGCCAAGCTCGCGCGCAAGGGCTGCGACCTGCTGGTCGTCAACGAGGTCGGCGGCGGCAAGGCCTTCGGCCAGGACGTCAACGAGGCCGTGGTACTGGGCGCCGACGGCAGTGAGACGCCCGTTCCGGTGGGCCCGAAGGAGGCGCTCGCGGACGTCGTGTGGGATCTCGTCGTGGAACGGCTTGATCCCTCCGCCGGCTGATCTCGCAGAGTGGGCGGACGGTCTTCAATTGCGGAATCGCGTGACGTTCCTCGATAGCTGACCGTTACACTCCAGGAATCAAGTCTTTCCGGAGGCCCCCGGATCCGTCCGGGGTCTTTCAGTCAGCAGCCGCTGCAACCCCAGGGAGCGCTGTGTCTCGCCGCCTGTTCACCTCGGAGTCCGTCACCGAGGGACACCCCGACAAGATCGCTGACCAGATCAGCGACACCATCCTTGACGCGCTCCTCCGCGAGGACCCGGCCTCCCGGGTCGCGGTGGAGACGCTCATCACCACCGGCCAGGTGCACGTGGCCGGCGAGGTGACCACCAAGGCGTACGCGCCGATCGCCCAGCTCGTCCGGGACAAGATCCTGGAGATCGGTTACGACAGCTCCAAGAAGGGCTTCGACGGCGCCTCCTGCGGCGTGTCGGTCTCGATCGGCGCTCAGTCGCCCGACATCGCCCAGGGCGTCGACACCGCGTACGAGGCCCGGGTCGAGGGTGACGAGGACGACCTGGACAAGCAGGGTGCCGGCGACCAGGGCCTGATGTTCGGCTACGCGTCCGACGAGACGCCCGAGCTGATGCCGCTGCCGATCACCCTGGCCCACCGCCTCTCGCGCCGCCTCACCGAGGTCCGCAAGAACGGCACCATCCCGTACCTGCGCCCCGACGGCAAGACCCAGGTCACCATCGAGTACGACGGCGACAAGGCCGTCCGCCTGGACACCGTGGTCGTCTCCACCCAGCACGCCAGTGACATCGACCTGGAGTCGCTGCTGACCCCGGACGTCCGCGAGTTCGTCGTGGAGCCGGAGCTGAAGGCGCTGGCCGACCAGGGCATCAAGCTCGTCACCGAGGGCTACCGCCTGCTGGTCAACCCGACCGGCCGCTTCGAGATCGGCGGCCCGATGGGCGACGCCGGCCTCACCGGCCGCAAGATCATCATCGACACCTACGGCGGCATGGCCCGCCACGGCGGCGGCGCCTTCTCCGGCAAGGACCCGTCCAAGGTGGACCGCTCGGCCGCGTACGCGATGCGCTGGGTGGCGAAGAACATCGTCGCCGCCGGCCTCGCCCGCCGCGCCGAGGTGCAGGTCGCGTACGCGATCGGCAAGGCCGAGCCGGTCGGCCTGTTCGTGGAGACCTTCGGCACCGAGACCGTGCCGGTCCTCACCATCCAGAAGGCCGTCAGCGACGTCTTCGACCTGCGTCCGGCCGCGATCATCCGCGACCTGGACCTGCTGCGCCCGATCTACTCGCAGACCGCCGCGTACGGCCACTTCGGCCGTGAGC
Source organism: Kitasatospora sp. NPDC004723 (assembly GCF_040609255.1). NCBI lineage: Bacteria > Bacillati > Actinomycetota > Actinomycetes > Kitasatosporales > Streptomycetaceae > Kitasatospora > Kitasatospora sp. NPDC004723. The sequence continues at coordinate 6,628 of NZ_JBEXJT010000071.1, read as the reverse complement.
TGCCGGACTTCACCTGGGAGCGGACCGACCGCGTGGAGCAGCTGAAGAAGGCCGTCGAGGACTGATCGGCCGACCCGATCGTCTGATCTGATCGTTAAACGGCAGGTGGTGGCCGCCCGGAGTGCCGGGCGGCCACCACCTGCTGTTTTGTCGGTGGGACCTGGTACTACTTGGGGCGATGAGCAGCAGCACGCAGGGCAGTGACGAGGGCGGGGCGCCGGAGCAGCTGGCGTTCATCCGGGAGACGGTCCGCCGGGCCAAGCCGCGCACCTGGCGCGGTGCCAAGCGGGCCGAGCACCTGCCGGTCGCCCGGGTGGTCGTCGACAAGGGCGTGCTCACCATCGACAAGTTCTTCGACTACGAGGTGCCCGCCGCGATGGCCGAGGACGCCCGGCCCGGTGTGCGGGTCCGGGTGCGCTTCGGCGCGCGGGTGGTCAAGGGCCAGCGCGAGGGCGGGGAACTGCACGACGGCTTCATCGTCGCCCGGCTGGAGAAGAGCGACTTCCCCGGCCCGCTCGCCCCGCTCGCCCAGGTCCTCTCGCCCGAGCCGGTGCTCACCCCGCAGCTGCTGCGGCTGTGCCGCACCGTCGCCGACCGGTACGCGGGCACGCTGGCCGACGTCCTGCAGCTGGCGGTGCCGCCCCGGCACGCCAAGGCGGAGGCCGAGCCCTCGCCGCCGCCCCGCCCGCGCCCGGCCGCGCCCGCGCCCGGCGGCTGGTCCCGCTACCCGGCCGGCCCGGACTTCCTCGCCTCGCTGGCCGGTGGCGGCGCGCCCCGGGCGGTCTGGACGGCGCTGCCCGGTCCCGGCTGGCCGTACGAGATCGCCCGCGCCGTCGCCGCCACCCTGGCGGGCGGGCGCGGCGCCCTGGTGGTGCTGCCGGACGGCCGTTCGGTGGCCCGGGTCGACCGGGCGCTGACCGAGCTGCTCGGCGAGGGCCTGCACACCGTGCTGGCCGCCGACCTCGGCCCGCGCGAGCGCTACCGGCGCTGGCTGCAGGTCAGCCGCGGCTCGGTGCACGCCGCCGTCGGCACCCGGGCGGCGATGTTCGCGCCGGTGCACGACCTCGGTCTGGTGGTGGTCTGGTCCGACGGCGACTCCAGCCACAGCGACCCGCGCAACCCGCATCCGCACGTGCGGGAGGTCGCCCTGCTGCGCGCCGCCGAGGAGGGCGCCGCCGTCCTGCTCGGCGGGCACGCCGTCACCGTGGAGGGCGCCCAGCTGGTGCGCACCGGGTGGGCCCGGGCGCTGGCCGCCGACCGGGAGACGGTGCGCCGCACCGCGCCGCGGGTGCGCACCGTCACCGACCTGGACCAGCACCGGGACGCCGCCGCGCAGGCCGCCCGGCTGCCCTCGGTCGCCTGGGAGACGGCCCGCGAGGGGCTGGCGGCCGGCGGGCCGGTGCTCATCCAGGTGCCCCGGCGCGGCTACGTCCCCCGGCTGGCCTGCGGGCGCTGCCGCACCCCCGCCCGCTGCCGGCGCTGCGAGGGCCCGCTGGAGGCGGCCGGGGCGGACGCGCCGCTGCGCTGCCAGTGGTGCGGCGAGGAGGAGCGGGACTGGCACTGCCCGGAGTGCGGCTCGTTCCGGCTGCGGGCGCAGGTGGTCGGGGCCCGTCGGACGGCCGAGGAGCTGGGCAAGGCGTTCCCGCGCGTCCCGGTGCGCACCTCCGGGCGGGACGCGGTGCTGCCGACCGTGCCGGACGAGCCCGCGCTGGTGATCTCCACGCCCGGCGCCGAGCCGGTCGTCGAGGGCGGCGGCGGGTACGCGGCGGCGCTGCTGCTGGACGGCTGGGCGCTGCTGAGCCGGCCCGACCTGCGGGCCGGGGAGGAGACGCTGCGGCTCTGGCTGGCCGCCGCCGCGCTGGTGCGGCCGGCCGCCGAGGGCGGGACGGTGGTGGTGGTCGCCGAGCCGACGGCGCGGCCGGTGCAGGCGCTGGTGCGCTGGGACCCGCTCGGGCATGCCGGGCTGGAGCTGGACGAGCGGTCCCAGCTGCACTTCCCGCCGGTCGCCCGGATGGCCTCGGTGACCGGCAGCCCGGCGGCGGTGGAGGACCTGCTGAACCTGGTCCGGCTGCCGACGGAGGCGGACGTGCTCGGGCCGGTGCCGGTGACGGCGCTGCGGGGGGAGGAGCAGGAGCGCGCGCTGCTGCGGGTGCCGCCCGGGCAGGGGGCGGCGCTGGCGGCGGCGCTGAAGGCGGCGCAGATCGCGCGGATCGCGCTGCGGACGCCGGAGGCGGTCAAGGTGCGGATCGATCCGACGGACATCGGCTGAGGGCATCGGGTGCCGGTGCCGGGGCCGGGGCCGGGCGGCGGGGGGCGGGGGCGGACCGGACGTCGGGTGAGGGGCGCGGTGTCCGTGCCCGCGGTCCTCACCCGGCGTCCGGGGGCGTCAGCCGCGCAGCGGGACGCCGGGGCGGTCCAGCGCGGGGCGGTCGATCGTGCCGCGGTCGATGGGGCCGCGGTCGAGGCTGGTGCGGTCGAGACCGCCCTGGCGGGCGGCCGGGACGGTCGCGGCCAGTCCGGTGGGCGCGGGGGAGCGGTCGCGCTCCGGCGGGTGGACCGGGGCGTGCCCGGCCGCCGGGGTGTGGGCCGGCGCGTGGGCGACGGCCGGGGTGTGGCCGGCCGGGTGGCCGGGCAGTTCCTCGGACCGGTCCGGCCGGCCCTGGCCCGGGACGGCGCCACCCGCCGCCAGCAGTTCGCTGGTCGGCCGGCGCATCCCGTAGCGCCGGTGCACCGCCTGCTTGGTGACCCCGAGGGCGGAGCCCACCGAGTCCCAGGAGAAGCCCAGCGCGCGGTCGAACTCGACCGCCGCCGCCACCAGCGTCTCCACGCTCTCCCGCAGTTCCTGCGCCAGGCGCACCGTCGGCGCCGGGGCCCGCCCGTACACCACGAAGCCCGCCGAGGTGCTCGGGCGGCGCGGCCGGTAGACGTTGCCCAACTGGGCGGTGAGCGTCCGCAGGGCGTCGACCTGTCGCCTCACCCGCTCGATGTCCCGCACCAGCAGGTGCAGGCTCGCCCGCGCCCGGGCGTCGTGGTTGATCTGCTCGGCCATGGCTTACGTGCCACCTTCCGTACGGTTCGGCTCGGCCGGAGCGCCCTTCCCGCGCGCTCCGGCCACGGTCAATCCCACTTGACCAACGCCGGACCGCCCGCCGGGGTCACGCAGCCGGGGCGAGCGGGATGTGCCGGATCCCGCTCGGGGCGGATTGCATAGACTGGCCGACGGCCGTGTGCACGCCGCTCGGCCCGCCCGCTGCCAGCAGCCCGCACCCGCACCCGAACCCCGCGCCCGGACCTCGCGCCGGACCTCGACGGACAGGAGCCCGCATCCGTGGCGATCCAGCCGATCCGCATCTTCGGAGACCCCGTCCTGCGCGCCACCGCCCGGCCCGTCACCACCTTCGACAAGGAGCTCCGCACCCTCGTCAAGGACCTCACCGACACCATGCTCGACGCCCCCGGCGCCGGCCTGGCCGCGCCCCAACTCGGCATCTCCCTGCGGGTGTTCACCTACCACGTGGACGGCGTCACCGGGCACCTGGTCAATCCCGACCTGTCGCTCAGCGAGGAGGAGCAGGAGGGCCCCGAGGGCTGCCTCTCGCTGCCCGGTCTGCGCTACGACACCCGGCGCGCGCACGGCGTCGTCGCCAGGGGCTTCAACATGTACGGCGACCCGGTGACCGTCGAGGGCACCCAGTTGCTCGCCCGCTGCATACAGCACGAGACCGACCACCTCGACGGCATCATCTTCATCGACCGCCTGGACACCGAGCAGCGCAAGGCCGCGCTCAAGGCGATCCGCGAGGCGGAGTGGGGCCCCGGCCCCGCGCCGGTGGTCAAGGTCTCCCCGCACAGCACCTTCGGTGCGGCGCGCTGACGCCCGCCACCTCGAACCACGTCAACTCCGCACTGCAGAAAGGCACTTGATGCGCCTCGTGTTCGCCGGCACCCCCGAGGTCGCCGTTCCCGCCCTGGACGCCCTGCTCGCCTCCGACCGGCACGAGGTCGTCGCGGTGGTCACCCGCCCCGACGCCCCCGCGGGCCGCGGCCGCAAGCTCGTCGCCAGCCCGGTCGCCCAGCGCGCCGAGGAGGCCGGGATCGAGGTCCTCAAGCCGGCGAAGCCGAGCGACCCCGACTTCGTCGCCCGGCTCACCGAGCTCGCCCCCGACTGCTGCCCGGTCGTCGCCTACGGTGCCCTGCTGCGCCCCGGCACCCTGGAGATCCCCACGCACGGCTGGGTCAACCTGCACTTCTCGCTGCTCCCCGCCTGGCGCGGCGCCGCCCCCGTCCAGCACGCGGTGCTGGCGGGCGACGAGGTCACCGGCGCGTCCACCTTCCTGATCGAGCAGGGCCTGGACTCCGGGCCGGTCTTCGGCGTGCTCACCGAGGAGGTCCGCCCCGCCGACACCAGCGGCGAGCTGCTGGAGCGGCTCGCCCACTCCGGCGCCCGGCTGCTCGCCGCCACCATGGACGGCATCGCCGACGGCACCCTGCACGCCGTCCCGCAGCCGGCCGAGGGCGTCACCCTCGCCCCCAAGATCACCGTCGAGGACGCCCGGATCGACTGGACCGCGCCCGCGCTGCGGGTGGACCGGGTGGTGCGCGGCTGCGCCCCCGCCCCCGGCGCCTGGACGGAGTTCCGCGGTGAGCGGCTCAAGGTCACCGGCCCGGTGCGGCTGCTGCCGGACGCCGCGGACCTCGCACCGGGCGAGCTGGCCGTCGGCAAGAACAGCGTCCGCGTCGGCACCGGCAGCCACGAGGTCGAGCTCGGCGAGGTCCGCCCGCAGGGCAAGAAGGCCATGCGGGCGGCCGACTGGGCGCGCGGCGCGCGCATCGAGTCCGGCGAGCGGTTCGGGGCGAGCGGCTGAGTCCGGCTTTCCGCGTTACTGTTCGAGAGATCCCGTCATAACCCCCGCAGCACTTTGAGGCACATCCCATGAGCACGACCGGCAGTACCCACGGCACCTCCGGCGCGTCCGCCGGCAAGCGCGCCCCGCGCCCGCACCGGCGCCCGAAGAAGGACCCGGCGCGCATCGTCGCCTTCCGCGCCCTGCGGGCCGTCGACGAGCGCGACGCGTACGCCAACCTCATCCTCCCCTCGCTGCTCCGCGAGGCCGAGCAGAAGGGCATGGAGCGGCGCGACGCGGCCCTCGCCACCGAGCTGGTCTACGGCACCCTCCGGCTCCAGGGCACCTACGACGCGATCATCGCCGCCTGCATCGACCGCCCGCTGAGCAAGGTCGACCCGCCGGTGCTCGACGTGCTCTCGCTCGGCGCCCACCAGCTGCTCACCACCCGCATCCCCAGCCACGCGGCCGTCTCGGCCACCGTCGAGCTGGCCCGCGTGGTGCTCGGCGACGGCAAGGCCAAGTTCGTCAACGCCGTGCTGCGCCGGATCAGCGCCCACGACATGGACGCCTGGATCGAGCGGGTCGCCCCGCCCTACGACCAGGACGCCGAGGACCACCTCGCCGTCGTGCACTCCCACCCGCGCTGGGTGGTCGCCGCGCTGTGGGACTCGCTCGGCCGCTGGCAGCCGGACGCCTCCGGGCGCGGCGCCGTCGAGGAGCTGCTGCGCGCCGACAACGAGCGCCCCGAGGTCACCCTGGTGGCCCGCCCCGGCCGGGCCACCGTCGGCGAACTGGCCGACGTGCTGCCCGAGGCCGAGCCGGGCCGCTGGTCCCCGTACGCGCTGCGGCTCGCCGAGGGCGGCGACCCGGGCTCGCTCACCGCGGTGCGGGAGAACCGGGCCGGCGTCCAGGACGAGGGCAGCCAGCTGGTCGCCCTCGCGCTCGCCGCCGCGCCGCTGGACGGCCCGGACCGGCTCTGGCTGGACGGCTGTGCCGGCCCCGGCGGCAAGGCCGCGCTGCTCGGCGCGCTCGCCGCCGAGCGCGGTGCGGCGCTGGTCGCCAGCGAGAAGCAGCCGCACCGGGCCCGGCTGGTCGCCCGGGCACTGGAAGGCAACCCCGGCCCGTACACCGTGATCGCCGCCGACGGCACCCACCCGGCCTGGCGCTCCGGCGGCTTCGACCGGGTCCTGGTGGACGTCCCGTGCTCCGGTCTCGGCGCCCTGCGCCGGCGCCCCGAGGCCCGCTGGCGCCGCCGGCCGCAGGACGTCGCCGCCTTCGGTCCGCTCCAGCGCGACCTGCTGCGCTCGGCCGTCGAGGCCACCCGGATCGGCGGCGTGGTCGGCTACGCCACCTGCTCCCCGCACCTCGCGGAGACCCGCGCGGTGGTGGACGACGTGCTGCGCACCGAGGGCGCCCGGCTCGAGTGGATCGACGCCCGGCCGCTGCTCCCCGGCGTCCCGGCGCTCGGCGACGGCCCGGACGTCCAGCTCTGGCCGCACCTGCACGGCACGGACGCGATGTACCTGGCGCTGTTGCGCCGTACGGCGTAGCAGCCGCGGTTCGGCGGCGCATCGGGGCCGGGCGTCCCGGTGCGCCGCCGTGCTGTCGGCAGGGGCGGCGGGGGCGGTGAGGGCCGGTGGGGTCGGCGGGTGGCGGTCTGCTCAGCGGGCGGCTCAGAAAGTGTTGGGTAATTGATCAACTGCGTGCCGTGATGCGTTGGCGGTGATCTTCGCGGGCGTGGCGTCCGCGAAGCTAAACGCCGGGTGTGTGGGTGAGTGGAA
>NZ_JBEXJT010000070.1:0-30591 GCF_040609255.1 Kitasatospora sp. NPDC004723 | reverse complement strand
TCGGCACCTCCGTCGCGAGCACCTTGGCGTCCTCGACGACGGCCGGGCGCACGGCGCCACCGCACGGCGGCCCGCTCAGCTGAAGTAGCCGAGCGCCCCCACCGCGCACAGTCCGCCGGCGCCCATGAACACCGGCATCAGCACCTTCAGCTCCACCCAGCTGCCGGCCCGGAAGCGCATGCCCTTCGGCGGGCCCAGCGGGTACCAGCGCTTGCGCCCGATCGGGATCGGCCAGAGCACCGGGCAGCCCGAGACGGTCAGCGCGTCGCCCAGGCAGTGCACCAGCGCGCCGAGGGTGATCGGCAGGCCGATCCACAGGTACTCCTGCCCCGGCTGGTCGAACAGCCAGAGCGCACCGTTGCCCGGCTTGTCCAGCACGCCGGTGATCAGCCAGGTGGAGGCTGCGCCGAGCAGCCAGACCAGCACGTCGCTGGAGCCCCGGGCCTGACGCCAGAGCAGACCGTCGATCGCCAGCACCATGTGCACGAAGAGCACCACCAGCACGCCCCAGCGCCCGCCGTACACGGTGACGGCCGAGGCGCCGGCGCCGCAGAGCACCGCCCAGAGCCAGGTGTGGGTCAGGGTGCGGTGGCCGCCGGAGCGGCGCGGGTCGTGCCGGCTGCGGGTCGCCTTGTAGACGGCGTAGGAGAGGTTGTCGATCACCTCGCAGAGGATCCGCGACACCGGGCCGAACGCCCGGGATATGGTCGCCGCCTTGTGGTCGAGGTCCGGCGCCAGCGCGGCGCCCGCGCAGATCAGCGCCCCCGTCAGCAGCACCGGCCAGGGCATCGGTTCGCCCATGGCCTCCGCGATCGCCCCCACGCCCAGCCACGCCGCCGCGCCGGACAACGAATGCGCCGGTCCCATCATCTTCTCGGCTCCCGCCCTCGTCCCTCACCGCCCATCGCGAGGGCTTCGCGAGGGCCTGACCGGGCGGCAGCATAGTCGCCCATGATCGAAAACATTGGAAGCCATGAATTCACTCGAATGGCGGAAGCGATTCATCGGCGAGAGGGAGGCCGCCCACCAGGGGCGCTGACGGAGCGTCACCGATCCGGGTGGTTTTGACGCCCGGGCGCGTCGTGAGCGCCCCCAGCGCGCGCCGGACGGACCGATCCGGCAAGTGGCCCAGGAATTCCGTTCCGGACCGGCCCTTCCCGGCGGTCCTCCGGACTCCTACGCTCGGCCGGGTGACCAACACCGTGGACTTCTACTTCGATCCCGTCTGCCCCTTCGCCTGGATCACCTCCCGCTGGATCCTGGAGGTCGAGAAGCACCGGGAGCTCGACCTCACCTTCCGGGTGATGAGCCTGTCCGTGCTCAACGAGGGCCGCGAGGACCTGCCCGAGCGCTACCGGCGGCTGCTCTCCACCGGCTGGGGCCCGGTCCGGGTCTGCGTCGCCGCCGCCGAGCAGCACGGCGTCGAGGTGCTGCGCGACCTCTACACCGCGCTCGGCACCCGGCTGCACGTCCAGGACCGGGAGGCCGACGACAAGCTCGTCCGGGAGGCACTGGCCGAGACCGGCCTCCCGGAGGAGCTGGCGGAGGCCGCGCACACCACCGCCTGGGACGAGGCGCTGCGCCGCAGCCACCACGCCGGCATGGACCCGGTCGGCGAGGAGGTCGGCACCCCGACCATCCACGTCGACGGCACCGCGTTCTTCGGGCCGGTGCTCAACGCGATCCCGCGCGGCGAGGAGGCCGTCCGGGTCTTCGACGGCGTGCGGCTGCTGGCCGGGAACCCGGCGTTCTTCGAGCTCAAGCGGACCCGGACGGGCTCGCTGGACTTCAGCTGAGCGGTTCGCGGGGGCCGGGCGGCGCCGCCCGGCCGGCCCCCGCCGCCGCGCCGTCCGCGACACCGTCCGCCGCGCCGCGCCAGCGCGGCCGGGACAGCGTGGTGAGCGCGCGCAGCAGCCACTCCACCGGCCCGTACGGGTGCCGGGCCAGCCATCGGCGGCAGCACACCGCCTGCACCGCGAACAGCGCGACGCCGATCAGCGCCACCCCCGCCGGCGCCACCCGCCCGACCAGCCCGGCCCCCACACCGGTGAACACGAGCACGCAGACCAGCGACTGCGTCAGGTAGTTGGTCAGCGTCATCCGCCCGGGCGGCGCCAGTACCGCCACCAACCGCCGGCCGTGCCGCCCCCGGGCGATCCGCAGCACGGTGGCCGCGTACGCGGCGGCCAGCACCGGCGCGGTGATCACGTCCACCCCGAGCGCGAACACCTGCGCGGAGACACCGGGGTGGGCGAGCGCCGACCAGGTGTAGACGCCCGCGCCGAGCAGTCCCAGCGGGAAGCCCACCGCCTGCAGCCGGCGCAGCGTCCGCTCGTGCCGGGCGAGGTCGCTCAGCGCCCGGTGCCGGCCGGCCGCCAGTCCGAGCAGGAAGGCCGCGAGGGCCGCCGGGGCCTGGAAGAACACCAGCAGGAACACCACGCTCGGCAGCTGGTCGAGGTGCGCCCCGACCACCGACCCGAAGCCGCCGCGCAGGGCCTCGGTGGCCCGCTGCGCATCGGCCGCGACGGCCGCCGGGTCCCCGCCGTCGGCGCCGCGCAGGGCCAGTGCGAGCAGCAGGTAGGCGGTGGAGGTCACCGCGAACAGCACGACGGCCGTGCGCACCGCGGTGCGCGGCCGGATCCGGTGCAGCGCGAGCAGGATCAGCCCGAGCACCGCGTAGGTGGTGAGGATGTCGCCGGGGAAGAGCAGCACGGCGTGCAGCACCCCGAGCACGAACAGGCCCGCCAGGCGGCGCAGGAAGCGCGGGGTGAAGCGGGCGCCGCGGCGTTCGGCGGAGTCGAGCTGCAGGGTGAAGCTGTAGCCGAAGAGGAACGAGAACAGCAGGAAGAACTTGGCCTCGAACAGCAGCGCCACCACGGCCCGTACGCCGGTGTCGAGCGCCGAACCGAGGCCCGGCTCGTCGACGCCGGTGCCGTGGTAGGCGGAGGCGAGGTAGGTGATGTTGACGGTCAGGATGCCGAACAGCGCGAAGCCGCGCAGGGCGTCGACGTCCGCGAGCCGTGCCGGACCGGCCCTCCCCCGGTCCGGGTCGGCGGTGGTGGTCGTGGCGGTGGTCGTGGTCGTCGCGGGTCGGGTCCGCTCCATGGAATCCCCTCCAGAAACTATCGCTATGGAAACTCTCGCTTCGAGAATGAACGTTATATGCTCGATCGCGCAAGTTCGGACGAGAGGGGCGCACCACGATGGGAAGCACGGACGGGAACGGCGGTCCGACGCTGCTGCGCGCGGTACCGGCCGGAGCGGAGGCACGGGTCGCCGCGCTGTACTGGGAGGCCTTCGGCCGCAAGCTCGGCCCGGCGCTCGGCCCGCCCGAGGCCGGGCAGGCGTTCATCGCCGAGCACCTCCACCACGACCGCGGCATCGTGGCCGAGCACGGCGGGGAGGTGGTCGGTGTGGCGGGCTACCAGCTCGGCGGCCGCGGCCTGACCGGCGGCGAGGTCGGGGACGTGCTCGCCGCCTACGGCGCGTTCCGCGGCCTGCCCCGGCTGGCCGTCCTCGCCCTCTTCGGTCGCGGCCCCGAGCCGGGCGAGCTGGTGATGGACGGCATCGCGGTGGACGCCGGGCACCGCGGCCTGGGCATCGGCGGGCGACTGCTCGCCGAGGTCGCGGCGGTCGCCGCCGAGCACGGCTGCCACCGCGTCCGCCTCGACGTCATCGACGTCAACCCGCGGGCCCGCGCACTCTACGAGCGGCGCGGCTTCACCGCCGTCCGCACCACGCGGACGCCGTACCTGCGCCCACTCCTGGGCTTCGGGGCCGTCACCACCATGCACCGACCGGTCTCCCCGGCCGACGCCCGCGTCTGACCGGCGCCCCCGGCGGGCGGGGACGGCGGACTGCGGACGGCGGGCGCCGCCGGGGTTCGGGTGTGACGCACCCCCCGGGGGGCGTCCTGGGGGGTGTCAGCCGAGCCGGGCGCCGTAGACGTGGTCGACGGCGAGGACCATCAGGACACGCCGCTCGGCGACCATGGCGGCGCGGTACTCGTCCCAGTCCGGGTGCTCGCCGGCGGCGCGCCGGTAGTAGTCGACCAGCGCCTCGACGTCCGGCCCCGCCGGGTCGGCGGACGGACCGAGCAGGGTGACCGCACCCTCGGCGGTGGCCCAGGCGCGGCCGTCGGCGCGGGTCACCTCCAGGGCGGCGCGCGGGTCGCGGCGCAGGTTGGCCACCTTGGCGCGGCCCTCTGCCATCGACACGTAGAGCCGCTCGGCGTCCCGGTCGTAGTACGGCATCACGGGCGAGAGCTGGGGCCGCCCGTCGGACTTGATCGTGGCCAGCACGCCGAGGCGGCTCTCGGCGAGCAGCGTGCGGGGGTCGAAGTCGGTTGTCATGGCGGTCATTCTCCGCCGCCCGGTCCGGCGGAGGGCGCAGGACCGCGGAACTGCTCGACCAGCGCGGCGTAGCTCTCGCCGCCCCGCCCGGCGGCCAGCGCCCGGCCCGCCAGCGCCCGGATGAACGCCGGGAGTTCGGTGCTCACGCCGAGGGCCGCGCTCTCCTCGGCGAGGTGGTCCATGGCCGCGATGTGGGTGCCCAGGGCGGCGTCCTCGGCCGGGTAGGCACCGGCGTCGATCTGGTCGGCGTACCCGGCCAGCCAGCCGGCCACCGTGACGGTCGAGCGGGCGGCGAGCGGGGCGAAGGCCTTGGCGTCCACGCCCGCCGCGCCCAGCAGTGCGGCGCCGTGCAGGAAGCCGTTCAGGACGCTCCACATCAGGGCGAGCACGGCGGAGTCGTGCAGCGCGGGCAGGCCGTGGTCCTCGCCCAGGTGCGTGGTGCCGTCCGGGGCGAGGCGGCGCAGCACCTGCGCGTACCGCTCGAAGTCGGCGTGGGCGCCGCCGTAGAGCACCACGGCCTCGGGCGTGCCGATGGCCGGCGGCACGGCCAGGATCACGCCGTCCAGGTACCCGCCGCCCGTGGCGGCCACCCGTTCGGCGTTCGCCCGGGCCGACGCGGCGGTGCCGGAGGTCAGGTCGACCAGGACGCGGCCGGACAGCAGGCCCGGGCCGGCGGCGTCGAGGCGGTCGAGCAGTTCGCGGACGGCGGCGTGGTCGGAGACGCAGAGCACCACCAGCTCGGCGGCGGCCACCGCCTCCTCGGGCGAGGCGGCGGGGCGGGCTCCCCCGTCGGCGAGTCCGGCGTCCTTGCCGGGCGTGCGGTTCCACACCGTGGTGGGGTGCCCCGCTCGCAGGAACGCCGCGGCCAGGGCCCGCCCCATCAGGCCGAGGCCGAGCACGGCCACGGGGACGGCGGCGGGGACTGCGGTGGGGACGGCGGTGGGGATGTTCTTCGCTGATACGTTCTGATCGTCGGTCATGGCGCCATCCTCAACCTTCACATCGATGTGAGGTCAAGCGACGTGGGCGAACTGATGGAGCGTCACCGCTTGAGGTAGGCGAGGACCGCGAGGACGCGGCGGTTGTCGTCGGCGGAGGCCTCGATGCGGAGCTTGGCGAAGATGCTCGCGGTGTGCTTGGCGACGGCGCTCTCCCCGATGTGCAGGGTGTGCATGATCGCGGCGTTGGAACGGCCCTCGGCCATCAGCCGCAGCACCTCGTGCTCGCGCGGGGTGAGCTCGGCGGTATTGCCCCGGGCGTCGCTGCGGGCCAGCAGCTTGGCGATGACCTGCGGGTCCATCACGGTGCCGCCGCCCGCGACGGTCCGCACCGCGTCCACGAACTGGGCGGTGTGGGTGACCCGGTCCTTCAGCAGGTAGCCGATCGCGCCCTGGCCGCCGGCCAGCAGCTCCTGCGCGTAGAGCTGGTCGACGTACTGGGAGAGGATCAGCACCGGCAGCGCGGGCCGCGTCCGGCGCGCCTCCAGGGTGGCGCGCAGCCCCTCGTCGGTGAAGCTCGGCGGCAGCCGGATGTCGACCACAGCGACGTCCGGCTCCTGCTCGCGCAGCGCGCGCAGCAGGGCCGGCCCGTTGTCGACGGCGGCGACCACCTCGCAGCCGTGCTCCTGGAGCGTGCGGATCAACCCGTCCCGGAGGAGGAAGAGGTCTTCGGCGAGGACGACGCGCAGGGGTTCTCGCAGCGGATCTCGCACGGTATCTCCAGGGTCACGGTGGTCGGGCCGCCCGGCGGGCTGTGCAGGGCGAGGGTTCCGTCGACGGTACTCAGCCTGCGCACCACACCGCGCAGGCCGGTGCCCCGGTCGAGCCGGGCGCCGCCGTGGCCGTCGTCCTCGACGACCGCGCGCAGGGTGCCGTCCGCGTGAGTCAGGCGGACCGTCACCTCGCGGCCGCCGGAGTGCTTGGCCGCGTTGGCGAGCAGTTCGGCGACGGCGAAGTAGCCGGCGGTCTCGACCGGGACCGGGAGGCGCCCCGGCAGCTCGGCCGAGACGTGCACGTCGAGGAAGCTGTCCAGGGCGAGGGAGCGGACGGCGTCGCCGAGGCCGCGGTCGGTGAGGATCGGCGGGTGGATGCCGTGGACCAGGTCGCGGAGGTCCTGCAGGGCCCGCGCCGAGCCGGCCCGCACCTCGGTCAGGAGGGCCCGGGCGCCGCCCGGGTCGGTGTCCAGCAGCCGGGTCGCCTCGTCCAGCGCCATGCCGACGGCGACCAGCCGGGCCTGCGCGCCGTCATGCAGGTCCCGCTCGATGCGCCGCAGTTCGTCCGCCCGCTCGTCCAGCGCCTCGGCGCGGGTGTCGGTCAGGTGCTCGATCCGCCGCTCCAGCTCGGTGCTGTACGGCGCGGAGAGCGCCCGGGAGCTCCAGCGGGCGTGCAGTTCCAGCGCGGCGGGCGCCAGCCGCAGGCCCGCCCCGGTGAAGAGCAGGCCGAGCACGGCGGCGGCGAGCATCGAGGGGGTGGAGTCGACGAGCACGAAGGCGTACCAGTTGCTGGGGCCGAGCCACGGCCAGACGAAGGGCTGGACGACCGCGCCGAACAGCCCGAACTCGACGAGCCCGAGCGGCACCGCGGCCAGCAGCCCGCCGGTCCAGGGCTCCAGCCACGACCACCTGAGGTCCCGCCAGAAGCCGTCGTCACCGAGGATGCCCACGGCCCGCCGGCCGCGCGGGCCCTCGGCGGGCGGCAGGGGCTCGGGCGGGCTGATCCTGGTGCCCGTCCAGCGCTCCGTCCAGGAGCGGTAGCGGTCGGACAGCCGGCGCAGCGCCGTCGCCGCGCCCGGCAGCAGCAGCCGGCCCACCCCGATCGGGAGCAGCATCAGCGTCACCGTCACCAGCGCGCCGACCGCGCTCACCGCGAGGGAGTACAGCGAGAGCAGCTGGCAGCGGGCCAGCGCGCGCACCTGGGCGCGCGCCGTGGGCACCGCCCCCGCGCCGGCCTCTGCCGCCCCGCCCCGCCCCGCCGCCATGTCCGCCCGTCGCTCCGTCACCTCAGCGCGCCCCGTGCCGCGCCGCCGGGATCCTATCCGGCGCGACCGACAGCGCCTCGCCCCGGTACGGCCTGGTGCCGTCCGCCGCCGGGCCCGCCATCGAGCACGCCGTCCCGTCCGCCGCGCTGTCCGCCGCCCTGTCCGCCGCACCGTGCCGCCGGGCCCGCAGCACCCACGGCACCGCCGCCACCAGGCACGCGGCGCCGAACAGCACCATGGGCAGCACCGTGCCGTCCTCCTCGTCCATCGTCAGCAGCATCCCCAGGTTCACCAGGGTGTGGAAGCCGCCGGCGAGCAGCAGCCGGTTCGCCCGCACGCCCTCCAGGCCCAGCCCGAGCACGACCGACATCGCCACCGTGGCGAGCAGGAAGCCGCCCGCGTACGCGGGCCGCTGCGCGAACACCTGCACGTGCCAGGCGCCCCAGAGCAGGCCCACCGCCACCGAGGAGGTGACCGGCCCGAAGCGGGTGCGCAGCAGCGGCTGGAGGTAGCACCGCCAGCCGATCTCCTCGCCGCAGGCCCCGACCAGCTGGGCCAGCACGATCAGCGTGAACGGGTGGGCGAGGGAGCGGGGGTCGGTCAGCCGCGCGTCGCCGTCCAGCAGCCCGTAGGTCCCGGCGGCCAGCAGGATGATGAGCGGCGCGGTGAGCAGCAGCAGCCGCCCGGAGCGGCCCGGGCCCGCCCACGCGGTGTCGTCCCGGGCGGCCCGCCTGCCGATTCCCGTCCCGGCCAGCCGCCCCCGGATCCGCTCCTGCCACACCAGCGCCGCCACCAGCACCCCGGCGGCCGGGCCGAACTGGGTGAGCTGGACGATCTCGTCCGGGATCCCGGTCGCCGGCTGGAGCGCGCCCAGGGCGCCGGCGGCGGGGAAGGCGACGGCGAGGAACACCGCCGCCTCCGCCTTCCACGGCGCCCGCTGTTCCCGCTCCGCCCCTACCCGCTCTGCCCGTACCTTCCCTGCCGGTGCCTGCCCTGCCTGTACCCGCATGTCGTCCGCCTTCCGGTCCGCTCGATCGCGTGGTTCCTTCGGCGTCGACTCTTCCGTTTCGCGGGCCTTCGGCCATTGCGGGTAGCTGCCCAACGGGGGTACAGCTAGCTGTACCCCCGGCCCGCCTCACCTGGAGAGAACTTGTCGATCCGCGTCACCCCGCTGACCGATCCGGCTCGCAACGCCTACAGCCGACGGCTCGTCTGGCTCGCGCAGGACGAGGAGGGGAACCCGGTCGGGACCGCTTCCTTGCGGCTGTCCACCGACCCCGGGCAGGCGCACCTGGCCGACCTGGCGGTGCGGGTGCACCCGGCGGAGCGGCGCCGAGGCGTGGGCTCGCGGTTGGTGGAGGCCGCGCTGGCGACGGCGCGCGCCGAGGGACGGCGGGCCGTGGTGGCACCGGCCGGGGACGGGACGGCGGGCGAGGCGTTCCTGACGGCGCGCGGGTTCCGCCGGGCGCTGACGCTGCGGCACACACGGCTGGACCTGACGGCGGCGGGCGCGGACGCGGCCGGCGGGGAGCGGGCCCTCGCGAAGGGGGCCGGCGCGGAGGGCGGGGCCGGCGCGGAGTACCGGCTGGTGGCGTGGGACGGCACCGTCCCCGACGACCTCGCCGCCTCGTACGCGGCCTCGCGCCGGGCGATGGACGACATGCCGATGGGCGAGGTCGACTACGGCAGGATGACCTGGGACGTCGAGCGGCTGCGGGCGGCGGCCCGGGCCGTCGCGGAGCGCGGCGAGCACCTGCACACGGTGGCGGCCGTCAGCACCGCCGACGGCGCGGTCGCCGGGTTCACCGAGCTGGTCGTCCCGGCGGACGGGCTCGGCGACGGTCTGCACTACGGCACCGCCGTCCTGCCCGCGCACCGCGGCCACGGGCTCGCACGGCGGATGAAGGCCGAGGCGATCCGCCGGGCGCGCGGCCGTCACCCGCTGCTGGCCGGCCTGGTGACCGACACCGCCGAGGACAACTCCCCGATGCGCAGGGTCAACGAGTCCCTGGGCTACCGGCCGACCCACGAGACGTACCGGTACCAGCGGGAGCTGTAGCGGGCCCGTCCGTCCAGGGGCCCGTCCGTCCAGGGGCCCCTTAGGTCCAGGGATCCGCTCAGAGGTCGAGGAGCTCGACGGTGACGGCGGCGAGGTCGCCCGGTTCGAGGTCCTCGGCCGTGCGGACGGCGCGCTTGACGGGCAGCACGTAGCAGCCGCGGGTGCTGTCCGGGAAGATCGACGTCTGCCAGGTGCTGCCACCGAGGGTGACCCGCACCCGCAGCGAGCCGAAGCCGCGGCGCGGCCCGGCGGCCACGTCGCGGATCTCCTCGGACGCCTCGACGGGCAGGCTGACGAAGGTCCAGCTGTCGGCGCGCCGGGCGTCCCAGATCCAGAGCTCGGCCTCAAAATCGAACACCACGGGTCCAGCATCGCACGCGGCACCGACAACCCGTCCGTTCGCGCGCCCCACCGGGCGCCCATCCTGCCCGTCACGCCCCGTCGCCGCACATGGCGCCCGCGCTCACATCGGCAGGGAGTGCAGCCGCACGGCGCCCTCCGGCCATTGCGCGCCCTCGTGCAACGGGAACCACATCGAACGCAGCGGCATCACCACCGGGCCGGCGGGCTGCTCGACCTCGACGGGCCCCTCCACCGGGCGCCAGCCGAGGCGCGCGTAGAGGCCGGCCACCTCGGGGAGGCAGAACAGGATCGCCACCTGCGGCCCCAGGGCGCGGGCGCGGACCAGCGCGCCGTCCACCACCGCGCGGGCGAGGCCCTGCCCGCGCCGCTCGGCGGCAACGGCCACCCCGCCCAGCCCGACGACGTCCAGGCGCCGCCCGCCCGCCGACAGCGGCAGGACGACCAGTCCGGCGTGCGCGACGAGCCGGCCGTCCGGTTCCGCGCGGATCCCGACGTGGTGCTCCTTGGACCGCCAGGTGAACCCCAGCCCGGCCACCCCGAACGCGTCCGGGGTGTCGCCGAGGATCTCGGCCATGTCGTAATTCACCAGCGGCACGACGATGTTCTGATGATCAGTCATCCCCGCATGCTGCCACCCCGGCGGGCCCGCCGGAACGGGGCCGGGGGGGTATCTCGGCCGGAGGTGAGCCGGGAAGTCCCGCGGCGTCAGCGGACCACGTCGAAGACCTGCTTCTGCAGGCCGTTGGAGTAGACCGCGTGCTCGACCAGCTTCAGCTTCTGGGCGTCCTTGTCCGTGCCGCTGAACAGACGCTTGCCGGCGCCCAGCAGCAGCGGGTAGACGAGCAGGTGGTAGCGGTCGACGAGGCCCGCGTCGGAGAGCGCCCGGTTGAGGGCCGCGCTGCCGTGGACGATGATGGGGCCGCCCTCGGTCTCCTTCAGGGCGGCGACCTCGTCGAGCGAGCGCAGGATGGTGGTCTCGCCCCAGTTCGCCACCAGGTCGTCCTCGGTGAGGGTGGTGGAGACGACGTACTTCGGCAGCTCCTTGTAGCGGGCGAACTCCGCCATGTCCGGCCACACGGGGCTGAAGGCCTGGTAGCTGACCCGGCCGAGCAGCACCGCGGTGGCCTCCTCCTGTTCCCGTCCCTTGATCTCGTACGCCTCGGGGACGAACTCGATGTCCTTGAAGGTCCAGCCGGAGTTGCGGTAGCCGGGTTCACCGCCGGGGCCCTCGACGACGCCGTCGAGGGAGATGAACGCGGTGCTGATCAGGGTGCGCATGGTGTTTCCTCGCTGAGCGGTGGTGAGCGGTGGTGAGCGGTGGTCGGTGAGGGTGAACGGTGGCAAGCGGTGGATCAGGCGAGGGCGCCGGTCAGCCACTGCTGCCAGGCGGCCTCGACGCCCTCCGGCCGGGGGCCGAAGAGGTGGTGGAACATCAGGACCAGTCCGGCGCCGTGGTGGAAGGTGTAGAGGCCGTCGGCGGCACGGACGGCGAAGCGCTCGCCGTCCGCCCAGACCATCTCGCCGTCCAGCGTCGGCAGTCCGGCGGGATCGACGTGCACGCGCGCGCCGACGCCGGGCGGCTGCGGCAGGGCGAGGGCGCGGGCCAGTGCCGCGCGGAGCTCCTCCGCCGGCCGCCCGGGCACCGGGGCGACCGCGAAGACCGGGGCACCGGTGCGGCCGGGGAAGTGGACGAGGTACTCGCGCAGCGTGTGCAGGTGGAACGGCCAGCCGCTGCGCAGCGCGTCGTACTCGTCCTCCCAGTCGTCGCCGAGCAGGCCGCTGTGCACGACGCGGAGCACGGTGGCGGCGCCCTCGCGGCCCTCGATGAGGTACTCGAAGGCCATGAAGCGGCCGTTCCCGGCGGTGGCGGTGCGGGTGGCCAGACGCTTGCCGGGCTCGTAGGCGGTGATCACCGCGTCCTCGCGGTGGCCGCCGATCTCCATGGTCGCGGTGCCGCCCTCGCGCGGGTCCAGTTCGTTGCGGCCCATGAACCAGGAGTCCAGGCCCGGTCCGGTGGCGATCGCCGCCCAGACCTCGTCCGGGCCCGCCGGCAGGACGGTCTCCAGCTCGATCTCGAACGGGTGGGTCATCGTGCGTGCTCCGGTCCTGGTTCGACGGCGGGGGCGGGGTCGCCCGGTGCGGGGGCGGGGGCGGCGGGGATCTGGTGGAGCCCGACGACCACCCGGTGGGTGCGGCCGCCGGTCGCGGACTCGTCGTGGTAGCGGCTGACCAGGACGGCCACCGCCTGGGCGAGTTCGTCGGCGAAGGCGGTGCGGTCGGCCGCGGAGGCGAACCGCACCTGCGCGTCGATGCCGAAGGTGGCGACCCGCCGCCGGGCCCGGGCGGCGCCGGTGAGCAGCGTGCCCACCTCCTGCACCAGCCGGGAGCCCAGCGCCAGCAGCCACCGGGCGGAGAGCTGGTCGGGCGAGCGGGACGGGTCCGGGCTCACGGCGGCCAGCACGGCGGGCGAGATCACGTAGGAGGCGGCGGTGGCCCGGTACACCCGTTCGGTGACGTTGCCCTTGCGCCGTTCCTCGGCGAGTTCGACCAGTCCGTGCCGCTCCAGCTCCTTCAGGTGGTAGTTGACCTTCTGCCGGGGCAGGCCCAGCCGCCCGGCCAGCATGGCGGCCGAGCCGGGCTCGGCCAGGGCGGCGAGGATCCGGGACCGGATGGGGTCCAGGGACGCCTCGGCCGCGGCGGGTTCTTCGATCACAGCGACGTCCAGCACGTCTCCAGAGTGCGACCGACAAAAAAATTTGTCAAGGAAAAAACGCCTGTCGGTGGCGAGTCGCCCGGAAAACCGCGCGGGGCCCACGCGTGCGCGTGGACCCCGCTCCCGGCTGCTCCCGGCCTAGCCGGCGACCTGGACCTTGTCGGCCTGCATCCCCTTCTGACCCTGGACCGCCTCGAACGTCACCTTCTGGCCCTCGGCGAGGGACTTGAAGCCGCTCCCCTCGATCGCCCTGAAGTGCACGAACAGGTCAGGGCCGGACTCCGGGGTGATGAAGCCGTAGCCCTTCTCGTCGTTGAACCACTTCACGGTGCCGTTCTGGCGCTCGGCCATGTCTTCTCCTTGCACGCGGATCACGCTGACGGCGCCAGTCTCTCACGCAGTGGCGCCGGTTCAGCACGAAGCGTGACGGCGGACTCAGCTGTCCGCGTGCAGGTTCCCGTGGACCCGCAGATCGGCCTGGATCGCCACCTTCTCGTCGGCGGTGTGCAGGATCCACCCGGCGGTCTTGCTGCGGACCGACAGGTGGTCGTTGGCGTTGACCTTCCCGTGGAAGGCCGACTCCCCGCCGACCCGGAAGGCGTCCCGGACCGACACCTTCTCCTCGCTGACGTGCAGGATCCACTCGCCGCCGCTGCGGACCGACAGGTTCTCGTTGGCGTTCACCTTCTCCTCGAAGACCGACTCGCCGTGGACGGTGAGGGCGTACCCGCCACTGGTCGTCAGCTTGCCGCCGACCGTCAGGTCGCTCGCGGTGACCGTGCCGCCGACCTCCAGGTGCCGCAGCGGACGGACGTCGCCGTGGACGGTGAGGTCGCCGTCGACCACCAGGCCGCGGTTGGCGTGCACCTCGTCCTGCGCCTCCAGCCGGCCGTGGACGATCAGGCGGGACGGGCCCTCCTGGGTCTCCAGCACGTCACCGACCGTCAGCCCGCCCTGGATGGTCAGCCGCTCCTTCACCAGCGCGCGGGCGGTGACCAGGTCGTCCAGGTCCGCCTTGCCGGCCGCGACGGTCCCCCACTGCCGGCTCCCGGCGCCCTGGAACACGTTGACGCCCGCGGGCGGGAACTCGATCCACCCGGCGCCGCCGTCCCGGCCCTGCACCCACGCGGTGTTGACGCCGGTCACGTCGGCCCGGTGGGCGGTGACGGTGCCCGCCTCCTGCTGCGGGCCGTGGAAGACGTTCACGCCGCTCGCCGGGAAGTCGATCCCGCCGTCCGCCTCGCCCCGGCCCCGCACCTGCCGCGACTTCACCGTGTCCGCGTCCACCGTGCCCAGGTCGCGGTTCGGGCCGTGGAACACCTCGATGCCGGTGTCCGGGAAGTCGATCCAGCCGGCGCTGTCGGTCCGCCCCTGCACCCACTTGGTCTTCACGCTGCTCACGTCGGCCTGGTTCGCGGTGACGTTGCCCGCCTCCTGCTGCGGACCGCGGAAGACGTTGATGCCGCTCGCCGGGAAGTCGATCCACCCGTCGGCCTCGCCCCGACCCCGCACCAGCACCGTCTTCACGCTCTGGACGTCGGTGCTGTCGGCCGCGACCCTGCCCGGGACGTGGTTGCCGTCCTGGACCTTCTGGACCTCCACGCCGTCCGCGGAGAAGCGGACACGGCCCTTGTCCGCCACGCCCTCGATCCACGGCGTGCGCGTGCCGCTCCCGAACTCGGGGACCAGGGCGTGCACGGTGGTGGTGAGGAAGTAGCCCGCCTGCGGCCGCCCGGCGTCGGCCGCCGCGGCCACCAGGGTGTAGGTGGTGCCCCGCTTCGGGGCGTCGAGGAACGGGGAGTAGCTGTCCTGCGTCACCGGGCCCTGCCGGGACGCCGGAGCGTGGTGGACCTCGTTCCCCGCGGCGTCGAGAACCCAGTAGTCGAGGTTGTTGGGTCCGTCCCACTGCAGGACGAGGGGGGCCGCGGCGTCCGCGTCCAGCAGCGAGGTCTCCGCGCGGAAGTTGCGCGGCGCCTTCGACGTCTGCTTGGTCACGCCCAGGGTCGTGGTGTAGTGGCCCGACCGTTCGGCCACCACGGCGTCCCCGCCGTAGGACCGCTCGTGGATGCTCAGCCTGACCAGGCCCTCCGCGCGGGAGACGGGGATGTTCTCCAGCTTCAGGACCAGGGCCTCGCCGCCGCGCAGGGCCACCCAGTCGTCGTAGGGGTCCTTCGCCCGGAACCGCGAGTCGCCCTCCCGCACGACGGACGGCGCCACCCGCCAGACCCGCCCGCCCGTCTGGCTGATGCTCGCGTTGATCGCGGCGGGATTCTCCGTCAGGTGCTCGGGGTCCTTGCCGGTCGGGATCTCGATCTCGATGTACTGCCAGTTCACCGAAGCCTGGTGACTGTTGGACGCGATCACGTACACCGTCCCGACCGACGGGACCCCGTCGGTGGAGACGTGGAGCGATGTCGGATCCGTGACGATCTCGTAGTGCAGCAGAGCGGGCACGAGAGGACTCCCAACCTCGGCGTTTCACACGATGCGGGCAGGACGCGCAGCGGAGGACCGGTACGGGGGGTACGAGGAAGCGATGCCGACCAGCTATTCGACGGTACGCGCCGTCCGGCGGCCCACGAACCGCGATGCCGGGAGCTGACCCGAACCGGACCCCGGCTGGCCTGAACCACCTTGAGAAGAAGTCCACATGACGACACATCAGCTTCGAGGGAAAGGCTTCGCGCCGACCGGGACCGAGGCCGCCCGGAGCGCCCCGGCACCGGCCGGGACGGTACGGCCCGCACCCGCCGGCTCAAGATCCTGTCCAGCATGCCCGTCCGGCATACTGGTCGTGGCCAGCGCGTTCGCGGCCACGCGGAGGCACACCCCTTCCCGATCGAAGGGCGACCCCCGAACGGTGACGGCGCGGCAGGCCCTGGGGAGGGGACAGCTGTGGAGGACTGGCGCGCGTCCGGCGCACTCGGTACCGCGGAGCCGCTGATCGGCCGGGACGACGACCTGCGGCTGATCCGCAACCGGCTGCGGATCGGGGCCGGCGGCGGTGCGCTGCTGCTGGCCGGGGAGGCCGGCGTCGGCAAGAGCGCCGTCCTGGACGCGCTGGCCTCCTCCGCGCGGGCGGACGGCGTCCGGGTGCTCAGGGCGGCGGGTGTGGAGTTCGAGGCCGACTGCGGCTACTCCGGCCTGAACCAGATCCTCTTCCCGTTCCTGGGCGCCCTGGAACACCTCGACAGCACGCTGCGCGACGCCCTGCGGGTGGCGCTCGGCTTCGACGGCGGCCGGGCGCCGGAGCAGCTGCTCGTCTCCAACGCCGTGCTGCGGCTGCTGCAGACGGTGGCCGGCGGGAAGCCGCTGCTGGTGGTCGTCGACGACCTCCCCTGGGTCGACCACGCCAGTACGGCGGTGCTCGGCTTCGTCGCCCGGCGGGTGGCCGGACTGGGCGTCAGCTTCGTGGCGGCGGCGCGCACCGGCGAGCCGCGCCCCAAGGGGGCCGACGCCCTCCCCGGCTACGACCTCCCGCCGCTCGACGACGAGTCGGCGGCGCGGCTGCTCGGCAGCAGGTTCCCCGGCCTCGCCCGCGGCGCGCGCCGGCGGCTGCTGGCCGAGGCGGGCGGCAATCCGCTGGCGCTCCTGGAGCTGCCGGCCGCCCTGCGGCCCGCCGCCGCGGACTCCCCCGCGGTCCTGCCGCTCAGCAGCCGGCTGGAGACGCTGTTCGGCTCACGGGTCACCGGCCTGCCCGCCGCCGCCCGGCGGCTGCTCCTGCTGGCGGCCCTCGAAGGGACCGGTGACCTGGGCGTGCTGCAGGCGGCGGCCCGCCGTGCCGGGAGCGGGTCCGGCCTGGAGGACCTCGCACCGGTCGAACGCGAGCGGCTGGTGCAGATCGAGGAGGGCGGGCAGCGGCTGAGGTTCCGGCACCCGCTGATCCGCTCCGCCGTGGTGGCCCAGGCGCTGAGCAGCGAGCGGCGCGCCGCGCACAGGGCGCTCGCCCACGCGCTCGCCGACCGGCCCGAGCGGCACGCCTGGCACCTGGGCGAGGCCACGGTGGAGCCGGACGAGGAGGTCGCGGCGCTGCTGGAGCACGCCGCGGGCCTGACCCTGCGCCGCGGGGACGCCGCCGGGGCGATGCGCACGCTGATCCGCTCGGCGTCCCTCTCCCCCGCGGGCCCGAACCGCAGCCGCCGCCTCGCCGAGGCCGCCTACCTGGGCGCCGAGTCCACCGGGGCCCTGTCCAGCGCCCGCAAGCTCCTGGACGACGCCCGCCGGGCCGCCCCCGAGGCGTCGCTGCACTCCGCCACCGCGTCCGCGATGCTCATGCTGAACGGCGACGGCGACGTGGCGGCGGCCCACCGGCTGCTGACCGGCGCCATCGAGTCCGCGGCCGGGGCGCACGGCTACCGGGCCGACGACAAGGCGCTGGTCGACGCGCTGCACGTGCTGGCGGTGGTCTGCTTCTTCGGCGCCCGGCACGACCTGTGGCAGTTCTACTACCGGGCCGTCGGGCGCCTCACCCCGCAGCCGCCGGCCGTGCTGGCCGTCCTGGGACTGACCTTCTCCGATCCGGCCCGCACCGGGGCGGCGGCGCACGGGCAGCTCGACGCGCTCATGGCGTCGCTGTCCGGGGAACCCGACCCGGTGCGGATCACCCGGGTCGGCACCGGAGCCCTCTACCTCGACCGCCTCGGCGAGGTCCGCGACGCGGCCTGGCAGGTGGTGCGCGCGGGGCGCGACGGCGGCCCGGCCCGGCGGTACATCTCCTCCCTCATCCACCTCTGCCTGGACGACTACCTCACCGGGCGCTGGGACGAGGCCGTCGAGCTCGCCGACGAGGGGCTGGGGGCCTGCGAGGACCACGAGTACAGCGCCTTCGCCTGGTACTTCCTCTACATCCGCGCCATCGTCCTCGGTGCCCGCGGGCACGCGGAGGAGAGCCTGGCGACGGCCGGGCGGATCATCGGCTGGGCCGCGTCGCACGGCGCGCCCTGCGCCGCGCACTACGCCCACCACGCCGCGGCCGTCGCGGCCCTGGGTCGCGGGGACTACGCGCTCGCCCACGAGCACGCCGGCGCCGTCAGCCCCGCCGGCACCCTCGCCTCGCACGCCCCGCACGCCCTGTGGGTGGCCGCCCACCTGGTCGAGGCGGCCGTCCGCGGCAACCGGCGCGAGGAGGCCGCCGCGCACGTGCGGGCGATGCGCGAGGCCGGCCTCGCCGCCGTCTCCTCCCGGCACGCCATGCTGACGGAGGCGTCCGCCGCGCTGTGCGCCGAGGACGACGAGGAGGCGCTGCGCCTGTTCGCCCTCGCGCTCGGCACCCCCGGCGGGCAGCGGTGGCGCTTCGACCACGCCCGCGTCCAACTCGCCTACGGCGAGCGGCTGCGCAGGGCCCGGGCCACCGCCGGGTCGCGGGCCCCGCTGCGCGCCGCGCTGGCGGCCTTCGAGGAACTGGGCGCCCGGCCGTGGGCCGAGCGGGCGGTGAAGGAACTGCGGGCGACCGGCTGGGGCAGGCGCCGCCCGGACGCCGCGCACGGCAGCGCACTGAGCGCCCAGGAACGGGAGATCGCCGATCTCGCCGCCTCCGGCCTGACCAACAAGCAGATCGCCGAACGCCTCTTCATCTCCCACCGCACGGTGGGCGCCCACCTCTACCAGATCTACCCGAAGCTCGGCATCACCTCCCGCGCCATGCTGCGCGACGCCCTCAACGCGCTGCCCGAGGACCCCGCCGCTCCCTGACCGGCGGACCACGACGACCGGGCGCCGTCACGGCGCCGGTCACTTGCCGAGCGCGTGTCGGGCCCCTGGAAACCTCCGACGCGCGGAGGGGGCCCGGCCCGGGACACGGCTTCGATCAGTCGGCGGCGGCCCCGCGCACGGCCCGTTCCCAGAGGTCCAGCCCCGCGCGGAGGAGTTCGCGCACGGCCGCGGTCTCCTCGACCGTCCAGGCCTCGTCGCCGCCGGCCGGATCGAGGGCCCTGCCGCCGAAGATCTTCTCGTAGGCGCTGTCGTGGACCGGTCCTTGGGCGGGAAGGGACGGGTCGGCCCGCACGCTGCGGGCGAGGTCCTCGAAGAAGTTCCAGGCCTCCAGCAGCAGTCCCGCCGAGGCGGAGTCGAGGTCCGGCCGCTCGGCCCACCGCCGCACGACGAGCAGATCGAGGTCGCCCTCGCCCTCCCAGATGAGCTCCCAGCCGTTGCGATCACAGCATTCCTGCAGCGGCGCGCGCTCCCGGAACGCGAGCAGGCGCCCGAGTTCGTCCACGGCGAGCCGATCGGGCTCATCGCCGTCCCCGGACCGCCAGATCACCGTCAAGTCCCCTCTCCTGGTCCCGATGCGGTACGGGAAGTGGTCGGCCATACGGATCTCCCTGATGCCGTGTCGGCAGGCCCCGACCGGGAAACCGGTCGAGGCCCGTGCGGTGCGGCCCGCGAACGAAGGGACCGGCAATTCCCCTTCCGCTAAGCCGCCGATTCCCACTATAAATGGAGGAAGGAAATCCAGATCCTGGGCCGCCGTCGGACAATTCCACCGGCCCAGGAGGTTTCCGACTGTTCGCCCTATGGGCGGCAAGGACGCCCGAGAGACCAAATTCCCGCAGCCGTACGACAAGGTCCAAGATTTGACCGAAATATGAGTCGCATGCGATTCATCGTCATTCGATCGAAACCGCCGGGATCGGGAGCAGCCCACGGTCCGTTGACCGTACTGACCGCTCCCGGGCCCGGCCGGTCCCCGGTGGTTCAGTTCCCGTCCCTGCTCCAGTTCAGGAAGTGTTGTCCGTGAAAGCCAGATTCCTCTTGGTCTTCATCGTCTTCGGCGCCTCTACATCGTGTGTTGCGCGTTTCCGGGGCTCTGGGTGGCGCTCATGGAGCGTGCGTTGGCCGAACACCGCAAGGCCGGCGTGTGAGCGCCAGGCCAATCTTCAGCTTGGGGAGTACCGATGCCCTTGAGGCGCACCATCCTGGCCGGGCTCGGAGCGATCGGCGCAATGGCGTTGAGCGGCTGCTTCATGTCGGACCCGGAGCCGCCCTACCTCGGCTTCCGGGTGTCCACGGGACAGGTCGAGGTGTTCGTTCCGCTCTGCCAGGGTGAATCGATCACTGAGATAAGCGGCGCTGATGTGACCGGCAAGCGTCGGGAGCTGTTCGCTGCCGCACGCCCTACGGTGCCCGAAGCGGGCGCGGGGAGGGTCGTGGTCCTGGGAGCGTCGGGCTCCGGGCGCTCGGCCTGGGTGCCGACAGGCTTCGCCGAGCGGAAGGTCCATGAGGAGGTGCCGGCCCTTCCGAAGCTCCTGGAAGTCGGCTACCGCTCCGCTCTCGCCGATTCGGCAGGAGTGGTCGACACGGAGAAGGCCGCAGATGTCCAGACGCCCGGTCAGTACTGGACCCGCAAGGGAGCCCGCACGGCCGAGCAGATCAGCCGCCAGCTCAAGTGCAACGCCACGCGGTCATACTGACGGCGTACCCTGTCGGTCGGGAGATCCCGGTCCGCCCGACAGCGCCGGCGCCTGGAGGTTTCATGGTTGATCGCGAACTCTGCGGCTCGAACAGGCACCTCGTCGTCAGGGCCGAACCGTTGGACGGTCCGATCCATGCCGTTTCAGGGTGGAGTGCGCTGAAGTACAGCCTTGCAGGCATAGGATTCATGGCCGCTCTCTCAGCCTTCCTGTTCGTGGTCGCCGGCGTGACTCCCGGAGTCTTCGTCATCACCCTTTCGCTGGCCCTGTTGGTCGTATGCTCAGCCTGCTTCTTGGTAGCGGGGCACAACTTCCCATGCGCGGTCAAGAAGTCACTGGTGACGGTGTTCGACTGGTGGCAGTCCATCTGACGGCCTTGAGGCCAGCAAGCCACTGATCCGGCTCCGTGCGGAACTGAACTGAACGAGAACACTGCCCGGCAGCCGCCCACCGGTCGGCTGCCGGGCAACACCGCTTCCGGCAGAGAGGACGACGGCATGGCGACGGCGTACGGTCCGGGAGAGGGCCGACCGGTCCCGTTCCCTTGCAAAGGGTCCTTCGTCAGGCTGGACTCGGAGCACTCACCTTCGCGGCGGCGCGAGATCCGGAGGTAGCACGATGATCCACTCCCGCTTGGCAAGAGCACTCGCAGCGGTCCTGTGCTTCACCGTCCTGGTGGTGCTCAGCCTCTACTGGGTCGGCATGCTGCCCACCGACTCCCTCGTGGGAACCACGGCCCGGGCCGGAGTCGGAGGAATGCTCGCCACGGCGACGATGGCTCTCCTCCGCTATCTTGTGTCTCTCATCCGTACGGGACAGGACGGCGGCGGGGACCCTGAGCCTCCCAACACACCTGGCCCGCAGCCCGGCCTCGGGAGGCATCCGATCGGCCCGCCAGATCCTCCTGGCGAGCAGAACCGGCGGCGTTCTGCGGCGAATCGGTTCTGGGCTTGGGACCGGGCCATGGGTGGGCAGCGGCATCCGACGCGGATCCAGAAATGGGTGGCCCGACACCCGGTCGGCACTGGCCTCTGCACCGCTGTGTTCTTCACCCTCTTCTTCTTGTTGCTGTCACTCCAGGAGCCGAACGCCCTGCTCGCTGTGATCTTCGGGCTGCTCATGGGGCTGGTCTTCGGTCTCACGGCGACCTCGGAGCGGCTCCGGCAGCGTCGTCTCAAGCGTCTGGGATTGTGGGACTGATCTTGCAGGGGCCCGGGACCTTGTCGGTGGTCGGCGGCGTCGGCCACGACGTCGCCCGGGCACGATCGACACCCATCTCATCTGGCTGATCCGGCTCCACGACGGTTTGATGGTCGAGATGTGGACCTACCACCGGGGCGGGGGCGAACGGATCTCATGAAGTTCGAACGGCACGTCGGGTTCGGGGAATGGCAGTCGCCTGCCAAGGAGCGCAAGCGCTGTGCGAGTGCGCAGACGGCTCTGGGCGAGGCCGTGCTCCTCCGGGGGCGGGCGACACAGGGTGGCGTCGAGGCGCAGTGGGACGGGTGGGAGGAGTGGGTGATCACCCTCGCGGGAGTCGAACTCATCGTCCTGCGGGACATCGCCGTGCCGGGCCTCGCGGCACGCCGGAGGATCTCGAAGGCGGTCCACGGCACTCTCCGCGGTGCCGAGCTGAAGGTCTCCGGCCGGCGGACGTTCAGGCCCGGCAGCCGGTACGTCGTCTTCGAGACCCCGGGCGGGTCCATCAGCTTCAGGCCGCAAGGGCTCGGCGTGAGGGTGCTGGACGGGCAGGAGAACCTCCTCTCACACCGGGTCTCGGGTCAGTGGCAGGAGACGGTGTCGTCCGGGGACGTCATCGGTGCCATCTGCGTTTTCGAGTGGGGAGGGCTGGACCACTTCATGGATTCGCCGCTCATGACGCTGTTGTAGCGATGTGTGTCCGAGGGAATGGGATCGAAGTACCCGCTCGGCGAACCGAGGGAGAGGGGGCCGGCCATGGACGATCCGGGGCGCAGCGGCGAGCAGGACGAGGGTCCGGTCGGGCAACCTCGCTGGGATCCTTTCAGCGATCGACGATTCCGGGTGGAAGCGCTCGTGATCCTTGTTGTTGTCGCAGTCCTCAGCGTGTGGCTCCTGCCCGACGGCGAGAGCCTGACGTCCCTTCCGCTCGTGGGACTCATCCTCGGATGGCGCGGAAGCGTCCTGAGGAAGAGGAACCGGAAGCCCTGACCGTTCCCGGTGGTCCCCCGCACGCGGCTGCTGGACGTCGGCTTCGGCTCCGGTCGCACATCGCGGACGTCATGGCGTCGGGCGGCGCGGTAGGGTCGGCGCGACAGTCGTAGGTCGGGAGGGATGTGCCGTGAGGTCGGTCGAGATATCGCTTCGGGACCCCGCGGAGAAGCGGACGCTCTCGTCGGAGCAGATCGCCACTGTGACGTCGGACCAGGAGCCGGGCGAGGTCGCGACCCACGGGGTGCTGATCGGGACGCGGCTGTGGCCGATGCGGGGTCTGATCGCTGCCGCCCTGGGGGTCGGGCCCGAGCGGGTCGGCAACGTGGCGGGGCTCAGGGCCCTCGACCGGCTCGGCCTGCGGACGTTCAGCCTCGTCCCGTACGACGAGAAGGGGAATCCGGTGCGGGCCGAGCGCGCGGTGCGTGACGCGGACAGGTCGCGCCGGGCCGCCCGGAGCTGATGGGCCCCGGCCCTACCGGCTGGCGTCGCAGTCCTGGCAGCGGCTCACGGCGGAGCGCTTGAGGTTTCCCGCGGTGGCGTGCAGCGGGCCGGAGTCGGAGAGCCGGCGCCAAGCGCCCGGGGCTGGGTCCAACACCCACCCGTAGACCGGGGGTTGCACGTCGGCCGGGACGATGTGGGGGCAGCCGGGCAGGTGGGCCTTCCGGCTGGCGTGGATGATGATCGCCGACGGCGGCCAGCCGTCCCACTCGGTGCCCGGCGGGGTAGCGACCGCCCGCGCCGGCGGGGCGCAGTCCGCGCAGTTGCTCAACTCGTGGCGACAGTAGTCCATCGATCCTCTCCCCGTCCGGCTCGCGCCCGAGTCTACGGGCGCGAGCCGGGCCTACCGATCCTCCGGGCCTGCCGATCCGCCGGGAGAGACGGGCCGCTCAGGATGAGGTCGACGCGACTGGACGCTAGGAGTGTTCCAGGCTCACGTAGCAGGTGTAGTTCGATCCTGGATCATTGGAGGGCGTGCCGTTGTAGCCGTCCTCCCAGCCACTGGAGCCCTCGGGAAAACCGGTGTAGGCCTCCTGCTTGGCGCCGCCGATCCAGAAGTGCGCCTCGCGGTCGTTGTTGACGTCCTTGTCGAGCACGCAGGAGAAGTTGTTCTTGCACCAGAACTTGCCCGACGAGCCGCTCTCCGAGACGAATTCGACGTACCAGTAGTCGAATTCCTCCGAGAAGGCACCTGTCTGGTAGTGCCGAAGGAACGGTCCGGCGTCGGTCCCGTCCTCCATGTGGGGGATCTCGTAGGTGCTGGTCTCAATGCCGCTCTTCGATGCGCTGAACTTGATCACGACCTTGTCGATCGCACTGCCCCAGCGGTTGAAGAACCTGACGTTGATCGTATGGTCGGTGGCCATGGCGCCACCTCCTTGATCGGATCGCGAATGGTGGCGGGCAGGCAGGTGACGGCCGTCACGCTCCGGAGTCGCCCGAACTCCCCGCGTGTCCATTCTTCTCCCGATCGAGTCGCGACGCGACCGGCACTCGCCCCGGATTTCGAGATTTCGGGGGCGCCGCCGCGCAGCTCACGGAACCTGCTGCGGGCTCGCCGTGGCCGCCGAGCGTTCGATGGCGGCGAGCAGCCGGTGGTAACGCAGGCCGTCCGCGAAGTCGGGGTCGGGACGGCGCCCCTCGGTGATGGCGGCGGCGACGTCCTGGTAGAGGGCCGCGATATGGGCGGGCGTGCCCGCCGGGACGCTCGCCGGTACGGTCCGGTAGGAGTCCGGCACCGCCAGGAGTTCGCCGTCGACCCGGATCTCCCAGTCGCCCCAGTGGATGTACGCCGCCCCGTCCGCGGGGGTGGCGGTGAGGGTGCCGGTGCTGCCGGCGAGCTTGAGCAGGAACCCGTCCGCGACCCGCGCGTGGCCGCCGTGGATGGTCGCCGAAGCGGTGGCGCCGCTCTCCAGCAGCCCGTGCAGCAGCACTTGGTCGGGTGCCCCGTTGGCCTCGGTGCGCTCCGTGCCGGCGACCCGGACGCGTTCGTGCAGGCGGGGAAGTCGGGCCGAGACCTCGGTGAACCGGCCCGCGACCCGTTCCAGGGTCGCCAGGAAGTGGCCCGCCATGATGGTGAGGATGGAGTTCCCGGCGGCGGCGTCGAGGCTCCAGGCCAGGTCGGCCGGGATGCTGGTGCCGCCGAAGGGGTCGCCCGCGGCGATGAGCGCCGCCGATTCGAGCGTGCCGATCCGGCCCTCGGCGACCAGGTCGGCGACGAACCTGACGCTCGGGGAATGGTGACCCTGGAGGACGACCGCGTGGCTCACGCCCGCTGCCTCGGCGGCGTCGGTCAGTTCACGCGCCTCCTGTTCGCCGACGGCCAGCGGCCACTCGGACACGACGTGCTTGCCCGCCTCCAGCGCGGCGCGGATCACCGCGGCGTGCCGGGTCACCCGCACCGAGACGACGACCAGGTCGACGTCCGGGTGGGCGGCGAGCATGGCGGCGTCGGCGAAGGCGTGCGGGACGCCGTGTGCCTTGGCCACACGGTCGGCGCTGGCCTGGTTGGTCGTCGCGACCGCGGTCACCTCGTACTCGGGGAGTCCCTTGAGCGCGGGCAGGTGCGAGCCGTCCGCCCATCCGCTCGCCCCGACCACTCCGACTCGGATCATGCTGTACCCCCTAGTTATGTACCTATCGGTAAGAAACTAGGGCGGGGGCGGGCGGGGGCGCAAGGGGTAATGTACCGATAGGTAAAAAACTTTCCGGGGAGCACGGAGGACACCATGCCCGGCGGACGCCCACGCTCGTTCGACGCCGACACCGCCCTCGACCGAGCCCTGGAGGTCTTCTGGCGGCAGGGCTACGAGGGCACCTCGCTGATCGACCTCACCACCGCCATGGGCATCAACAAGCCCAGCCTCTACGCGGCCTTCGGCAACAAGGAGGAGCTCTTCGGCAAGGTCCTCGCCCGCTACCTCGAAGGCCCCGGCGGCTACACCTCCGCCGCGCTGGAGGCGCCCACCACCCGCGAGGTCGTCCGGCTCCTGGTCCACGGCGCCGTCGACCTCACCACCGGCCAGGAGACGGCGCACGGCTGCCTGTGCGTCAAGAGCGTCCAGGCCGGCGGGCCCGACGCCGAACCGGTGCGGCGCGACGCGGTCGCGGCCCGCAAGGCCGGGGAGGCGGCGCTGCGCCGACGGCTGGAACAGGCCGACGACCTGCCGCCCGGCCACGAGCCGGCCGACCTCGCCGTACTCGTCCACACCGTCTCCGACGGCATCGCCGTCCAGGCCGCCGCCGGACGCACCCGCGAGGAGCTGACCCGGGTCGCCGAGTCGGCCCTGCACGCCCTGTTCGACTGACCGGTCCCGGCTGCGGCAAGGCGGTGTCCCGGGCTGCGGAGGTCGCGCCGAGAAACCCGCTTGGCGAACTGCGGCGATCACTGCTAACTTTCCGGAGGCCGTGCGAGAGAAAGAGGAGGTGGGACCTGTGAACGCAGTATCGACATGGGTGCTCCCCTCCGGGGCCACGGTCGGGCGATAGGTCGTCCGGGAGCGCCGTTCCAGAGCACTCCCGAAAGGCACGACCGTGCACTTCACTTCCGAGAACCTCCTCGACGACGGCGTCCTCGAACGCGAATTCACCCTCGGCGAGATCCCCGGCATCCTGTGGACGCCCGGATCCGCCTCCGCGCCGGCCCCGCTGATCCTGATCGGCCTTCCTCCGCTCGGACTGCGCACGATGTACCCCCGGGTCGCCGGGCGGGCCCGGTACTACGCGGCGGAGTACGGCTTCGCCGCGGCCACCATCGAACTCCCCGGCAGCGGCGACCGGCCCCGATGGGACGCCGCCGAGCAGGCTCGCGCCGATCTGCGCCGGGTGATGCAGGCCGGCGAGCCGGTCACCGACGAGATCGTGGACGCGCTCGTCCTCCCGCTCGTCGACAGGGCGGTCCCGGAATGGCGGGCCGCCATGGACGCCCTGCTGTCACTGCCGGAGATCGGCGGCCCGGTGGGGTACGAGGGAGGCGTGATCTCCATCGGCGTCCGACTGGCGGTGGTCGAGCCGCGCATCGCGGCCGCCAACCTGTTCGCCGGGAGCTTCGTGCCCACCGCGATCGTCGAGGATGCCCGCCGGGTCGCCGTCCCGTTGCAGGTTCTCCTGCAGTGGGACGACGAGGGGAACGACCGGCAGGCGGCACTGGACCTGTTCGACGCGTTCGGGTCCGAGGAGAAGACGCTGCACGCCAATACGGGCGGGCACACCGGCGTCCCGCACTTCGAACTCGACGCGGGCGCCCGCTTCTTCGCCCGGCACCTGAAGTGATGCCGGGCTGTAGGGCCGCCGACGCCGGACGCTAGGCGCCGCCGGCCCTACGGCGTGGGGCCCCTGCCGATGCGGCATGGGCCCCACGCCGTCAGATCATGTCGGACCGTGCCGAAGGCCGAGCTGGATCGGGTGCGCGGGCGTGTCGGCCCAAGGTGGGTAGAGCTCCTGAAGGCTCCCGGCACGGGTGGGCCACGGGGAGGGAACGGGTATGGAACTCCGGCCTGTTGAGAGCCGCCGGTCGTGGCGAAATCCGGTGAAGTCACGGCGGGCGGCTGCGGAACTGGATTCGCCGCTGGGAAGGATCACCGTCTTCAGGGGACCGGTCGGTGCCTCTGTGTCGCTCGGGGGCGCCATCGAGCGCTGGGAGTTCGTGCTGGACGGCACCGAGATCCTCTCGGTGGACGGCATGGGCCCGCCGGGCTACCCGGCCCGGCGCCATGTGAAGGGCGGGGTCGAGGTCTCCCTGCTCGGAGTGAAGGGACGCCTCACCCGCAGGCGCACCCTCGGGGCGCGAGGCCGGTTCGTCAGGCTGGAGGCCGGTGACACCGTGTTCGTCGCCAGGGCGCGATTCCCGCGGAACCGCGTCGTGGACTCCTCGGGTGCCGAGCTCGCGGACTTCACCGGACGTGCCTGGCACTTCCGCGCGCCCGAGCGCGGTGTCGTCGCGTTCGCGGCCCTTGTTGTCGCGGCCGACCTCGAGGCGACGCTGGCCTCGCCGTTGTCGGAGATCTGCTGAGCGGAGCCCCGACCGGGAAACCGGTCGGGGCAAGCGCGGTGAGTGTGCGTCGGACGGAGTCGAATGGCCGCCGGCCCGGGTCAGAGAGGGCTGAGGAGGCAGAACTCGTTGCCCTCCGGGTCGGCCAGCACCGTCCAGGAGACCGCGGACGGGTCGAAGCCGCCGGGGTCGGTCGCGCCCAGGGCACGCAGTCGGGCCGCTTCCGCTTCCGGGTCGTCACCGGGGTAGGGGCGGACGTCGAGGTGGACGCGGTTCCACACGCTCTTGCTGTCGGGGGTTCGGACGAACTCCAGGTAGGGGCCGACGCCCGTGGCGGACCGCATGGTCGCGGTGTCGTCGGTGACCTCGTGCACCGTCCAGTCCATCGCCTGGCCCCAGAACCGGGCCATCTCCCGCGGGTCGGCGCAGTCGACCACCACCGCGGCGATCGGCCCGGTGCCCTGGTAGACCGGGCGGGGCTCCAGGACGCAGAACTCGTTGCCCTCCGGGTCGGCCATGACCGTCCAGGGGACGTCGCCCTGGCCCACGTCGGCGAGCGTCGCGCCGAGAGCCTTCAGGCGCTCGACCAACTCCGCCTGATGGGCGGTCGAGGTGGTGGCCAGATCGATGTGCACCCGGTTCTTCACCGTCTTGGGCTCCGGGCGGGCGACAATGTCGATGCAGACGGCCACGGGGTCGGGGTAGGCGAAACCCACGGGTTCGAGGTTGGTCACGCCGGGTCCCTCGCTGTCGACACCCCAGCCGAGGGCCTCCGCCCAGAACCGGCCGAGCGCGGAGTCGTCCTGGGCCTTCATGTTGATCTGCACGAGTCTTGTTGCCATGCAGAGGATCCTAGGAGCCGCCATCGGCCCAGGCCAACGCCATTTGATGCGAGAGACCACTGCGGTCCGGCCATGGGACGCCAATGGGGTGGCGTGCGGCTGCCGGTGCCCGCCATGCTGGCCGCGTGGCCGATCGAGCGAACTTCGTCGTGGTCCGCGAGAGCGGCGAGTACGAGCTGTATCTCGACCGCTGGGGTGCGGTGGGCCTTGATCTCGACCTGCTGGCAGGACCTGCCGAGACGCTCTCGACGGTCCGGCGGCTGGGGGCGGACGGGTGGTGGCTGGACGACGTGTACTGCCAGGGAGCGGCGCTGATCGACCTCGGCCGGAAGGTGCTGCTGGTGTTCGCCTGGGAGGGGCCGAGCACCGTGATGCGGTACCGGGCCGCGACCCTGGAACTGCTGCGGGACGCATGGCCGGGGTGGGACGTGCGGTGGATGTACGACGGTCCCGCCGAGTTGCGGACCTATCTGGGACTGGACCCGGAGCCTGTGCGTGATCGCGGGCGGGACACTTTTCGAGGAGTGGTGCTGGAACCGGGGCACGAGGAGCTGTTGGACCCCGAGCCGACGGTCATCGTGGTGACCGTCGGCTCGGAGCACTGCTACGTGGTGGCGAACGTCTCCGACCATCCGGTCCGGGAGGGCGCCGCACTGCTCGACCGGCTGCAGGGCGGCCCCGAGCACGGGATGTGCAGGGTGCCCGCCGATGCCGGCCTCCACATCGATCCGGCGCGGCGCCAGGTCGGGTGGTGGGTGCTCGGGGCGACGGCCGAAGCGTACGAGATGGCGGAGCGATGGCCCGGCTGGACCGTGGAGTTCTGGCAGGACTCCTGGCAGGAGCACGTCCGGCTGGCTCCGGACCGGTTCCGGCCTCCGCCGGTCGACCGTGGGCGCGCCCTGGCAGAGGTTCGGGCAACTGCCGCACGGCGCCGGTAGCGCGACGCCACAAGCAACGGGCCCCGACCGGGAATCCGGTCGGGGCCCAAGCAGTGAGCTTGCGTCAGACGGTGTCGAACTCGCCCGCCTGCACGCCGGCGACGAACGCGCGCCAGGCAGAGGCCGGGAAGACGAGGGCCGGGCCCTCCGGGTTCTTGGAGTCACGCACGGGAACGGCGCCCGGGAAGCTTGCGGAGACCTCCACGCACTCGCCGCCGTTCGTAGAGTACGACGACTTGAACCATGTGGCGCCGGACAGGTCGGGGTTCATGAGGCAAGCTCCCTTCGAGCCTTGTCGATCAGTGCCAGAGACGCCGTCTTGGGCAGCGCCTCAACCACTAGCTGATCGTACTGCCTCTCCCAGGCCGTGACCGCGTCGCGGACTCGTTCGAGATGGCCTCTAGCGTGTGATTCGGCGTAGCCGACCACCGAGCCGTCCGGCAGGTCCAACAATGTCACCGGCAGAGCGAAGGGAAGGTTCTCACCCAACCGGAATGGCGCCACCTGGATCGTGACATTCGGCCGCGCAGCGAGTTCCTCGATGTGATCGAACTGCTTCAGCATGACGGCACGCCCTCCTACAGGCCGAGCGAGGCAACTCTCGTCCAGAACTGCGTGGATGAGCGGCAGCTTCTGCCTGACCAGGAGCCGCTGCCGGACGGCCAGTACGTCCACTCGCTCCTCGGCCTCCGCCTGCGTGATCGCCCCACGCTGGACAGCTGCGAACGCCAGGGCCTCCGCATACTCCGGCACTTGCAGAAGTCCAGTGACGACGGTCAGCGCGAAGGTCCTCAGACGACGACACCGAGCCTCCGCGTCAGCGAACTCGGGGAACCCCTCCAGCAGGCTGGCCTTGGCGATCCGGCGCCACAGCTCATAGAAGGTGCCGCCGGTTTCGAAAACCTCATCAGCCTTGACTGCGAAGTTAGAGGTTACCGCCTTCTTCGCTCGTTCGACGTAGGAGATCATGGCATCGGAGTAGCCCATCCGGCGCCCAAGCTCCACCTGTGACCAGCGCATGGCCCGCCTCATCCTGCGCAGTTCTATTCCGAAGCGCATAAGGGGAGTCGACGTTGCATCAATCTCGGCGTCAGTCATAGCGGCTGCCACCAGTTAACCCGTCGGAACGGTCAAGGTTAGACCCTGGCAATCGTAAACCGCCGCGGGCCACTATGGCTACACCCCGTGAGAGATCCGGGACCCTGCGCAACCAATGGAGCCCCCATGCCCAGTCGCCCCCGCATGCCCGTTTACACCCCCACCGTCGGCGAGGTCGTCCAGGACCTCGGGCACCGGGACTTCTCCGGCAAGCCCATCGAGGCCGTGTACATGGACACCCTCGCCGGGCTCGTCTACCTCCGCCCCGAATCCGGCGGGTGCGAGTGGACCACCAAGCCCGAGTTCGTCCAGGCCCTCGCCGAGCCCCGCTTCACCACCGTCCAGCACCCCAGCCGGCCCCGCGTCGCCGACGCGGCGTGAAGCTGCTCGCCACCGTCCTCGGCGTCGCCACCCTCTCCACCCTCGCCGCCGCGGCCGTCTGCTGGCCCATCCACAACGGGCCGCTCGCACCGCAGTTGCTGATATCCGGGCTGATCCTCACCGCCGGCATCTACGCCGGACTGCCCGCCTGCTTCACCTGGCTCTCGCCCAACAGGAGCACCCCATGCTGCACCACCTCCCCGCCATCCTCACCAACCCGCCCCGCCGACGCCTCGGCCACCAGGCCCTCATCCTCAACCGCGACGGCGCCGTCCTCCTG
>NZ_JBEXJT010000069.1:0-33227 GCF_040609255.1 Kitasatospora sp. NPDC004723 | reverse complement strand
CAAACCTGCCCCAGGTGATCTCCCACGCTAGCAGTGGCTACGCCCGCTTCACGGGATTTCGCAGCCTGCGCGCGCCGCTTCCCGCGGGGCCGGTGCGCGACGGCCAGAGACCCGGTCGGGGGTCAGATGAGGTCGAGCGGGATGCTGCTGACCCCCGACCGGCTGTCGACGACCGTCGGCTCGGCGCCCTGCGTGATGTAGGTGCCGCCGCTGCGCAGGTCGTTGTACTGCGGGCCGTCGCCGATGTTGATCGGCCCGGACGCGGTACCGATCTGCACGGCGATCCCGTTCACCGTCGAGCCGCTCACCTGGTTGTTCGTCTCCTGCTGCGCCATAGTGTTTTCCTCCTTGTGGGGGCCGGGACGGTCCCGGCCGTGATCCGGTGCGTGGTAGTCGGGCACCGACGAACACCGCCGCACCGCGCCCGGTGAAGCCGGGGCGGGGCGGCGGCGATCCGGCGGGCGGCCGACAGTCAGGTGATCGGCCCGGACGCCTTCCCGGCGGGCATGGCCGGGACAGCGGCGCTCTGGACGACGGTCGCCGCGAACTCGACCTGCTCGGCCCAGCGGCTCAGACTGGCCCGGGCGCCGGTGGCCTCCGCCGCCTGGCGGCGGCTGAGCAGGTCGCCGAGGGCGGCCTCGGCGCTGCGGTGCGCCTCGTCGGGGTAGACGAAGTCGGCCCCGAGGGCGTCGAGCAGGTCGCGGGTGCCGGTGCTGACCCGGGTGGCCAGCAGCCGCAGGTGCTGGGCGTCGTCGACCGGGTCCGGGCGGTGCACGGTGGCGGTGGTCCGCAGCCGCATCCGCTCGGCGAGCTCCTCGACCAGGGCGAGCAGGCCGGCACGGCCGTGGGCCAGCTCCAGCTGCTCGTGCAGGTCGGCGATCCGGGCGGCCGGGACGCCCTGGCTGGGGCGTCGGGCGTCGCCGTGCGCGCGGTCGGCGTCGGTGACGGCCACCGCGCGTTCCTTGCGGGTGGCGCGCCAGGCCAGGCGCCGGGCGGGGTCGTCCAGCCAGCGGCCCAGCTCCACCAGCTGGGCCAGCGGGTCGGG
The DNA here is from genome assembly GCF_040609255.1 of Kitasatospora sp. NPDC004723. NCBI lineage: Bacteria > Bacillati > Actinomycetota > Actinomycetes > Kitasatosporales > Streptomycetaceae > Kitasatospora > Kitasatospora sp. NPDC004723. The sequence continues at coordinate 32,182 of NZ_JBEXJT010000069.1, read as the reverse complement.
GGAGTGCTCCGCGCCGAGGTGCGAGGCCATCCAGGTCGGCTTGCTCACGAGGTCCTCCTATATAGGGGAGAAGGGGCGGGTGCGTCGGGCACCGTCGAACACCGCCGCACCCCGCACCCCGTGCTGACGGGGGCGGGGCGCGGCGGCGAACGACAGCGTCCGGCAGCGGTCAGACCGGCGGGGCCAGGAGGGCGAGACGCTGGAGCGCGGCGACGGTCTCCGGGTGAGCGGCCTCGTCCAGGACGTGCCGCTGCTCCAGGAGCACACCGCCGGTGGCCGGCTGCTCCAGGAGCGGGTCGGCCCAGCGCGCGACGTCGCGGGCGTCGAGCTCGTCCATGTAGGCGACGTACTCGGCCTGGTCAGCCTCCTCGTACGCCGAGTGCATCGCGGCGAGCCTGGCCTGCCAGGCCTCGTACTCCTCGGTCGTCCTCACGGGCGGATCCCCTCTCGTCTCGTGTGGTGGTGGCTACTTCTTCTGTCCGCCGGCCTTCTCGGCCTGCGCGCGCTGGTGCATCTCGCGGGCCCGCCGCAGCAGCTCGTCCATCTGCCGCTGCGTCCAGGCCTGGTCCTCCGGGCTGCTCACTGGGACCCGCCCTTCTTCGAGGTGATCGGCGGGTCCTTCGGGGCCGGGGTACCGGGGGTTCCGCCACCGCCGTAGGAGCGGCAGAGCATGGGGTCGGTGAAGGTCACTTGCTGCCTCCCTGGCTGGCGGCCTGCTGCTGGCGGAGCTGTTCGGCCTGCTGGCGGGCGCGCTCGGCGGCCGCGGCGGCCTCGGTGGCGGCGGCGATCCGGCGGGCGACCTCCTGGTCGCCGAGGTGCTGGCTGCTCATCGGGGTCAGCCGGCCAGGGGGAGGGAGCGGAGGGTGGCGACGGCGGCGGAGACGGTGACCGGCAGCGGCCGCACGACCCCGGTGGGGGCGGGCTCGGTGTCGGCGAGGTCGTCGAGGTCGATGACGACCTCGCGGACCGCCTCGCTCGCGGCGAGCGAGCGGGTGCGGATCCGGCGGACCTTGTCGGCGAGGAGGACGAGCAGGCCGTCCAGGCCGCGGCTCTCGTCGGGGTAGAGGCCGGCGGCGACGTCGTCCCACACGGCGTCGGCCAGGTCCTCGTCGAGGTCCGAGGCGGCGGGGCTGATGTCGGCGAGCTGCTCGGCGGCGGCCACGAGCAGGCGGCCGGCGTACCGGCCGTACAACTCGTCCAGGTCCTCAACGGCGAGGTGCGGGATGTCGACGGCGAGTGCCATCATGGTCACGGTCGTTGTCCTCTCGTCCTGAGCGGGGTGGGTGGTGCGACCGACTCGGCCCCGGGGTTGCACCCCCGGGGCCTCTTGCGTGCTGGCTGCACGAGCAGCCACGGCCGCCGCCCACCCCGTTGGTCGGGGTGGGCGGCGGCCGTGGTGGTTCGTACGGGTGTCGGCAGGTCAGGCGGGCCGATGTCCGGGCCGGTTCTCCTGCGGTTCGGGATCCGGACCGAGGTACTGGCCGATGAGGTATCCGGGGACGACGGCCGCGCACTCGTGCCAGGACGGCCGGCCCCGCTGCGACGGGACGCGGGCCACGCCCTGCTCGACGCCGGCGCCGGTACGGGCCAGGTAGGCGATCAGGTGGGTACGCATCAGGCCGCGGTGTGCAGCGCGCTCATGTACCTGAGGGCCCACCGGCTCCGGGGACGGGGGAGGGGGCCGTGGTCCGTCGCGGCGGCGGCGAGCTCGGCGACGTCGACCGCGTCGGCGGCGGTGGCCAGTCGACCCGCCAGGCGCACCGGCAGCTGGTGCTGGAGGCGGTTCACCAGGATCTCGGCGCTGAGGTCCAGGACGTCGAGGAGTTCGGTGTACGAGTAGCTGCGGACCGCCAGGAGTCCGGCGGCGTGCAGCCACAGCTCGGCGCACAGGTCGTCGACCGTGTCGCTGGCGATGTTGTCCGGGTCGGCGTCGTCCAGCAGCTCGAGGACCAGGTCGCGCAGGGCGGCCGAGTGCCAGGTGTAGGCCTCGGCCAGCAGCACGGCGGCGGGGGCGGTGAGGGGGTCGGACATCGCGGTCTCCTCGGAATCGGTCACACGGGGCGGGGATGCTGTACGGGCAGAGCAACGGCCGCCGCCCACCCCCTCGTACTCGGGGTGGGCGGCGGCCGGGGCGGTTCGTACTGGCGGTGTGTCAGGCGGCGGGGCGCAGCGTTTTCGTCGGGGCCTCGATGCCGCGGAGCGGGCTGATCGCATCGGTCGGCAGGTCGGCCCGCACGCTGTCCACGTTCCTGACGGCCTTCGCCACCGTCTTCCACTGCTCCATGCGCTGCCGGGCCCGCGCGTTGCGCTCGCTGGCGGTGTGCTCAGCCTCCTCCGGCCGGGGCGTGGCCATCAGGTGCACCGGGCCGGGTTGTGCCGGCAGCGGCTTGTAGTGCTGGGTGGCCGCGCGGCGCGTCTCAGCAGACAGGGCGTCGAGCTCCTGGCGGCGCAGGCGGGCGACCCACCGGTCCGGCGTCAGGTCGACCTCGACCCGGCGGTTGCCGCCGGGGCAGTGATCGGACGTCCCGCGCTCGTGGCCGATCACCTTGAGGTCGGTCTTGCCGACGACGCGGCGCCAGGTGTCGCAGTCCGGGCAGACGACCGCCGCCTTCACCATGTCGATGTTGGCCGGGTTGAGCTGGCTGAGCTTGAGCGGTGCCCGGCCGTAGGTGCGGCGGGAACGGGTGCGGGTCGACATCGGATTCCTCCGGAACGGTCGAGGGGACGGGGGCGAGAGTTGCTGCTCTCTCCGCCCGCCAGGCCCGGCCCGATGGGCTGGTGTCCTGGCGGACAGGCAGCGCAGCACGCTGCTCAAACTGGTGTTGTCGATATCAGGTACGGCCGTCCGACGCTGGGGGAGCTAGAGCTACAACCCCTGGACCTCGCCACCGCCCGAAGGCGGCTGACAACCGCTGTTCTTCGTAACCTCAGCTATGAGGCCACCGCTCTGACCTTGGGGGTTTGACTCCCCGTGGCGTTCGGTGCACTACGAGTACAGCGCACGTGCACCCAAGGTGTCAAGACGCTTGAGAATTGCCTTGACGCACGTCAAGATGGAATCCTTCACTGCTTGACGCGATAGCCTGAGGTCACGCAGTCGCTCGAAGGAGACAGATGAACGCCACCGCCATCGCGGCCGAGATCCGAGACGGGATCTCCACCGGCCGCTACCGCCACGGGACGCGTCTCCCTGCCGTCCGCGCGCTGGCTGAGGAGCACGGCGTCAGCCAGCAGACCATCGCTGCGGCCTACGCCCAGCTGGCGGCCCTGGGCCTCGTCCGTACCGAGCCGGGCAGCGGCACCGTTGTTACCGCTGGCCGGACGGCCGAGGCCCACCTCGGCAGTTTCGGCCCCCCTGACCTGAGCATTCCGATCTGGAAGGCGCCGTCCAACAGCGAGGCCCGCGAAGCGACCACGCTCGTCCGACAGCTGCCCGCGCCGCCCGACATGGCTACATGGGGAATCGCCGACACCGACATCGTCGAGCGAACCCGTGTGCGCTGGGTGGATGATGCCCCGGTCCAGCACAAGATCACGATCGTGCCCTACGAGCTGGCCTCTCGTCGGCCCGAGGGCTACGAGGGGGTTCCGCCCCTGCTGGCTCCGGTCGGAGCTGCCCGCATGGCTCCGCCAGCCGGGGTGCGCTTCGCAGACTGGCTCGGCTGGAACGTCGAGCGGACCGACACCGAGATTTCCGCTGAGGCGATGGACCAGGCCGCAGCTGCAGCCCTCGGTGTGGCAGAGGGAACCCCCGCGTTCCGGATCGTGAGCATCGCACGCGATCCGCAGGGCGGCACCGTCTTCGTGACAGTCACCACTACCGCTCTGCACCACAAGCTGACGCTCAGCATCGCGGGCTAGCCACTCACTAGACACCTACCGCCCCTCCCCTGGACCAGCAGGCGGCTCTCCCGCCTGGCGTTGATCACTGTGCCGAGGGGGGATCGCTGCTCAAAGTGACAGGGGCCGGTGACATTCAAGTTGTCACCGCCCCTTGTCACCTCCGCAGACCCGTACTGCACTGCGAGACTCGCTGAACATCAACTGTGGGAGGGAGCTGCTATGGCGGACGACAGGCCGACGTGGGCTCGGCGCATGGTGGAGGAGCGCGCTGCTCGGGGGTGGTCGCAGGTCGACGCGGTTCGCGCGCTGATGGCCCGGCTGCCGCTCGACCAGGTGGTGGTGGAGCAAGACCTCCTGCGACAGTGGAAGCGCTGGGAGGGCGGGGAGACCCAGCCGTCCAAGTACAAGAAGGAGATCGCCCAGACTTTCGGAACCACCACCGGCGCGTTCTTCCCGGAGCGGGGCCGGCGGGACGGCCGGGCCGAGATCATCCAGGTCAGCGGGATGGACACGGTGGACATCATCGCCAGGCTCCGCGCCAGCGACGTCGACACCGCCACCCTGGACGCACTGCGGATCACCGCCGACCGGTTGTGCTGCGAGTACGCCTACATGCCCGCCGACCAACTGCTGGTCGAGGGACGGGCGTGGCTGGCCCGCGTCGTCGGCCTCCAACATCAGCGGGTGAACCTGGCCCAGCACCGCGAGCTGATCGCGCTCGCGGGCAAGCTCTCCCTACTGGTGGGGTGCGTCGAGTACGACTCCGGCCGGCCGCGCGATGCGGAGGCGACCCGCCAGGCCGCACTGCTCCTCGGAGCGGAGGCGGGCGAGCTGAGTGTCCAGGGCTGGGCGCACGAGATGAAGGCGTGGTTCTGCCTGACCCGGGGGGACTACCGGGGCGTCATCGCGGCCGCCGAGACTGGTATCGCCATCGCGCCGAACGAGTCCGTCGCTGCCCAGTTGTACGCGCAGAAGGCGAAGGCGTGGGCGCGGATCGGCGACCGGCAGCAGACTGAGGTTGCCCTGGATCAGGGCCGCCTGCTGTTGGAGCGGCTCCCGTACCCGGAGAACATCGAAGATCATTTCGTTGTCGACCCGGCGAAATTCGACTTCTACCGGATGGACGCCTACCGCAAGGCCGGCGAGAACCGCCTCGCCGAGCAACTGGCGAGCGAGGTGATCCGCGCCAGCACGGACTTCGACGGAACCGAGCGGGCACCGATGCGCATCGCTGAGGCCCGGGTCACCCTCGGGGTGGTCGCCGCGCGAGAAGGCGACCTCGACACCGCGCTGTCCTTCGGCGAGAGGGCTCTCCAAGGAGAGCGCCGGTCGCTGCCGTCGCTCGCGATGGTCTCCGCAGACCTCGGCCAAGTCCTCCAGGACCGCTACGCCCACGCGCCCGAAGCCACCGCGTTCGTCGAGCACCTCCGTGAGCTGCGGGGACCACGGGCATGACGGCGAACTTGATCAGCTCGCGGAGCGTTGGATCATCAGATCGACACGGTGAACTTCTGGCTACTCTGCGCGTTGTCCACAGGGGTAGGCTGGCCCCGACAGTGATCCAAAACGACTTCGCCGCCCGGACCCGAGGGTCCGGACGGCGTTCAAGTGGATCGGCGCCCGGCCAGGGGCCCGTCCCGGTCGACCACGCGGAAGGTGGTGACGTTATGCAGGGTACCCGCAGTGGCACCCCCTCATACGCGCGGCACCCCGCCGTGGAGCGACCGAGTCGGTCTCGCTCCGGCGGGGTGCCGTCGTCGTATGTGCGGCCAGGTCTGCTGCCCCCTGTGTGGGGGTGTGCCGTGACCTAGCCGTCTGTGGCGGGGCCCGACCTTTCCACGGGTCTGGACTCCGCCGGCCGCTCTTCGGGATTTCCACCCCGAATCGGCCTACCTGCTCCACCCCGCTCTCGGGCTTCCACACCGTTGAGCGGGCTGCTGGGGGATCGGCTTCCAACCGACCACCAGCGGTTTTTTCCCAAGGAACCACAACCGGCCCTTCCCAGGGCCTTTGCAGTACCCGGCTCCCTGTCCAGGAGCCGTTCCGCAGTCGGGGCCCCAGCAAGGGCCTCGGCTGCACCCATCACCAACCACCAGAGAAAAGGAGGTCGCCGATCGGGTTTCGCCCCCGCGAGGGGGCCTGTGTGTCCACACCCGCAGGGGGTGCTTCCTACCAACACCCCCGAGGGGGCGCCGTTGCGTCCCCATGTAGCTGTAGGGAGCTTTGTCATTTTGGCGCAGGTCAGCAGGCCTTTCCAGTCCCGCCGTGTCCCCGTCGCGGCGGGTAGTGTCCCCGGTTTGAGCTCGGAGGATGCCAGGAGGGAGGGGGGAGAACTCTCCTCCCCCGCTCCTGCCTTGGCATTCGCGGCGGACCGGTTGACGGACCGGTTGTCGGAAGCCGCCGACAGCAGTCCCAGGACTGTGACGGACATCACTCGTTCGGATGAGTGCGTCGAGGGCGCCATTGACGGCCTCACGGGTGTAGCTGCGGCCGGGATGCCGGTTCCCGGCCAGCGGTCGGCCGGGCCGTCGGAGGAGCATCCGTTCCCGGACGCGGCGGAGACGACGTTCGTCACCCCGGCCGGGCAGATGGACGGCGTCTCGTTGTGGGATGCGCCGGTCAAGGAGCCGTACGACGACGAGTACGGCCAGGACTGGCCCGAGTGTGACCCGGCTGAGGCCGGCTGGCTCTGGGAGACCGCGGCCGAGGAAGCCGGTCCAGCGGTTCGCGGCCAGCGGTCCGCTGCGCCGGTCGAGTCGGCGGACAGGGGGCCGGAGCCCGAGTCGGGGCCGCGTCCGGTGTTGGCGCCGTTGGCGCTGTCGCCGGGGATGCGGTTGCGGCTGCGTGCCGCGGTGCGGGCTCTGCTGGCCGTGCCGGGTCTGGCCGGTGCGCCAGATCCGGTGCGGCTGGCGGCGGTGGTGCTGATGTCGCGGACGCCGCACGAGACGCGTGCGGTGGTGATCCGTAAGGGCGAGCTGGGCCGGTGGCTGGGGCTGTCCGCTGGCCGGATGAAGGCCGTGCTGCGCATGGTGCGCGACACCGCTCCGGTGTCGGTGGAGACCTTCAAGGGTGACTACAACGACGACCAGGCGCTGGAGTGCCGGGTGGGCGCGCTGGAGGCCGCCCGAGGGGTGGCGGGGCATCCGCTGAACCTGACGCGGAAGGAGCTGGCGGTGCTGCTGCGCCTGGTAGAGGTGCTGTTCGCGCCGGGCTGGGCGACGGCCGGCGGAGGGATGCGGGACAGGGGTCTGCTTGCCGGGCGGACGGGCCGGGGCGCGGCGACGGACCGGTTGGCGGCGCTGCTGCTGGTGCTGGAGGCCGGGGAGTCCGGACGGGTGCGGCTGTGTGGCGGGAAGGTGAGCGCGGCCGCGGGTCGGCCGGCTGCGACGTTGGCGCGGATGCTGGGCTGTACTCCGGCCGGCGCGGTGGAGGTGCTGGCGCGGCTGGCGGAGTTCGGGCTGGTGGAGCGGCCGCGGCGCGGGGTGAGCGGGTTGCTGTCGCGGTCGCGGATCGTGCTGCCCGCGGTGGCGGCCGCGCACCGGGCGGCATCGGCGGGGTCGACGGAGTCGGTGAAGCAGGCCGCTCCGGTGCGCCGGGAGGCGGGCCGGAAAGCCTCGGCTGATGTTGCCGGCGACCTCGGCGCTGCGACCCCCCTGGGTGAGGCTCCTGTGACGGAGGAGAATCCGCAGGTCAGCGAGGTGGACGCGACCGGCGGGGCCGAGATTTCAGACCTTGGCGTTACGACCCCCCTTCACGCCTCTCACTCTCGGGTGGTTGAGGCAGGTGGTGATCTCAAGGTGGATGGTGGCTTTTCCGGCGTAGCCGACGTCGTGGCTGAGCACCGTCGGCCGGAGCGCGCGGACGTACGCGAGGACCACCCGGGCACCGCCCCGGTTAGGCGGGCCGATGCCCGGCCGACTGCCGATGGTGGCGTGGGTGGCCCGCTGCGCAGGGACAAGCCCAACCCCGGCGCGATCGACCAGAACAACCCGGAGCAGCAGGTGCCCGTGCGGCTGAGCCGCCGAGCGGTGCCGCGGCCGCCGCAGGACCTGGTCCAGGTCCTCGCGCCGGTGGAGTGCCTGTGGGAGCGCCTGGACCGGGCCTGGTCCAGGCGCCGGATCGTGACCGCGGTGCGGGACGAGCTCGCCGCCGTCGACCGGCTGACCGGCGGCCGGAGCGCGGCCGCCGCGCTCGCCGACCGGCTGCGCCACCGCCTGCACGTCGAGGGCGGCAGCGCCCTGGTGTCCGACCCGGTCGGCTGGCTGCTCGCCAAGGGCCTGCCCCAGCACGCCGGCTGCAAGCACCCGGCGTGCGACGACGGGATCCGCCTGGACACCCGCACCGCCTGCGTGAACTGCGAGCACGCTCGCGCCGACCGCCGATCCCGGCGCCGGGCCCTGGTCCGCGAAGCCGTGGCCCAGCTCCCGGCCGGAACCGACCCAGCCCAGCGGCGTGCCGCGGTCGACGCCCACCTGCACCAGCACGCGATGCTGCGCGCCGAGCAGCAGGTGGTCGACCGCCGGCGGGCCGAACAGCGCCGCGCCGAGGCCGATGCCCGTCGGGCCGAGCGGCGGATGCGGGCCGAGGCCGCGGAGGCGGCGCGCCGGGCGCTGCCGTGCGAGGACTGCGGCACCGAGCGGGCGGGTGGACTGTGCGGTTCGTGCTGGGCTCGGCGTTCCATCCGCGCCGTGGTGGGTGAGTGCGTGGACCTGGCCCTCGCCGCCTGCGCCGACCTCGCCGACCACCGCGACGTCAACGCCACCGCCCGCCGCGCCGAGGCCGAGCTGCGCGCGGCGATGGCCGCCGCCCGCCCCGCCGGCGGCGGCGGCGGCCGCGAGGACGTCCTCGGATCCGACTTGCAGACCGTCCGGGACGCCGTCGCCGCCTACCGCGCCGACGCGCTCGCGCGGCTGGCCCGTACGCCGCTGGCCGACGCCGAGGCCGACCTCGCCCACGACACCGCGCTGCGCGCCAACCGCCACCGCCCCACCGCGCAGGCAGCCGCCGACCAGGCTGCCGAGCAGGCCCGAGTCACCACCGCCCGGTACCTGCTCCTCGAGCGCCTGGGGACCGTGCAGGCGCTGCGCGAGCGCGCCAGCCAGCTCCGTTCGGCGGCCGCCGCCCCGGTCCGCGAGGCGGTGAACGCCTGATGACCCCGACCCCGGCCCCGGCCCCGACCTCGGCCACCGGTGCCGATCTCGCCCGCACCGCGCTACGCGCCGCCCGCCAGACCGCCCGCACCCACGGCAACGCACCCGCCCCGCGAACCGCCCGCGCCGTCCGGCCGGCCACCGCCGCACGCCGTGGCCCGCGCGAGCCCGAGCTCCTCGCGGAGGTGTTCCTCGCCCTGGTCGCCGCCCACGGCTGGACCCTGGGCACCGCCGGCGGAGGCCTGCGCGACCACTGGCCCGCCATCGTCGGCCCGGACGCCGCCGCGCACTGGCACCTCGCCGGCTACGACCCCACCACCCGCCGCCTGCGCGTGACCGCCGACTCCCCAGCCTGGGCCGCCCAGCTGCGCCTCCACCTGCGCCGCATCCTCACCGCCCTCGAGCAGCTGCGCCCCGGCACCGTCCGGGCCATCGACGTCCGTGTCAGCCCCGCCCCCGCACCGCAGCCCGACCACGACGCCGACGAGCGGCCGGCCCCCCGCCCCGCACCGACGCCGCCGGCCCGGGCACCGCTCGCCGACCACACCGCCTACCAGGAACTACGCCGCCAGATGCGCGAACAGGCCCTCGCCCGCCAAGCCGCGCTCGACGAAGCCACCGCCCAGCGGGAAGCCATCCTGACCCGGCACTACAACCGGCTGCGCGAACCCGAGGACGCCCACCGCACCGCGATCGAGACCACCCCGGCCGCTGACACCAACGACCACGACCGCCAGCAGCGCGCACGCCACCGCGCCGCACTCGCCGTCGCCCGCGCCACCCGAACCGGGACAATCCCGCTGCGCACCGCTCGCCAGCCGCAGCCTGCACCCGCCCGTGGTGCTGCGTGAGGCCGCCGACCATCCATCCCGAAGCGAGTAGCCTCGCAGCAGACGAGAAAGGGAGCGTTGCCATGAGTCAGCCCGTGCACGACGGAGTCGAGCTGATCCCCCGGCCCGAGCAGAGTCCGGCCGCGCTCAAGGCCGCGCTGGCCGTCGTCGCCGCGGACCGTCTCCCCGAGATGATCGACGGGCAGACGAAGGCCATGGCCGAGGCCATCACGGCCGGGAGCGTCCAGCCGATCCGCGCCTTCGTCGCGCACTGGGCCGCCGTCGTGGAGATCGAGCGGCACCCCACCACCGCCCGGGCCTGGCACCGGGCGAACTACCTCGCCAACCACGCCGGCACCGTCCAGGAGTGCCGCGAGCACGCCACCACCGTCGCCGAGCTCTACCGCGCCGCCTACGCGGCGGTGAACGCGTGACCTGGAGCTGGGAGTACCTCCCCAGCGAGCAGCACGTCACCGCTGGCGCCCCGACCGACTTCCTCGCCGCCGTCGAACACCGGGCCGCCGAACTCGTCCGCGCCGCCGAAGCGCTCTACCTCGACGGCACCTCCTACCAGGGCAGCGGCGAGCCGATGCGCTACCTCGACGTCGCCGGCGGCCTGCTCGCCTACTACATCGTCCCTCGCCTGGAACTTGTCGTCGTCTGCCAGATCACGCCGCCGCCGACACCCTGAACACGGAAGTCGCAGACCACCCCGCACCGACACGCGAAGCACGGGGAGTGTCCGCCTTACAGCAGCCCGCCCAAGGACCAGACGCGTTCGGCGAGCTGCCCGCGCAGCAGCCCGTCGGTGGTGCTGGCTTCGGTGAGCCAGTCAGTGGCAACCAGCAGGTCGGCGTGCTCAGTGACGTTCTCCACCGGGACGGCGCAGAACGCGGCGGCCGCCTCCAAGGGGATTCCGTCATCCTTGGCGTGGCCGAGGTGGCCGTCGGAGCGGGTATGGGCGGCGGTGTACAGGGCAAGGAGCCGGGTGGCGGCGTCCGTCTTCTTCTTGCGGAGCTTGCGGTCGCCGATGGCTTTCTGTGCCCAGCCGGAGAGCTTCGGGCGGGTGGACTTGCCGAAGGTGAACGGGTATGGGTCACAGGGCAGCAGCGAGGGCACGGTGACCAGGGTTGGGCTCTCGGGGCGGGAGACCAACGCTTCGGTGACGGTGCCCGGCAGGTGCAGCCAGTCGGCGGCGACCAGCTGGTCCAGGACCCGTTCGGTGTCGTCCTGGATCCAGCCGGTGAAGTCCTGGCCGGTGACGTTCCCGGTTCCGGTGCGCGCGGTGCGCAGGGTGAGCATGAGGACGGTCAGGTGCACCTGGGGGTCGTGGTGCGGGGCGTTGGCGGTGACGTGGTCCAGCACGGTGCGGGCGCAGGCGGCCTGCTGACGGGTCAGCAGCCGCTCCACCACGACCTCGTGCCCGCCGCTGGTGCCGTCGGTCACGTGGCCGGTGCGGTTGCGGTGCGTCTCCCGGCTGGTCTCGGCTGCCTGCCGGGCGCGCCGCGCTTCCTGACGCAGGTTGGTGTCGCCGGTGACGTCGGCCCACAGGTCGAACGCGCGGGCCTTGCGCTCCTGGAGCTCGGCGAGCAGAGCGTGGTCCGGTTCGGTCCGCCTCTGGTGGGCGCGGAAGGCGCCACCGAGCTCGATGAGCTCGGTGCGCAGCACCTCGGGCTCCAGGTCGTACGGCACGATCCGCTGCGCGATCTTCCCCCACCGCTTCGAGCGCCGCGAGGTGCCCGCCGGTGAAGCGGCGCGGACGTCGGGCACGTTCTGAGCGGCGGCGGGGGAGGGCAGCTCGGGCGCGGTGGCGCGGTCGGAGAACGCCGCAACCACCTTCCGCTCGACGGTGCCGCCCGGATGCTCCCCCGCCGGGGCCGGCTTCCCGCTGACCGTGGCCGCCTCGGTGGGTGGGGTGCGGGCTGCGGGGACGGCGCTGGCCAGCACGCGGCTGCCGGGGGTGGCGGCCGCGCAGCGGGCGCACGTCTCCGCCAGCCGCCACAGCCGCCCGGCCCGGTCCGCGTACACAGTCAGAACCACCGCGCCGCCGCACCTCACCGCACCCGCCACCGGCCGTTCCTGGCCGCGCCGCCCGGCGCTCGCGTCGGTGTCGGTGACGTGCCAGGCGCAGTGGCCGGCCAAGCAGGCGCAGTACGCGTGAGCGCGGGGCGCGCCGCCGGTGCGGATACGGGCCACGTGCAGCTTGACGTGCTCCACCGCCTCCTTGCGTCCCTCGGCGGTGCTCGGGAAGCGCTGGTCGGCGCAGGCCGCAGCCGAGCAGGACAGCCGGACGGTGCCGGCTGTGAGGCGGCCGTAGGGGTCCAGGCGCACCGTGAACGCCCGTCCCACGACGCGTTCTTGCTGTGTGCCGGTCTCGGCCTGCATCGCCACCTGCGACTCCCCGCGCTGTGTAGGCCCGTTGTTCCGGGCGGATCCCATCATCGTGGAGCCGGCCCATCGGATGGGGTGAGTGGCGACACGCCACGCCAGGCTGATCGGCGCGGGAGAACACCGCCGCTCCCGGCGGGCGATTTGCACATTGCCCCGCCTGGGGACCTGCCTCGGTGGCACGATGAGAGTCCATGGTCGGACGCCTGTTGGGGGGTTGTCGTTGCCGGGTGACAAGCGGCGGATCCAGACGGCGGTACTGGGCAGCGCGGACTCGGAGGAGCCGCTGATCCTGCCGCTGGAGGCGATCGAGTTGGACGCCTTCCGCCGAGAGCACACCGAGGACACCTTCTGGTGCGGGCTGCTGCTCGGCGGCTGCGGTACCCAGCTCACCACGAAGCTCTACACCGACCGCGTCTGCCACTTCGCGCACCTGCCCGATCCGACCGGCCTGCACGTGTGCGAGCGCCGCGCCCGGGACGTCTCCAGTGCCGACCACCTCTACGTAAAGTCCGCCGCCATCGCCTGGCTCCTCGACCAGGACCACCCAGGCGCCGTCCACCTGCGCGAGCCGCTCGGCTCCGTCGTCGACATCGCCTGGGAACACGGAGTCCGAGGGCTGCGACTGCACCTGGACGGCGCGGTGGCGCCGGTGTGGGACGACGACCTGATCGAGCCGGTCCTCGGCGCGAAGGTACCGGTTGACGTCGACACCCTGGTCCGGCGCCGGTACGTGCACCGGGTCCGGTTGGACAGCGCCGGAACCTCCCGCCGGGTGCGCATCGGCACCCAGGCCCCCGCCCGAGACACCGAGTGGTTCAGCCTCGACGAGTGCCACATGTCTCCAGACGGCTTCCGTACCCCCGCCGTGGAGGAGATCCTCGCCGCCCGCCGCGGTCCCCGATCCGGTGGCACCGGATACCGGTCGGCGGCGGGGACGCCCAACACGGCGGCCCGCGCCAAGGCGCTGCTGCGACGCCTCGCCGACGGCCGCAAGCTCGGGTCGGTGGTGGTCGTCACCGGCATCGTCGAGGAGATCCGCTCCCTGGGTCCGCTCGATCCGCTGATCCGCTCCCAAGTTGATCAGGCCCTCCAGGACCTCGACCAGTGGTTCGCTGCGCAGGCGAAGGCCCGCCGGGACCTGTTCGCGCGCATCGACCAGGCCGTCCGGGACCAGGAGAGCGGCCGAGTGCACCAGCTGCTGCTGCTCGCCAACGCCACGGCCTCCCATGAGCGTACGGCTTCCGAGGAGGCGATCGTGGCGGCCGCCGCGGAGCACCTGGCCGACGCCGCCGCGCGCGACCGGGCGGTTCCCCGGCCGGCGCTACCGGGTGATGTCTGGTTCGCCCAGCAGCGGGTGGAGAAGCTCCTCGCCAACCTCGAAGGCCGGCGCACCATGATGACCGCTGAGATGTGCGGGCTGGTGGATCGGCTCGTCCGGGAGGCGGCCATCGTCGGCGACGCGCTCGACCCCGGGGACCAGGCGCTTATCGAACGCTGGGTCGCCCGTGCCGAGGCCAGCAACAATCAGGCTGAGGCGCGGGCCGCCTCCCGGTACCGCCTCGTACGTGGGTCGTGGACCCCGAAGGAGAAGGTCTCCCGCCGGTTGTGGATCGCACGCCCCTGCCCTCGCTGTGGCGCGGGAGCTGGGCAGAACTGCCATGCGACCGGACTGTTGGGGCCCCACGACGAGCGGATCCAGCCGATCCTCGACGAACGAAGGGCCCGCGGGCTGCGGGAAACTTGCCCGGCCTGCGGCCAGCCCCCCGGTGAAGCGTGCACCACCACGAACGGCGGTCCACACACCGAGCGCATCGCCCCCAAGAACAAGACCGCTGGCGGAACAGCGGACGGTCCCCGCGAGAAGTAGCAGGCGAAGCAACTGCCTGGTCGACAGTCGGCCCCGCACCTCCCCGGTTGCCGCCCTCGCCGTCGCCCGCGGCCACGCCGTCCCGCTGCGCACGGCCCGCCAACCGGCGCCCCTCAGCGGTGCCGCGTGACCACGACTGCTCCACCACCCGCCCACCGACCGCTACCGTCGACCCTGCGGCCCGCCGCCACGGCGCCCGCCACCCAGGAGGAGGACCAGGTGACCACCCAGCCCGACCACCAGGCCCCGGCCACCCCGAAGCCGGCCACCCTGCACGAGCTGCGCACCGCGCTCTCCCGCTACGGCCTGCCCGGCGACCGTGACCTGTTCGAGCGGGACCTGGCGGCCGCCCTCGACGCCTCCCCGATCGGCGACCTCGCCGCCGTCACCGAGGTCATCGCCACCTACCGCCACCGCCTCACCCTGCGCACCGACGAACACGCCATGGCCTCGCTCGCCGCACCCATCGGCGGACAGCAGTGGACCCCCGCCAGCGAGGCCATCGCTCGGGTGCGCGCCGCCGGCGGCGACCGGTGACCGACCAGCCCGACCAGCAGCAGCCGGCGCCGCTGCACGTCTTCCTCTCCGACACCGCCGAGCAGGCACTCACCGCGCTGCGCCCCGGCGAGCTGGACGCGGTCGAGAAGCTCCTCGAGCGCCTGGCGGTGTTCCCGCGGCTCGGTATCCCGGTGCCCGGCGGCACCGACCCCGAGGTCGACGACTACACCGCCCGCACCGACCCGGCCTCCGACTCCGGCGACCGCATCAGCGTCGTGTACCGCCTGCACGAGGGCATGTCGGCAATTTTCGTGACGTGGGTGATCGCCGGGCCCTGAATCCCGGATCAGCACCCGCTCCGGGAGATGGCCGGGGCCCTCACGCTCGTCGACGTGAGGGCCCCGGCCATCAGCGTACGGGCCAACCCCTGTCCGCCGTTCGGGCGTTGTCCTGCCGCAGGTGGGGAGTTCCCCGTAGCGTGACCGGCGGACCGCGCCGCGGCCGCTACCGGAAGGGGAGTTCGTGCAAGCGGGAACCGTGCTGGACGGGCGCTATCAGCTCGTCCAGCGGATCGGAGCAGGCGGCTTCGGACAGGTGTGGGAGGCCTACGACCCGAAGATCGGCCGGCCCGTCGCGGTGAAGCTCCTCCTCGAGGACGACCCCTCGCACAGCGCCAGGTTCACCCGTGAAGCGACCGTCGCCGGAAGCCTCTCCCACCCCCACATCGTCACCGTCCACGACGTCGGCACCACCGAGCACAACGGCCAGCCCCTGTCCTACCTCGTCATGGAGCTGATCGACGGCACCCCGCTGAGCACCTTCCAGGAACGCGGCCCCCTGCCGATGCCCGAGATCCTGTACATCGCGTGGTGCGTCGCCGACGCCCTCACCGCAGCCCACCGCGAGGGCCTGGTCCACCGCGACATCAAGCCCTCCAACATCATGATCACCGGCGACGAGCACAACGGCACCAAGTTCGTCGACTTCGGCATCGCCAAGAGCGCCGACATCCGGCACGACATCACCGCCACCGGCATCCTGATCGGCACCCCCGCCTACATGGCCCCCGAAGCCTTCAACGGCGCCCTCGACCACCGCTCCGACCTCTACTCCCTCGGCTGCGTCATCCACGAGATGACCACCGGCCAGCGCCTCTTCGACGGCGACGGCGGCTTCTGGCGCTACGCCCACCAGCACGCCCACGACACCCCACCCCGGCTGCGCACCCTGCGGCCCGAGGCCCCCGTCGAACTCGAGGACCTGGTCGTCCGGCTCCTGGCCAAGGTCCCGGACCGGCGACCCGCCGGCGCCCGGGAGACGGCCCGCGAGCTGAAGAAGATCATCGACCGGCACTACAACCCCAGCGCCCCGCAGAAGGGCAAGGACAGCACCTGCGACGTCACCCTCAGCGCCGAGGAAGCCGCCCTTGGCGCGATCATCCCGTTCCGCCGCAGCGAACACACCACCTGCCCCGACTGCCGTGCCTCCAAGGGCCGGACGACCTGGTGCTCCACCTGCTTCGGCTCCGGCACCGTCCTGACCAAGCAGCACGAGCACAACGTCCGCATCCCCGCCGGCGTCCGCGACGGACAACGCCTGCGCCTGCCCGGCCTGGGCAGCCGCGGCTACAACGGCGGAGAGAACGGCGACCTGTACGCCACTGTGCACATCGTGCCCTGACCGGCCGCCTTCAGCGGTTCGGCCTGGAGCGTCTCGTACGGGCGGTCGGGAGCGGGCAGACTACTGTCTGTCCGTCGTCGACCGGAGAGGCCACGCCCGTGTGGGATCCCGATACCGAACTCCAGGAGCACGCCGAGCGGTACGCCGTCGGCCATGACGGCCGGCACCCGTTCACGGACGCCTGGCCGTGGGCCGAGGCGATCGTCGCCTGGTACCGGCGGCGGCCGCGGCGGCTGACCACGCGCTCCGAGGTCGTGCTGGTCGAAGACGACTGGGCCTTGGTCGTTGCCGGGGTCGCCGAGTCGCTGCGGCTGCGGATGCGTACCGGCGAGATCGGCGACATCCGCATGGACCTCCTCTCCGACGAGCTGCTGCTCTGGGCCCGGGTCGGGAACGAGTTCCCGCGGCCCGGCGAGGCCGGATGGCCGGCCCCGGACGGGTCGTACGCGGACCGGTGGGACGCGCTGGCCGACGTGCTGATCGCCGGCGGTGAGCGCGGCCGGAGCGTGGTCAGGGCCGTCACCGCGGTGCTCAAGGAGCTGGCGGTGCTGGCGACCTCCCGGCCGTACCTGCCGCAAGCGCACAGGGCCGCGCTGATGGAGTACCGGTTCTCCGCGCAGGGCTGCGACACGGTGACGCTCGCCGAGGTCGCCCCGGCGCTCGGGGTCACCCCGGTGCCGGTCCAGGACGTCGCCTGGTACACCGGCTTCGCCGGCCTGGAGCCGGTCGCCTGACCGGTCCTCGCGGGAGGCCGAGCAGGTCGGTGGGAACCTGGAGACGGAAACCGCGCCGTTGCGCGTCCAGCGACGGCGTGCTCCGCGCCCGGGCGGGGGACATCGCGTGGAAACGGCCACGGCCGCGGGCGCGGGCGGATAGCGTCGGTGGCGGGTCGGCCCGGGCCGCCGACGGGCTGGGACACCCCCTGTCCCAGCAGGCCGTTCTGTCGTTTTGCTGGGACGGTCCCACCGTGTTTTTCCAGGTCACGGCGTATCGGGTTCGGACCTGGGACATTGAGACCGAAGGAGTCCGGTGACCGACCAGCAGACCACCTGCGGGAGCCAGCACGTCGTCGAGGCCGTGACCGGGCTGCTGGCGTGCCACGAGCACCTCGGCGCCGAGGCGCTGGCCCTGTTGGCCGCCGAGAAGGAGATCACGGCCGAAGGCCGGCTCGCCACCATCCGGCGGATGCGGACCGGCCTGAGCGACGCCGCAGGCCTCCTCGCGGAGGGCGTCCAGCTGCTGACCGCCGTCCACGGCAGCGCCGTGCTCGGCATCGACGGCGCGGTGAGCCACGCTGCCGACGGCACGCCCGTGACCCTGCTGCCCGCTGTGCGCCCGCAGCAGGAGCTGCTGCTGGAGGCCTGGGAGCTCGTGCAGGAGTCGGTGGACCGACTCGAGGGCAAGGCCTTCGCAGCGACGAAGCGCAGTCCGGGCCTGGCCGCCGCGCGGGTGCCGGACCGG
Organism: Kitasatospora sp. NPDC004723; assembly: GCF_040609255.1. Classification (NCBI taxonomy): domain Bacteria; kingdom Bacillati; phylum Actinomycetota; class Actinomycetes; order Kitasatosporales; family Streptomycetaceae; genus Kitasatospora; species Kitasatospora sp. NPDC004723. The sequence goes on along the minus strand of NZ_JBEXJT010000069.1, from coordinate 14,462 downwards.
ACGGGCCCCGCGCTGCTGAGGCTGCGGGACGGCGTCCTCGCGATCGGCCGCGAGCTGGCCGGGCGCGGCCTTGATGAAGACGCCGCGGAGTGCCGGCAGTCCGCAGAGCTCCTGGAACGATTGGAGGCCCGCGTCTGCCCCCCGCCGCCGCCCGCCGCCGTCGTTCCCCGGCCGACGGCCGAGCAGGTGGTGGCCGCGATCCGGGCCGACCCCACCATCGCCCAGGCCGCGGCCGGCGCCCTTCAGAGCGCCGGCAGCTGAACCATCCGGTCGGGGAGGATGGCCTGCCCGGCTACCGTCCCGGGGCGGCGCCGTCGATCGCGGCGATCAGTCGGGCGTGGACGGCGGTGGCCGCTTCCCGGGTGGCTGGGTCCTCGCTCTTCAGCTGGGGTGCGATGAGTTCGGCGGCTGCGGCGAGGACCGGCACTGGGACGGTGGCTTCGCGCAGGTGGAGGAGCTGGGAGGCGGCGCGCTCGGCAGGGGTGGCCTGGGCGCGGGCGTCGGGTATCAGGGCGCTGATGCCGCGGGGCAAGGGAGACTGGTTGCTGGTCACCCGCCTCATTCTTCCGTGCCGCGGGCGCCTGTGATCACCACGGCCGGTCGTCGGGTTCCTCGCCTGGCAGGGGGCCGTGGTGGTGGCGGGCGATGGCCTCCAGCAGCGCCTGGCGGGCCCGGCGCCGGCGGTCGTCCTCGGTGCGGCCGGCGCCGGCGGCCCAGTCGGGCAGCGGCCGGTCCTGCGCGGCCGCGGTGAGCTCCCGGCCGAGTTCGCCGATCGCCTGCTGCCAGGCGGCGAGCTGGCGGCGGAGTTCACCGACGAGGTGGTCGACGGCCGCCGCCGGATCGGCGCCGAACGCGCGGGCCTCGGCGGCGGCCTCGCCGAGGACGTCCTCGTCCAGGTCGTCGAAGGCGTCCCGCCACCCCGCCGTCTCGGCCGTCGCTTCGAACCGGTCCAGCACGCCTCGCAGCGTGGTGTCGACGGCCTGCGGTGACCAGGGCGGCGGGGTGCGGGGCGCGCGGACGGCGTCGTTCAGCGCCTGGGCGGCGCCGGGGCCGAGTGCCCGCCGGGCGCGGCGGGTGCGGCGGGCGGGCGGAGGCGGTGTCATGCCGGCCGCGGCCGCGTGGGATCGGTGAGGCCGTCGCCGTTCGCGCCGCCCAGGTCCTCGACCACGCGCAGGTCGAGTTCGGCGGCGATGAGGTGCAGGTGCTCCCACTGGTCGGGGTCGAGGCCGAGCGCGGGATCGTCGGCCACTCGCAGCAGGGCGGCGGCCGCGATGCCCGGTCCGGCGGCGGCGAGGGCGTTGTGCAGGGCCTGGGCACGCGCCCGCTCGCTGTAGTCGTCCTGGTAGTGCAGGGAGATCTCGAGGGCCTCTGCGGCGTGGTCGAAAACGTTCTGATAGGCGAGGTGGTCGAGCGGATCGGCGTGGTCGCAGCCGAGGGTCCTGGGCCGCCGGGCGGGGCGGGTGCGGGCGTCACCGGCGGCGGTGGCACCTCGGCCGGCCTCGGTGGCGGCGGTCAGCTCGCAGGCGAGCGCGGTGAGCTCGGCCGCCAGGTCGCCGAGCACGCACGACGGGAAGGTGGCGGCGATCGCGCAAACGGTGATCAGCGGCATCCGCTCGCCAGGGTACAGGTTGGGCCGGGTGCCGGTGGTGTGCGGGGCGCCGAGCACCACATCCGCCGCCAGGGTGTAGCCCAGCTCCTCGGCCAGCAGCCCGTCGCTGCCGGGGACGACCTCGCGGCCGCTCGCCCGGGCGATCGCCTCGGCCGCCCGCTCCAGCGCGCGGGCGTGGTTCTCCTCCCTCTGGCGGCCGGCCAGCTCGCGCACCCACGCGGCCGCCGCCTCACCCGCGTCGGCGGCCCGCAGCAGCGCCGCCGACGCCGCAGCGCGCTGTGCCTGGTCCTCGCCGTCGAGGCCGGTCTCGTCCGGGGTATCGGAGTGCTGCTGCAACGTGGGCAGCGCAGAGATCGTCATGCCGGTGCAACCGCCGTGGGGCCCGGTCGGTCACGGGCAGCAGCGGGTGCAGCAAGGGCACCCTCGCTGCACCCGGGGCGTGCTGCTCCCCGCCGTGTAGCAAGGGCGGCCTTGCTACACGGCGGGGCAGCGCTGCGCAGCGAGCCGGTCCGTGCTGCGCGCCGCCCGCTGCGCATGCGTGGTGCGGGACAACCTGCTGCGCGCCGGGGACAACATGCGGGACAACGCGCTGACCGGGGCCGCGCGGGTGCGGGACAACCCGGCCGTGGGCCGGTCGGTGCGGGATTCCGGGCCGGTGTGAAATTCCCGGCCCCGGCCGCCGTCGGGATCGGAGAGGAAAAGCGCCCCGGTTCGAAATTCGGTGGCCGCGCCTGGATACGATCACGCTATGCAAAACGAACCGGTGCGAAATGGTGGCGAGGTGGCGCTGTTCGAGCTGGACGGCGACCAGGGCGAGGGCACGCGCTGCGAGGGGCCGGACTGCGAGAACACGCTGCCGCCGCGCACCGGCCGGGGCCGGCGCGCGGCCTACTGCTCGCAGGCCTGTAAGAGCCGTGCCGACCGGGCCCGCGCCAAGGCCCGGACCGTCGCCCTGCCCGTCCAGGCCGACCCGGACGGCGAGCCGACCGCCGAGCCGCAGCAGGGCCGGCCGCTCCCGCAGGGGCAGCAGCTGCTCGACGTCGCCAACGCCGTCCGCCGGCACGTCGACACCTTCCTGGCCGCCGTGGTTGACGACCCTAGCGCCGCCTACGCCGATCTGGCCCGCGAGATCCCCGCGCTGACCGCCCGGCTGCTCGCCCGGGCGCAGGACGTGCGGGACGCGCTCCACCCGGGCGACGCGCCAGCCGCTGGAATTGCGCCCCGGGGCGATTTCCCGGCACCTTCCGGGGAGAAGTTCGGCGCGGGTGAAACGCCCCGGGGCGAAAGTCCGGCAGGCACAGCCCCCCACCCGGACGCCGCCAATACGCCCCGGGGCGAAAACACCACCAGCGGGAGCGGCCCGGTCGGCACCCTCACCGCCGCCGACGCGAACACACCGCTGCGCAATGCGGTCGTCGACCCGTACGCCCGCTTCGGTGGGCCCGACCGGCTGGACGACCTGACAGTGACGTTCGGTCCGGGCTGGGAGCTGGCGACCTGGACCGCCCCTGGCGTCGAGCTGGTGCTGCACGACGGCACGGTGAAGGGCTGGACCGCCCTGTTGCCGGACGGCCCGTGGGGCCTGGGCGGCTGGATCGCCGTCGAGCACAAGGGCGACGGACAGCCCGGCCAGTTCGTCGCCGACCGCTTCAGCCGCCCCCGGACCTACCGCAGCGCCGACCTCGCCCTCGACGTCTTCCTCCGCGCCGCCGCCCCGAGCACCCCGGCCTCCACGGCACCGGCCCCGGTCGCGCCCGACGGGGTGCCGGTGCCGGACCTGGCGCTCGCGGCCGCCGCCGGCTCGACGCCGCCGACCCTGCGCGGCCTGGGCGACCCGCACCGCGACTATGCGCTCGGCGCAGGTCTGGTCCACCTCACCTGGCCCGGCCGCTCCGACGCCCAGGCCCTCGAACACCGCGGCCGCCTGGCGGGATGGACCGAGGTCTACGACGCCGGGGGCAGCTGGATCGCCCTCATCTCCGGCCGCCCGGTCGCCGACGCCGCCGACGGCATCCCGCTGCTGTCCGCGAACCCCGCCGACGCCCTCACCCTGCTGCGCCTGGCGCTCGATCAGGGCCTCGCCGCCGCGGGTCCGGCCCGGCCGCTTCCTCCCGTCCACGGGTGATCCCGGTCACGGACAAACCCGGAGGACAAGGCCCTTGACCAGGGCAAACCGGACAGGACAAGGGGGCTGGTCAAGGGGCGCGGTCAGACCGCGGACAAGGGATCGGTGTGCAGGGTCGGCGGCACCCGGGTCCTCGCCCGGATGCCGGGGCTGGCCACCGCATCCGCCCCGGCCGACCGTTGACGGAAGGCCACCTCGATGACCGCCGCCCCGCTTGCCCAACCCGACCCCGACGGCGGCCAGGCCGCCGGCCACCACCGGCTGCGGCTCCCGGGCAAGGCCTTGCCCGACCAGGACAAGGGGCCCGTGGCCACCTCCACGGGCACCTCCGCCCGCACCTCCACGCCCTTCCCGCCCGAATCCGGCGTTTCCGCAGCTCAGGCGCCAAGGACAAGGGGGTCGGGCCGTGGCGACAACCCCTCTGCTCTTGCTGTCGAAGACAGCAAGAGCACGCCCTGGAGGCGAGGGTCGACGGCCCCGGTGCGCGGGCGGGTGCTGATGGCGCTCGCGCTGTTCCAGCGGGCGACCGCCCGGGAGCTGTGGCCGCTGGTGGTACCGAACCAGCGCGGCGACCGCTCCGTGCGCGACGCCCTGGGTGACCTGGAGGAGGCGGGGAAGGTCCGCAAGGAGCTCACGCTGCGGGACGGCCGGCGCCTGTGGTGCCTGACTCCGTCCGGCCGCCGGGACGCCACCGCGCTGCTCCCGGCCGGGTCGAAGCTCGCCGCGGCCCGCCCGCGGCGCGAGAAGCCCATCGCCGCGTACTCCGAGCACGCCCTGGACGTCGTCGCCGTCGCCGGCCTGCTCGCCAAGGCCGGCTTCGGCCACCTGGCCGCGTACGCGACCGAGGTCGAGCACAAGCTGCCCGGCCGCCGCAGCCTGTTCGCCGACCTGGTCCTCACCGACCCCGGCGCGGACGTCCCGGTGCTCCTGGTGGAAGTCGACCGGGACAACGAGGGCACCGGCACCCTGGTCGCCAAGCTCGCCACCTACCGCACCTGGTGCCGACTCCCCGCCAGGGGCGCCACCAAGCGCGCCTTCGAGGCCTCGCTGCACCGCGCAGGGGCCCGCACCCACGACCTGCGCCAGTGGACCGCCACCTACCCGCCCACCGGCCGCGAAGGCCTCCCGCCCGTCGCCCTGGTCCTCGCAGCCGGCCGCAAGCGCAACCGCCGACCCGGCGCCCCACCCCTCACCGAGGAGCAGAAGAAGGCCAAGGCGAAAGCCGACCACGAGCGCCTGCTGCGCCGCATCCGCGAGGTCGAGGCCGCTTCCGAGCACGCCTGGCACGCACCCGCCTACCGAGGCGAGGACACCACCGCCCGCGACTACCACCGCGCCCTGCCGGTCATCGCGACCACCATGCCGCTGCTGCGCCGCTTCGGCGCCGACGGGCTGATCTGGTGGCGTTTCGGCGGCCGGCGCTGGGCCACTCTCACCGAGGCGCTCGACAACGAGGACGGCGACCAGCTGCTGGAGCAGCAGCAGGAGGACGCCCGGCGGGCCCGCGAGGCGCAGTGGGAACGGGAGGAGCGGGAGCGGCGCCGGCCGGCCTGCACCCGCTGCCGGGCGAAGTTCTCGGACGAGCGGTGGGCCGAACAGGACCAGACCGAGACCTGGGATGACGACGGGCTGTGCGCGGCCTGCCGCCAGGCCGACGTCGACCAGCTCGCCCGGCAGGAGGCCGAGCACGAGCAGGCCGCAGCCGAAGCCGCGGCCGCCGAGGAGAACCGCTCCCGCTCCTGGTGGCGGCGCTCCTGACCCGCTGCTCCCTACCGCAGGGCTGCTGACCTGCGGCGGTGAGTTTGGGCATCCGTGCTGACCTGCGGTGGGGAGTTTCGCCGATCGGCCGGTGAGATTCCCTCTCGGACCCCGGTGAGTTTGCCCGGCCCCGGTGGCCACCGGCCGGTGAGTTTCGGGCTATCCACCCAGGTCAGCGGCCGGTGAGAACGAGACCGTCTCCGTTCTCACCGGCTCGGGGCCGCTCCGTCCGGGCTGGCAGAGCCTTCGGCGTGACCACCGCCCGCACCGGCCCGCTCGACCCCGGCGGCTTGGTGCTGACGCACTGAGCGATTCGGCTGTGCCGTCGTGTTCGCCTCTCGGCGGCCGCCGCCCGCGCCGCTACCCTGACAGGGCGCCGGTCGGACCCACAGATCGGCCCTCGACGAGGAGTGCCCGTTGACCTACCCCGAGCCCACCGACGAGACCGCCGTACAGCACGTTCTGGCCGCGGCGGCGCGGGACATTGTCGACCAGAGCCTTGCGGGCCACGACGCGGACGCCGTTCTGGGGCGCCTGGGCACCGGCTACTACATCGTGCGCGCTCACGACGCGTACGAGAAGGCGCGCGGCGTCGGGAAGACGCCCCGCGGGGCCGTCCGCGAGGCTGCACTCGTCGTCATCAAGCGGTATCGCTTCGAGTACCGTCTCGGCGAGTTCGCCCGCTGACCCCGGCACTCACCCGGCTCCGGCAGCGGCCGCCGGGAAGGACCGGTGCGTCACTCTCTCGGGTGGACTCCCCGGCCTGGGGGTTGGGAACACTGCCGCCGTGACCGACACCAACTTGTTCCAGCCCGGCACCACTGTGGTGCGCCGCGACGTCCACGCCGGCCGGGTGTGGACCGCCATGCCACAGCGGGTGATCGACGACACCGGCCATGTGCTGACGCTGGCCTCCTGGCCGGGGATCGAGAGCCTGGCCCCGAGGTCCTGGATCACCTCGCTCGCCACCGGCGACGACACCGCCCGCAAGCAGGGCCTCGCCGACCTCGCGGCCGGCACCTGGACCCTCGGCCACCACCGCTGGCAGGACACCGAGGTGCGCTCCCACTTCCTGGCCGGCGAGTGGTTCTCCGTCCACTGCTTCCAGGACGCGGCCACGAAGGAGCCGCTGCGCTGGTACGTCAACTTCGAACGCCCCTACCAGCGCCGCGGCTTCGGCATCGACACCATGGACCTCGCCCTCGACCTCGTCATCACCCCCAACCTCTCCGGACACCACTGGAAAGACCAAGAGGAGTACGCCCAGCTGCGCCGTCTCGGGGTGGTCGACGACTACACGGCCGGCCAGATCGACCGGGCCCGCGGCCGGGCGATCGGCATGCTGGACGACCAGGCCGGGCCGTTCGCCGCTGGCTGGCCCCGCTGGGAGCCGGACCCGGCCTGGCAGCTTCCGGTTCTGCCGCTCGGCGCCGACGAAGCGGCCCCCTCGACGACGCCCTATCGGGCGTGACGGGCAGCGGCGCGCCGCCCGGCGTCGGACTACGCGGCCGCGCCCTCCGCCGGCTCGCCGGTGTGCTGGAGCCGGCTGCGGGCGGCGACCCGGTCCTCGCCCGACAGCCCCGCCCAGTACTCGTCGGCCCACACCGCGTGGGCGGCTTGGCGCTCGGCCTCCTCCAGGCGCGCCGACTCCGCCAGCACGTCCTCGGCGAGCCCTTCCCGGGCTGCCTCCAGGTCACCGCTGAAGGCCGGCAGCGCAGCCAGGTGCGTCCGGCGCTCGGCCTGTACGGCCTCCAGCGCGCGCTGCGCCTCGATCAGGCGGTCGGGGTACTCGAAAGTCTTCTGCTGCTTGCCCACGAGAGGGAATCGTACGCGCGACCGGATCCGCGGTCCGGCCGCGCCCCGCCGCTACCTTGATGCCCGTCCCAGGGCTCGGTGGGATCCTTGATAGCCGTCCTGTCGCCTCGGTGGACACCTTGACGGTCGCCTTGGAAGGCGTTCCCGATACCTTGGCGGCCGTCCCGCCGCCGGCCCCGGAAGCCTTGATGGCCGGGTAAAACCCGCAGGTCAAAGCATTGGTGGTGGCCGATTCGGATACCTTGGTGCCCCGCTCGGGGCGAAGACTGGGCGGGGCACCAAGGTGCGGGTGGGCGGTCAGGTCCGAAGCTGCGTCCAGCCGCACGGGCGCCGGCGTTCGCCGTCGAGCGGGTGCCAGATGGCGGCGGCGGGTCCGTGCTCGGCGAGGTCCTCGAGGCGGGCGGCGCCGGCGGGGACGGCGGCGAGCAGCTCGGCGGCGGCCGGGTTCTCCTCGGCGGCCAGGCGCAGGTCCGCGACCGCCGCGCCGACGGCGGTGCCCGGGGTACCGACCAGGACGACCAGCACGCTCGGGAACGCCCGCCAGCGTCGCTCCCACCCACAGCCCGAACCGTCCGTGCCGGGCTGCTCCCACAGGGCGGCGCAGGCCGCCAGCTGCTCCGCTACCCGCTCGGTGCCGGTGCCGGGGCGGTGGAGTTCGACGAAGGCGCGCAGCCGTCGGCGCCGGCCGCCGGTGGTGGCGGTGTAGGCGAGCTCGGCGGCGGGCCGGTACGCCGTCCCGTCCGGGCCGGCGGGGTGCGCGGGGCCGGGGAGCAGGTCGAGCGGCCCGCAGCCCTCGCCGCGGGCGCGGGCGTCGGCGACGAACGCGGTGTGCACGCGGCCGAGGTCGAGGAGGTGCCCGCGCCCGTAGCGCAGGGCGGCCTGCTCGGCGACCGTCTCGCCGGCCGGGCGGCGGGCTTCGGGGAAGGTCGCGGTCACGGCGGAGCCCGCCGCGGTGAGGTGCCAGGCCTTCGCACGTCCCGCCTGCGGCAGGGTGACGAACTCCGCCAGGCCCTCGGCGTGGAGGCGGGCCATGCGCTTCTGGGTCTGCTTGAGGCTGGCCTGTCCGCCGTGCAGCTGGTGGAGCTGTTCGGCGGTGGCCAGCGTGAAGCGGGCGAGTGTCACCAGGACGTCGTGGTCGGTCTCCAGATCCCCGTGCACGAAGGTGCTCCCTCATTCCGAAGCACGGGCTTATCCCGTGCTCGGAGAATGGAACCCCACGAAACTCACCGGATTTCTCACCACCAAGGTTGGTAGTCCATAACGATTCCGCAACTCCCGCCGCCAAGGTATCCCGTGTTCTAACCGGTCTTCTCACCGGTCCGGTAACGGGTCCGTTATCCGGTCCCCACCAACGTTGGTGACAAGCCTTGGCGGCATGCCTCTGACCTGTGGTGATGGCCGTCAAGGTGCCGGTGGGTTTCCTTGATGGCCCATCAAGGAAACCCGCCGATACCTTGATGACCCGGTGAGTCTGCCCGAAGCACTTCCGTACCCCCTGCCGTTTCCCCTACCACCGCCCCTACCGGCCACCTCGCGCCCGAGAGGCGAATCCGCCCAGCTCAGCGCCCGAATCCGGGTCGCCGCCGCATTCTGACAACCCTCTTCTCCCGTCTTTCTGCTTTTGGTTTTGGTTTGTGGTTGTGGCGTTGTCGGTTGGTCGGTTCGGGTTGTTGCACCTGCGGTGGGCTTTTCCTTTTTCTGCGTCCGGCTGGTGCCGGCCGCGCGCTGGTCGGGGGCGGCGGCGGGGCCGGAATCAGGGGTGGTGGGAGAGGGGGCGGCACGCGGGCCGACAACGGGCTTGGCGGTTGTCAGGAGCGCCGGATATCCCGGAGAGGCAGCAACCCGACCGCGACCCCGGGAGACGTCCGTGAGCACCCGTCAGCGCCTCGCCCAGCCCGACGACAACGACGGCCAGGCCGACGCCGTCGAACCGGCCGGTCCGTCCCGGCCGGGACGGACCGCGTACCGGCGCGGTGCCGCCAACCCGAATGGCTCGACCACCGCGCTGCGCGCCGATGTCCTCGGCGCGCTCGGCGTTCTCAAGGTCGCCACCGCCGACCAGCTCCAGCGCCTGCTGCGCCCCGGGGCGGCGTCGAACAAGGCGATCCGGCAGGCCCTCGGCGACCTCGCGCTGCACGGCCTGGTCGCCTCCGACGGCAACACCCGCAACCGGCACAAGACCTGGCGGCTGGAGGGAACGGTCGGACTGGAGGCGGCCGGGCAGGTACTCGGCCTGCCCCGCGCCGACATGGGCGGCACCGCCCGGGGCGCAGGCCGCTCCGGCGCCCAGCACGCGATGGCGGTCAACGAGACCGTGCTCGCCTTCGTCCGGGGCGGCACCGCGCCCGGGGCCGCGGGCGGGGTCGGCACCGTGACCGACTGGGCGACCGAGGTCGAGTTCCCGCTGCCGGGCGGCCGGCGAAAGGTGCGCCCGGACGCGGTGTGGCAGGCCCCGGAGATCGGGGTGCCCGTCCTGATGGTCGAGGTCGACCGCTCCACCATGGCCCCGGAGCGGGTCGCGGCGAAGTTCACCGCCTACCGCGAGCTGTTCCGCACCAAGGTGAAGAGTACCGACCCGGCCCTCGCCGACCGGGAGCCGGCCGACCGGATGGTGCACTGGTGGCGCCAGGCCTGGCCCGGCCGCCACACCCGGCCCGGCTACCCGCCCGTCGCCCTGGTCGTCACCGACGCCGGACCGGTGGCGCTGGCCAACCGGCAGCAGGCGGTGGCGGACCTGTCGCGCGACGCCTGGGGCGGCTCCTGGTGGACCATGCGCTCCGACGACGCGGGAGGGGACGGCTGGCGCGAGTACGACGACGCGGTGCCCGTCATCGCAACCACCCTGGAGCTTCTGGCCGAGCACGGCCCCCTCGGCCCCATCTGGTGGCGCTACGGCCGCGAAGGCCGGCACTCCCTCCTGGACGCGCTGGAGAGCCCGGACACCCGCGCCGCTTACGACCAGCGCCAAGCCGCCCGGGAGGAGAACGCCCGCCAGGCCCACCGCGAGCTGATGCGCACCCTCGCCTGCGCCGACTGCGGCCAGATCCCGGAACAGGAGAGCACCTGGGAGTACAAACTCCACGGCTGGTGGACCCGCCGTCCCTGCGGCCGCTGCTACCCCTGCCACGAACAACACCAGCAGCGACAGGAGGAGGAGCGGGAGGCCCAGGCCCAGGCACGACTGAAAGCCGCCCGGGCCGCGAACGCCGAGCTGCGCCCGTGCTGGACGTGCGGGGGCTCGATCGGCGGGAAGGCGGGGTCGCCGTTGGAGCTGACCGAGAAGGCCGGCCCGGACCGGCTGGAGTGCCTGCAGTGCGCCAGCGACCGGGAGGAGAAGGAGCTGGGGCCGCTGGTGCTGCCCGCCCCGACGAAGCGGGAGTTGCTGGTCGCTCGCTTCTCGGCCCCGCCCGACCGGTGGTGGGAGGATCGGGTTCGGCACGCCGAGCTCTACCCGGTGAAGGACCGCACCCCATGAGCGCCGGCGCCCGGAGGCTGTCGCGGCCCCCTGTCGCGTGGGGTGCTGTGACCTGCACGGATACCCGCTTTCCCCCGTGTGTGGTCGGGGCGCGACAGCTCGGCGCGACAGGCCACCGACTGCAACACAGGGGTGCAACGCGGGACTCCGCGTTGCACCCCTGACCTGGTTCTTCGCCCCGCCGGACGGCGACCCGCCTCGTGTTGCAGCGTGCGCGTTGCACCCCGAACGGCCTGGCTTACTCCCAGCGCATGCCGAGTTCGGTCAGGCGGGCGGCGCGGGCGGCTGGGATGGTGGCCCGCCGCAGGCGGCTGTTGGCCACGAAGAGTCCCAGGGCCACGACGATCTCCGTCGACGTGCCGTCCTCACCGTCGGCCAGGAGTAGCGTCTCCTTGTGCTTGCGTGGCACGTTCAGGTGCCCCTCGCGTGCCCGGTACTGGGCGGCGGCTGCGAGGTTGCGCTGCTCCTTCTCCGCGTGGCTCACCTTCGGGGCCGGCTTCTCCTCCGGTGCGAGGGGTTCGAGTCCGAGGACGTGCTCCAGCGCCCACTGCTGGGCCGGGCTGAGCTTGTCCCAGCCGGCCTGCTGGGTGCGGGCCCATCCGGTGAGGTCTTCGCCCTGGACGACGATGCTGCCCGGCTCGGCCCCGGTCAGGGTTCCGCCGTCCTGGAGGTGGCGCCGGGCGAGGATGAAGCACCGCCGCCAGTCCACCGGCCAGGAGGGGCACCACCCGGGGTCGATCTCGTCGAGGGCGGCCTTGCGTTCGGCGGTCAGCGTCCCGGTCCAGTCCAGCCCGGTCTCACCGGCCTCGGCGCGGTGTTGGAGGGCTTCGGTGCGGCGTTGGGCGGTGCGCAGGTTCTTCATGATGGTCCCGACCGGCCGCCCGCCCCACACCGCTTCGTTCGGCGGGCAGGCGTGCCCGTGCTCGGCCGCATACCCGGCCACCGCGGCCAAGTTATCGGTGAACGCCGTGTCGAACGCCGACCACACCATCCCGAGCCCGTCCAGCTCCTTCACGCGCTCGGCGTCCAGGACGTCGGCCGCCTTGTACCGGCGCTGGTCGGCCACCCACACCCCCAGCCGGTGCCCGGACGGCGCCCGATAGCCGTAGGGCACCTTCACGTCCCCGAACTTCTCCCGGTAGGCGACCAGCTCCTCCAGGCCCCGCCGGAACTCCTCCCGCTCCGGCTCCAGCACCCGGGTCCGCACGAACGCCGCGATCACCGCCGGGTCGCGCTCGGTGGAGAACTGCAGCAGCTGCGCCTCCCCGGCGGCGGAGCGGCGCTCCTCCGGCTCCCCGGCGTGCTTCGGCTCGCGCGGGGGCCGGGTCTCGGACTGCGGCATGGCCAGGCGCTCGACGGCGGCCGCGTCGTGCGAGCGCAGCGCCATCAGGATCTTGGAGAGGCCGTCGTAGGCCCGGGAGGTCAGCAGCTGGTTGCCGTTCTCGCCGGCCCCGAGCAGGACGGGCACCACGATGGTGGCGACCTTCCCGCTGCCCGGCTTCATCCGCAGCGCACGCCCCACGGCCTGGACCAGGTCGACCATAGAGCCGCGCACGTCGGCGAAGAACACCGCGTCGCAGTCGAAGGTGTCGACGCCCTCGGAGAGCACCTTGACCGAGGCCAGGATGTACCGCAGCAGCCGCCACCCGTCGTCCCTGACCAGCGAGGCGAACGTGCCCAGCACGGCCCGCCGCTCGGCCGGCGTGTGCTCCGCCTCCAGCCACGTCGTCCCGACCAGCGCCGGGTCCGCGTGCAGCGCCGGGTCCTGCTCCCACAGCACCCGGGCCACCTCCGGCAGGCCGCTGCTCAGCGCCCGGGCCTCGGCCACCATGTGATGGAAGGACAGCACCCTCGACAGGTCCCACTCCGCACAAGCCGTCAGCAGAGCGGTCTGCAAGGCCGCCAGCCGGGCGCCCCGGTACTCCACCGACCGGTCACTCGCACCGCGCTGCTCCAGGCCCTGGAGGACGGGGTCGGACACGTCCACGCACAGGATCCGGTAGGGGGCGATCACCCCGTCGGAGATCGCGGTCCCGAGGGGGTAGTCGTGGGCGACGGGCCCGTACAGCGCCTCGTCGTCCATGGACGCGATCAGCTCGGCCGCCTCGATCCCGGCCGCCGCCGCCCTCTCCCGATCGGCCTCCTTGACCGCCCACAGCCGTGGCGTGGCCGTCATGAACAGCCGCCGGTCACACGGGATGCGCGCGTTGTCCAGGATCGCCGCCCACGGCCGCCCCGCCTGGCCGGAGGTTCGGTGCGCCTCGTCCACCACCGCGAGCGAGAAGGCCGGCAGTCCGGCCTGGTGCGCCTTCTCCAGGTGGCCCAGGCCCAGGCTGGCGTAGGTGGCGAACACCGTCACCCGCCCGGGCCCGGCCGTCCACTTCACCAGCTCCGCCGGGTCGGTGGTGCAGCGCAGGCCCACGGGCTGCTCGTTGCCCGCCAGGGAGCAGAGCCCGACCATCAGCCCGCCGTGCCCCTCCCGCTGCCAGACCTCGGCCGTCTGCTCCAGCAGCGGCAGCGAGGGCACGATCACCAGTGTCCGCTCGGCGTGGAGCCGCCCGGCGACGTGAACGGCCGTCAGCGACTTGCCCGAGCCCGTGGCGGCCCGGATCTGGCACCGCAGCCCCTCCGGCGGCACCAGGCCCGACGCGGGCAGCGTCAGAAGTCGTACTGCTGCGTCGCACGCCTCTTCCTGATTCAGGCGCAGTTTCTTCGCCATAATTTCTGTCTCCCTTTTCCGGAATTCATGCGACGCAGCAGAAAAGCCGCTACGGCCTTTTCGAGGGTTCCCCGTATTCGGTGGGCGGGCCGTTTCTCGTGGTGGCAGCTCAGTCCTCGGGCGTCCAGGGGCCCCGGCCGTTGTGCAGGTCGTCGGCGAGCTCGTCGTGCAGCCTGTGGACGCACTTCGTCACCCACTGGCTGAGGTCGGAGAGCCGCTCAAGCTGGGCGATCAGCAGGGGACCGGCGATGGTGAAGCTGTGCGGCTCCTGCTCCATGTCGTCGGCGATGCCCGGGAACATCCGGAGCACTCGATAGAGATCGACCGGCGCGGCCTTCTCGGGATCCGGCAGCTCAATACCGTCAGCGTCTCGCACGATCAAAGCACTCACCATCCATTGAGGAGTCACGTCCGGGCCCTTTGGCGAGGCGCCGAACCCGGGCGATCCTGCGGGATCGAGGGCCACCCGGTGCCCGTCTGGCAATCCAGAGTCTAGCGGGCTGCTGTCTTTGATGCACGAGAACGGGCGAAGCCCGTCCCTGTACCACCCCAACGAGTGACCCCACCACCTGACCACCCCTCACCATCCCACCCGTCAAGGCGCGAAGCGCCCCCACCCACCACCCCAGTCAGCCCGGGCGAAGCCCGAACCCACCCCCACTCACCCAGGGCCGAAGGCCCCACCCTGACATCCACCCAACTCCGCAGCAAAGCGCGGAGTTGACCCACCACCACCCACACGCGCGCAGCGCCCGCCACCCCACCCGATCGGGCGCAGCCCGATCCGGCCGGCGCAGCCGGCCCCGCCCGCGCGCAGCGCGGGCCAGCCTCCGACGCAGTCGGAGGCCCCCGGCCGAAGGCCGGGGCAGTACCGGCGGCGAAGCCGCCGCGCAGCGCCGAAGGCGCAAGCAACCCGGGCCGAAGGCCCGTGGTTACCCGGCGACGCCGGGTAACCACGGGC
>NZ_JBEXJT010000068.1:0-33893 GCF_040609255.1 Kitasatospora sp. NPDC004723 | reverse complement strand
GAGCGGCACCCCGGACACGGCCTGGCGGCCCGGCTCGCCGACCACCTCGCCGACGCCGACGGCGACCTGGTCGACGCCGACGACCCGGGCGTGCTGCCCGGCCAGCTCGCGGTGCCGATGCCCTGATTCCTCACCAGGGCCGTTCGCCCGTCTCGGGCCCGGCGCCGCCGTGGTGGTACTCGCAGACCGAGGCCAGCACGGTGGCCCGAGCCCGGGTCAGTCGAGCGTCCAGCTCCCGGCCGGCGTCCACCACGTCCATCGGCAGGCCGGGCCGGTCCGGGTCGACGGTCAGCAGCTCCCGGCCCAGGCGGACGAGGTCGGTCTCCCACGCGGCGAGCTCGGCGAGGGCCTCGCGCACCACTTGGTCGACCGCGGCCACCGGGTCCTGCCCCATCGACCGCGCGAACACCGCGACGTCGCGGAGCTCGTCCGCGTCCATGCCGAGGACTTTCTCCTCGTGCTCGGCGAACGCTGCAGCTGCCCGGCTGAGCGGGTCCGGCGGCAGCCACGCAGGCCGGCGCCGCGGAGGCGGAGCGGCGGCGAGGGCCTCGCGCACGGCGGGGCCCGGGCCGGTCGGACGACGGGTCACGCTGTGGTCAACGAGTGGGCGCCCCCGCCGACACCGCTCCTCTCCGAAGCTGCAGGTAGCCGGACAAGGCGGTCCTGGACAGGTTATCTAGCGGTTTTGAGTCGTCGGCGGAAACTGCGCAGTAGCGGGTTGCGATGCCGGTATGTCACAAAACTAAAGATCTCGCTGTGCATCGACCTCACGCCCCCTGACCTGCGGTAACAAGGATTTGACGGAGCGTCGGCGGATGTGGGAGAGTCGACCTCGTCGGGCATTGCTGTGCCCTGATGGTCTTGAAAGCCTCGCCGGAGACGGCGGGGCTTTTTGCATATGTGAGAGCACTTCACCCAAGGTCTCCGTCTTACGACGGGGGCCTTTCGTCGTATTTGGAGGAGATGTTGGACAGTTCCCTGGCCGTCGTGGCTCTGCTGATCGTGGTGGTCACCGCGCTGGCCATCGTGCTCGCGCTGGGCATGGTGGTGCTGCTCATCGGACATGTCGTCCGCGTGTGTGTGGCCAAGACGCACGCGAGCGACATGACCACGGTCGTTCCCCAGCTCGCCGGCATGATTGCCTCGATGGTGCCCTTCCTGGCGATGGCGTTCCGCGCTCTGCGGTTCGGCCGCCGGGGGCCCGTGGCTTCGGCCGCTGATCTGGGTGCCGGCGCCCAGGCGGAGGCCGCTCCGGTGGAGGGGGACGTGCGGTGACCCGGCAGCGAACCTTCTCCGACCCGACCGGGGTCAAGGCCACCACCAACTCCCTGAAGCTCACTCTAGAGCTCGCCTCGAAGTTGGAGAGGGTCGGCATCTTGCTGGCCGAGGCGGACCTCTCCGCGGCGGAACTGCGCCGCCTGGGCTATCACAGCCGTTCCGAGGTGTTCAGGAAGTTCGACGACCTGATTGACCTTGAGATGCCTGAGGTCCGGCCCCAGCTAGAGCGGCTGGTGCTTGCCGGACTGGGGTCGGACGCTCAGGCGGAGGAGGCTGGCGACGGGGAGGCGGGTCGGAGGCGGGCGGCTCTGAAGGCTGAGGTTCGAACGCTGGTCGACGGCCTGCCGCCGCTTGTGGCCAAGGTGATCCGGGACGCTGAGGAGCGTCTGTTGCTGCCGTGCGAGGGGTGCGGGGAGAGGAGGATCGCACGCATGACGGAGCGTGGCGGTCGGCCCCGGAAAACCTGTTCCGCCCGGTGCCGTGCCCGCGTCTCGCGGGCCAGGAGGCGGTCGGCCCAGTGACGGTTCCGGGGGCGTGGTGCTGTCCGGCGCGTACGGGCGCCGGCCGGTGAGCGCCAGTGTCGCGCCGGACGGTGCCACGCGGGGCCTGGGGTCCGGGGCGCGGCAAGCGGCCCCGGGACCACAGGCGGTTTGTCGGGTTCGGTCAGCGGAGTCCGGGCGGGACCGTCCGCCAGGGAACTGTCCGGCAGGGTCTGGTGAGCTGTGGGGTTGTGCCAACGACGCCCTACCGGCCGAGTCCCCCGCCGCGGCCCGGGGTCGGAGGGTCGGGCCGCCTCGGCGCGGGCTGCGGGGTGGCGCGTTTGGCCGGCCTGGTGCCCTTGGCGGTGCCGGGCGGGGGCTTGATCCCGGTGGCGGAGCGGCTGCGGGCGATGGCGGCGCGGCGGGCCTGCTGGCGCTCGGTCTCCTCGGCGCGGTTCTGCTCGGGGGCACGGGCGGCGCGGAGCTTGTCCTCGGCGGCGAGCGGGCGCAGGGCGGTGACGGCCTGGTCCAGCTGGTGCTCGGCGGTGCGGGCGGCGGTGCGGGCGTTCTCCAGCCAGGCGACGGCGGCACCGTGCCGGGCGGAGTCCTCGGCGCGGGCCCGCTCGGTGAGGGCGGGCAGGGCGGAGGTCATCCGGATCAGCTCGGCGCCCGGGTCGGCGACGCCGGGGGCGGCGGCCAGCGCCCCCTGCAGGGCGTCTGCGGCGAGCTGCTGGGCGGTGTCGCGCAAGGCCTCGGCGACGGCGGCGCGGGCGCCGGCCTCCTCGGCGAGCGTCTTCTCGGCCTCCCTCGTGGTGCCGAGCACGGCCAGGACGATCCGGGAGCGGCGGGACTGCTTGGCGGCGTCGGCCTCGGCGGCGCGCAGGCCCTGGGCAAGGACGTGCTGCTCGGCCGCCAGGGCGCGGTGCTCGGCGGCCTGGCGGTGAAGGTGGGCCGCCTCGCGCAGGGCCTGCAGCCGGCGGTCGAGAGCGGCGACGCCCTCGCCGGAATCCCCGGAGGCGGCGCCCTCCCAGCGGACGACGTCCTCGCGGCGGGCGGCGAGGTCGGCGAGCAGCTGCTGGGCGCGGGCGCGGGCGGCGGTGACCCGGGTGGCGAGCTGCTGGTCGGTGAGGTCGCCGGCGGGCCGCTCGGTCCAGGCCGGGACGGCGGGCACCTCCTGGTGCTCGTCCTCGGCGGGTTGCTGGTGGGCGCGGGCGGTGAACTGCTGCAGCAGGCGGTGGGCCGGATCAGGCCTCGCCGCGGGCGGGGCGGGCTCGGTGTCGGCGATGGCGGTCGCCGCGTCGCGGTAGTGGGCCAGCAGCCGCGCGGCCGGATCCCGGGACTCGACGTCGTCGGCCCGCCGAGCCGCCCCCTGTCGGGTGGCTCCGGGTGCGGGAGGAACCGGGCCTGGCGCCGGAGCGGGCGTCACCGCGTCGGAGGCCGGCGGGTCCTGACGCGCCAGCACCGGGGCCAGCTTCGACCACGCCAGGTCCGGCGCCACCTCGGACGCCTTCACGAAGACCGGCTCGCCGCCACGCGACGTCCAGCCGTCCGTCGAGAAGCTGTAGCCGTTCATCCTGCCGGTGGTCGCGCGGTTCGCCCGGAACAGCACGCCCGCCTCGGCGAGCCGCTGCTCGAAGACGTCCTCGCCGCGGCCGGCGGAGGCCTGCCTGGCCGAGCGGACGAGGCGGCGGATGCGCTCGCGCTCGGGCTCGACGCCGCGCCGGCGCGCGGCCGCCAGCTCGGAGCCGGACTGCACCCCGGGGCCGGCCGTCCGGAAGCGGCTGCGCGCGGCGACCAGGCCCTGGGCGCGCTCGATGCGGTCGCACACCTGGCGGGCCCGGGGCCGGTCCCACCGGTCGGAGACCAGCACCCCGTCCCAGTCGATCCGGGCGACGGTGAGGTGGACGTGGTCCTGGCCGTGCCGGACCGCGACCCAGTCGCAGTTGCCGAACCCCATGCCGGTCACGAACGCCTTGGCGATCTCCGCCCACTGCGCGTCGGGCAGCACACCGTCCTCGTCCGGCAGCGACAGGGAGCACCGCCAGACGGCCTTCTTGATCTCCGGCCGGTAGCCGAGGTGGTGGTCGATCGTGCGGGCGACCTGCTGCCAGGTGCCCGGGATGGTCGAGGCGACGATCCGCGGATCGAGGTGTTCGTCCTGGCGGCCCGGGCCGAAGTCGTAGGCGAGCCCGCCGTAGGCCTTCCTGCCCTTGGTGATGTTGGCTATCACCGCTCGACGGCCCCGGCCTCGCCGCCGGCGACGCCGTCGTGCTCCTGGTCGTCGTCCTCGTCCATCGGCCGCATGCCGCGCACCGCCAGCGCCGCGTCGCCGACCCGCCGGATCGCCTGCTGCAGGTCCCGGTGCAGCTCGCTGTCCTGGTGGGTGTAGCGCACCAGCTGGTTCAGGTTGTTGCCGATCGACGCGAGCTCGTCGTACACCTCGCGGTTGACCGCCGGCACTCGGGGCACGTCGCCGGGCACCCCGGGGTGGCCGCTCAGCGCCTCCTCGACAACGGCGCGGACCCAGGCGCCCTTCTCCCGGCGCGGGGTCTGCGCGCGGGCGGCCTCCCAGCGCGCGAGCTCGTCGTCCGAGACCCGCACCGAAATGGTGTTCGTCCGGTGCCCTGCCTCGGTGAGCCGTCCGCCCGCCATGTCCCTGCCTCCGCTGTTCGTCGCTCGCGGGTGCCGCCGGACGCGCCCCTGGGCGCGGCCGCGGCGCGGTGCGCGGCCCCCCAGGGCCGTGCGCCGGACCGGCCCCCTCGGGGCCGGTCTCCCCCGCCGAAGCCGAGCGTAGCGAAGGCCCGGGCGGGGGCCAGGTGCCCCAAGCGAAGCGCCGGGGCATACCTGGCTCCTGGTCGTCGGGCGGGACTGGGCGGCCAACGCCCTGACCTGCTCGGCGACCAGGCGGCACCCGCTGTGCTGGGCCGACCGAGGGCACCATCATGCCGGAGCCGCCCAGGCTCCGGCATCGGCGCTCGCGCCGACGGGAACGGCCGCCGAGGCCGGCTCCGCTGACGGCGCTCGGTCCCGGCCGGGCGGCGAACCGGTCCGGGACTCGCAGCCGAGCCCCTCCGCCCTGCCGGGCCGGGAACCGGCCGACACCGCTTGTGTCGAGTTATCTAGCAAGATTGCGCAGACATGCGGCGAGCCCCTGGCCGGATGGCCAGGGGCTCGCTGGGGGCGGGTGAGGGTCAGTCCTCGGTGGTGCTTCGGCGGAGCGCGCGCAGTTCGGCGAGGATGGCCCGCTGGCCCTCCTGGAGGGCGGCCTGCCCGGTGGCGAGGCCGCCGATCGCCTGGGCCATCGTCTCGACGGCTCGCTGCAGGGCGGCCAGGCCCTCGCCCTGCTCTCGCTGGGTGTCGCGCAGCGCGGTGAGCAGTTGGTTGTTCGCGCGGCCGACGGCTCGGACCTCGGCGGCGTCGCGGTCGGCGAGGGCGGCCAGGGTGTGGGCGCTGCCGGCCTGCTCGCGCACCCGCTCCATCTCGGCCTCCAGGGCCTCGACGCGGTGGCGCAGGTCGTCCATCTCGCTCTCGCCGCTCATGTTCTCCATCGTGGCAGCTCCCCTTCAGACCACGTAGCGGATGAGCGCCGCTTCGGACGCCGAGCGGGCGACCTTGCCGATCAGCTGGCCGGTCCACCGCCCGTACGCCTCGGCCTGCTCGCCGCGCAGTTCGATGGTGGCGTCGGGCTGCGGGGTGCCGATGGCCTTCAGCAGCAGCACGGCGTCGGCGTCCTGGTCCACGGCGCCGAGCAGGTCGAGCGCGACCTCCAGCTCCCGGACGACGTCGGCGTCGGAGTAGGTGTGCCGGCGGGCGCCGAGGTGGCTGTCGAGGTCGGTTCGCCGGTCGGCGACCTGGTCGAGGGCCTCGCTGAGGTCGCGGTGGTCGTCGGGCCGGGTCGCCGGCAGTGCCCGGCGCAGGTGGTCGAGGAGGTTGGTCATCACCGCGAGGTCGGCGCGGTCGACGGTCACCGGGTAGAGGGAGGCGCGCTGGTAGCCGGCTCCGGTCAGCAGGGTGTAGCTGCCGGGCACCGGCTCCTCCTCGCGCCTGTCCCGCAGGTGGGAGGTCAGCGGCTCGGGCAGGGCCTGCAGGATGCGGGTCCACGCCTGGTCGACGGCCCGCACGTCGAGGGTCTCCGGCATCTGCCAGTCCTCCTCGTCGGGGTTCTCCTCGTCGCTGACCGGCTGGAGGTAGTTCACCAGCGGGTCGTCGACCTGGTGGAGCAGGTCCAGGACCTCGTCGATGTCGGGCACGAGCGCGGTGACGGTGTCGCTCGCGGTGGCGGTGTCGCTCATGGGTCGGTCTCCCTGGAAAACGGGCCGGGGGCCGCGCGGCGGCGGGCCCCCGGAGTCATCGTGTCGTACGGGCAGATCGGATGTGGCGGGTTCAGGCGAGGTCGCCCGGACCGGTGACGAGGTCGTCGACACCGTGGCCGGCGGGGTGGTCGAGGTCGTGGTGGCAGGTCTCGGTGCGGACGCCGGCGGTGGCCAGGTAGTGGGCGACGGTCTCGGCGAGGGCGACGCTGCGGTGGCGGCCGGTGCGGCTGGCGATGGTGACGTGGACGAGCCGCAGCCGGGCGGTGGCGTAGCCGTCGAGGACGGCCTTCGCGGACTCGGCGATCTGCTCGACGATGCGCATCGCCCCGGGCGCCTCCAGCACCCGCTCGCGCACCTGCGGGTCGAGCCCGGTGAGGGCGGCGAGGGCGCCGTCGACCTCGGGCAGCGCCGTCCGCAGGTTGTAGAACAGGCCGTTGTCGATCAGGTCGAGGGCGCCGGGGTGGGCCAGGCCGATGGTGTGCAGGACGACCTGGGTCAGCTCCAGGGCCTCGGAGATCTCGCCGTTGCCGGAGGTGGGGAACATCGTGCTCTCCTTCGTCGGCGGCCTGGCCGCCGGGCTGTGCGGTGGGGTTGTCGATCGGGAGGGGCGGGCTACTGGCTAGCTGGCTAGCTGGCCAGCCAGCAGGCCGCCCCGGGGCTTGCGCTGGTCAGTCGCCAGCGGGGCGGGGGACGAGGTGGGCGAGCAGCGCCTGGGCGCGCTCGACGTGGTCGCCGACGGTGTCCTCCAGGACGTCGTGGGCCACCTTCAGGAGGTCGGCGGCCCGCTCGGCCCGGTCGTCGTCGGTGTCGGCGAGGGAGATCGAGAGGGTGTCGAGGACGTTGGCGAGGACCTGGACGATGCTGCGCTCGCCGCTGCCGCGCGGGGCCCACAGGGCGCGCAGGACCGCGAGGTGCGGGGCCGGGTCGGCGGTGCGGGTGCCCAGCGCCAGCAGGCGCTGCAGTCCGGCGTGGACCTGGTCGGCGGCGTGGGTGATCTGCTCGGTCTCGGTCGGCTCGGCGGAGGTCACGGGCGGGTTCCTTTCGGGTGTGTGTTGATCGACTAGCTGGCTAGCTGGCTTGCCGGTTGGCCGGCGAACCGGCGGGGGCGGTCAGGGGAGGTCCTCGCCCAGGTCCATGGCCATGTCGTTCGCGATGTCGTACAGCTGCTTGAGCGCCCGGTTGCCCTGCCGCAGCAGGGCCGGCCGGTCCTCCTCGTCGGCCTCCAGGGCGGCGGCGAGGTGGGTGAGCGCGGGCTCCAGCTCCTCCGCCTCGCTCCAGCGGTGGCACAGCTCCAGGAAGGAGATCGCCTCGCGGAGCAGGTCGACCAGGGCGGCGGGCTCGGCCGCGGCCGGGTCGGCGGGCGCCTCGACGTCGTCGTGCCGGGAGGCGAGGTAGGCGAGGTACGGGCCGTGGTCGTGGGCGATGGTCTCGAAGGTGATGGTCTTCTTCGCGGTCTTGGCGGGCATCTGTCTGGGTCTCCTCAGTGGGCTTGCTGGCGAGCTGGCTTGTCGGCTTGCTGGTGGGTGGCGGTCAGATGGCGGCGACGAGCAGGGAGGCGACGAACAGGAAGAGGACGTGGAACGACTGGTCGAGGGCGTAGGCGCCGGTGCCCAGGGTCGGGGCGTACAGGCCCTTGGCGTCGGTCGGGTGGTGCGGGTGCGCCGGGGTGCCCAGCGACATGAACTCGCCCTTGTGCACCAGCCGGGCCAGGCGGGCCAGGGTGACCCGGCGGTCGGCCCACCAGTGGGTGCCGGCGTCCACGGCCAGGCCGAGGGCGACGCCGAGCACGCTCAAGCGCAGGTCGAGCAGCAGCGCGGCCGGGATCAGCAGCGCGCCCTTGGTCGCGGTCAGGCCGATCACGTGGCGGGTGCAGGCCCAGCGGCCGGCCCGGCCCTTGTCGCCCTTGCGGGCGGCCTGGCAGGACGACTGGACCCAGTGGTCGCCGACCTGGTGGCCGGTGTAGAGCGTGACGAACACGGCGGCGAAGACAGCGGCGGGGGTGTCCACGGGATGATCCTCCGGATTATCTAGCGGGTTTGCGCGTGATTCGGCGGGGCCTCTGGCCGCGCGGCGGGCCCGGCCCCGGGGTTCCGGGTCGAGCCTGCCGCCCTCGGGTGGCGCTGTCAGATGTACGGGGAGATCGCCTGGCGGATGTCGCTGCCGACGGCGGTGAGGTTGTCCGAGTGAAGGCGGGCGTCGAAGTCGTACTCGTCGCCGCCGGCGGCGATGTGCTCGTCCCACGCCGCGTCGGAGGCGGCGTCGAAGATGCCGGCGAAGGCGTCGGCCAGGCCGCTGCTCTTCACGGCCTCGACCATGTCGGCCTGGTCGGCGCTGCCGCGGCGGATCGCGTCGGCGACCAGCAGCAGGGCCGCCTTCGCGGCCGGGATCAGGTGCGCCAGCTCTCCGCTGAGCCCGCCGGTGTCGGCGGTGTTCTGGGCGGTGACGACGACCCCGGTGATCGCGCGGTCCGGGAGGGCGGTCTGCTGCTGCTGGTCCATGCCGGCTTCTCCTTTGGTCGGGGTGGTGCGGGTCAGCGGTCGACGACGGGCTTGGCGAGGTCGCGGTGGGTGACGGTCGCCTCGACGCCGAGGGCCGCGAGGGCGGTCTGCAGCTCCAGCGCGACGGAGGCCGCGCGGTGGCGGCCGCCGGCGCATCCGGTGGCCACCCGCACGGGGTGGCGGTCGGAGGAGGGCCCGGAGCGGAAGGCCAGGACGGCGGCCGCGGCGGCGGTGACGGCCTGGGTGATGCCGGGGGTCGTGCGGACGGCCTCGCGGACCTCCTCGTCGTGGGCGGTGAGGTAGCGCAGGGCCGGGTTGACGTGCGGGTCGCGGAAGTGACGGCGCAGGTCGAGGACGAGGTCGGTGTCCGCCGGCGGCTCGCCGTGCAGGTAGCCGAAGGAGACGATCTCGACGGGCTGGAGGGCGCTCATGTCCGGGTTCCTTCCGTTGCTCCGGGGGCTGTTCCCCCGATGACTCCAGTATGCAGACTTTCACTATGCATGTCCAGTCAATGCATGCTGTGAGTCTGCATTTTTCCGGGGTGCCCTACTCGGGGTCGCCGGCGGTGCCGTAGTGCTGCTGGATCTCGGTGGGGGTCAGGGCCCAGTTGTCCGCGCCCGTCGAGTTGTAGTAGGTCGGCTCGCCGCCCCGGGCCGGGCTCGGCGCCGGCCTCCAGACGTCGCCGTTGCCGTCGGTGATCTGCTCGGCCTGGCTCATGGTCACCTCGTTTTATCTAGCGGGTTTGCCCGCAGAACGAGGGCCCGCCGGCGATTTCCGGCGGACCCTCACCATCAGGCGACGCGGTGTCGGGCGGTCTGCTTGGCGACGTGGTCGCGGGTGTAGCCGGTGGCGGCGGCGGCGTCCGACTGGAGGACCTGGCCCTCGGCGATCAGGGCGTCGATCGCCCGCCACATCTCCGCGTCCGCCTCCGCCTTGGCCTTGTCGGCCTTCTCGTGCGCCTCGTCGCGGGCCTTCCGCAGCGCCTCGATACGCTGGCGACCGGCCTCTCTGGTCGTCTCGTCGGGTCGTGCCATGTCTGCTCCTCGGGCTGTTGGGCTGTGGTCTGCATCCATGCGGTATGCAGACCCGCAGTCTGCCCGATGGACGGCCTCTCAGCGGTCCCGGACGTCGCCGATGCGGGTCCGGGTGCGGAGCTGGAGGTGCCTGGCCCCGCCGACCTCGATGTCGCCGGTGACGGTGGAGATGTCGAGCAGGCCGCTGGAGCGGGGCATCGCGCGGACCGTCACGTCACCCGTGCGGCTGGTGATCTGGCCCAGACCGCCCTCGTAGGCGCGGATGTCGACGTCCCCGGTGGAGGTCGTCACCTGGACGCTGTCGCCGACCCGGTCGGCCCGGATGTCGCCGGCGCGGGTCTCGACCGCGAGGATCTCCACGGACTCGACCCGGATGTCGCCGGCCTTCGAGTCGACCGTGAGCCCGAGCAGGGCGCCCTTCGCCGTCAGGTCGGCGATCAGCGTGCGGAATCGCAGTGCTCCGTTGGGCGGCAGCACGATGTCGGCCACCACGGGGCTGGTGGAACGACCGGTCCGGACGCTGCCGCCGATCACCACGTTGCCGTTCCCCTTGACCACCATGCCGGTGATGGTCGTGCCCGCCACCACCCTGCCGATGTGCTGGATCACGATGTTCTCCCCGGTGATCATGACGTCGCCGCCCTGAACCGCGGGGACCGTCACCGTCAACTGGTCCGCGTTCTCCTGGTGCCGCGTAGCCCGGACCGCGTCGGCGGCGGGACCCTCGTCGTCCGCGGTGCTGATGGTGACGGTGGCCACGGTCGCCGCGGGGTCGACCGTGACGCGGGCCAGGCCCGTCGGCAGGTCGAGGTCGAGGTGCGGGGTGAGGGCGGCGGTGACGGTCGTCTTCGTGCTCATGGTCTCGGCTCCCGGTCGTACGAGTGGTGTGTGTCTCTGCTGGCCAGAGGGCTAGCTGGCAAACTCGCTATCTGGCTTGCCAGCTAGCCGCCCCCGTCCTGGTGCTGCTCCGTCAGTCGACGACCCAGTCGCGCTCCTCGCACCACGCGAGGTGCGCGTCGCTCGCGATGAGGTAGGCCACCATCCGCCATCCCGGCGCCCACCACATCCGGCGGGCGGCCCTGCCGATCAGGCCCGCCAGCTCGCCGGCCTCGTCGGCGGTGAAGGTCTTCTGCGCGGGGGCGAGGGCCTGGCCCTGCATCACGTGGATGAGGCGGGCGGTCAGCTGGTTGCTCTCCAGGCCGGCGATCCGCATCCGCAGCGCCAGGCGGGTGGTCGCGGTGGTGCTGTAGTGGCCGGTCCTCGGCCCCCAGTTCAGACCCATCTCGCTTCTCCGTTCCCGGGGGGTGTTCCCCCGATGACTCCAGTATGCAGACTCTTCCTATGCATGTCTAGTCAATGCATTCTGCAAGTCTGCATCTCCTGGCTTGCTGGCTTGCTGGCTTGTCGGCTTGCTGGCTTGCCTGCTGTTGCGCAGGTCAGAGGGGGTGAGGCCAGATCGCGGCCTCCGGGGGAGGGTGGGAAAGCGGACGGGCGCGTCCGCGCCCGGCACCCCCGGCTGACCGTTTGTGCGGGCCGCGCGTTCACCGTCGCCGTCCGCTCGGCCCTTGGCGGGCCTCCCGGCCGGCGCCGGGCGCGGCCCGCCCGCCTGCCGCCGGCCAGACGCTGCCCCTGCCGGAGCGCGCCTGGCCGAGCGGCACGACGGTGGGCGGTCAGCCCTGGCGGGCCCGGTGCTGTCGCCAGGCGTCGGCCACGATCCCGGTGTGGTCGAACGCCAGCGGCGGCAGGTCCTCGACCCTCACCCACTTCACCTTCGCGGCGTCGTCCCCGGCCTCCGCCGTGGTGCCCTCGGGTGCCTCCACCGCGTAGGCCGCGCTGACGTACCGGCCGCGCGGGTCCCTGTCCGGGGTGTCGTACACGCCCACGAGCACCAGGTCGCCGGCCAGGACGGCGAGGCCGGTTTCCTCTTCGAGTTCCCTCACGGCTGCGGCCAGCGAGGTCTCACCCGGGTCGACGTGCCCGCCGGGCAGTGCGAACCGGCCCTGGTACGGGTCCCACTTGCGCTCGATCAGCAGGACGGAGTCGTCCTTGAAGCAGACGACGTCTGCGGTGTAGCGAATCTTCTCGACGATCTTGCTCACGAGAGTTCTCCTCGATGACCGTTGGCTTGTTGGCTTGCTGGCTGGCTGGCTAGTTCGCAGGTCAGCCGATCTTTCGCAGCTCACTCGTGTGGCACAGGACGGGGGCGATGTGCCAGGCGATCCCGTTGACGGTCCAGCGGCCCTGGGTCAGGCCCCCGGGGACGGGCGGGACCTCGTCGACGATCCGGCCGGTGCGGCCGATGGCGCGGGGGTCGTCGGCGCAGGCGATGATCTCGACCTTGTCTCCGGCGTTGAACACGGGTCTCTCCTCTGCGGTGCGGGTGGGTGCAGATGCTCGGGTCCTGGGCGGCGAAGGAGCCACCCGAAGCGGGGGGCGGTCCGCGGGGACGGTCCGCCCGTCGCCGGGTGCGGGTCAGCGGCGCTTGCGCAGGGCGGCGCGGGTGGAGGCGGAACCGCCGGCCTTGCCCGCGGCCTTCCGGCGAGCGGCCTGGGGGCTGGTGCGCGCGGCCTGCGCCGCCTGCAGCGCGCTCTGGTGGTCGCGGTCGGCGGCCTTGTCGGCGAGCTTGGCGGCCTGCAGCGCGCTCTCGTGCTGGCGCTTGGCGGCGGCCTCGGCGGCCGCGCGGGCGTCGGCCTGCTGGTGGTAGGCCGCGACCTGGGCCTTGGCGAGCATGCCGGTGCCGTCGCGGACGGCGGAGACCGTGGTGTTCGCCACCTTCGCGACCTCGCTGACGGTGCGCGCGCCCTGGCCGACGACGCCGACGGTGGCGTTGACGGTGCCCAGGCCGGCGGCCAGGACCCCGGCGAGCCCCGGGCCCCCGCCGCTGGCCTTCTGCTTGCCGCCCCGGCGCCGGCGCCCCTCGGCCGGCTCGGCGGCCCCGGCCTGCGCGGCCGCGATGCCGCCGGTCATCTTGCCGCGGCGCTCGCGGCCGGCGCCCGCCGTTCCGCCGAAGACCCCGGCGAGGGTGGTCGAGCCGGTGACCGTGACACCCTCGGCCACCGTCACCGCGAACGGCCCCTTCGGGTGCCGGCCGACCTCCGCGGCCGCCTCGCCGGTGATCCCGGGGTGCGTGAAGCGGTGCCCCTTCGCCCCGCACCGCATCTCCGCCGAGCCGCGCCGCAGGACGTGGCCCCGGCCGGTCTGCCCGGGGTCGCCACACGTCGTGCAGGCGACCAGCGCACCGTCGACCGCGAGCGGCCCGTACAGCTTGACCTCGTTGAGCAGCCGCCCCGGGCTGAGCCAGAAGAACAGGGACATGACGACCTCCTAGGCGTTGTTGCGGCCGCGGCGACCGGAGACCTGGTTGACCAGCGAGACGGCCACGTTGGTGGTGACGCTCTGCACGACCCCCGCGCCCTGCTCACCCGCGCCCCGCCCCGTGCCGGCGGCCCGGTCGGAGAGCACCGTCTTCAGCACCCACACCCCGGTGCCGCCGCCGAGCAGGATCGCGACGAGGACCACCAGGAGCCGGATCAGCTCGCCGAGCGCGTGGACCAGGTGCTCCAGGGCACCGGCGAGGAACTGCACCCCGAACGCCCCCGCGCCCAGGACCAAGGCGCCGATCGCCGCCCGGATCATCCACACCGGGACCACCGGGTCGACCGGCGCGGCTGCCGCGACCGCCGGCGGCGCCGGGACCGCCTGGTACCCGGCCGCCAGCGGCTGGCCGACCGCCTGGGCAGTGCCGGTGACGATCACCTGCTGCCCCGAGGCGTCGGTGATCACGTACTGCTGCAGAACCGGCGCCACGGGCACCGCCGGCACCGCGAACGGCTGAACGGGGGTCTGGACGGGGGTCGGGACGATCGTCTGCGGCTGGTAGACGCCGGTCATTTCACTGCCCTCTTTGTCATGGTTTGGGGGCCGAGATGGGCCCGCGATGCGCTACGACGGTGCAGGTCAGAGGCACGACGGGTGCCACGACGCGGGGGACGGGGGCACGACGGCATCGCAGGCTCGGCGCCTGCCGTCGCGGGGGCGTCGCAGGCTCTGACCTGCGACGACGCGGGCCGTCGTGCCCCCGTCGCGGGTGGACTTATCCGGCAATTCCGGCAGCGGCGCGGACGTCGGCGAGGAGGTAGCCGCGGCCCTTGCCGCCGGCCGTCCACTCCTTGGAGGACAGCTCGCGCGGCATCCGCGACTCGGTGAGCGCGTCGGCCGCCAGCTGCTCGTCGATCGCCTTCTTCAGCACCGTGCCGGTCTTCGACGGCGTGTCCTGGGGCAGGTGGCCCCACTGCTGCGGGTCGGCGGCCACCAGCGCGGCGACCAGGTCGTCGCGGGTCATCCGGTCCGGGTTGCCGGCCTTCTCGAACGCGGCGAGGATCGCGGCCAGGATCCCGCTCACCCCGGCCTTGCGGCCACGGACGATGATGCCGACGTCCTCACCGATGCCACCGGCCACCGAGGAGGCCCGGGTCAGCCGGTACAGCTCCTCCTCGACCTGGTCCTCGACGTCGCCGGGCAGCGCACCGGCCGCACGCCGCACCTCGTAGGCCACCCTGGCGATCTGCTCGACCTCGCCAACCTCGTCGTCGATGAAATAGGAGCGGTTCTCGACGATGCCGATGTCCGGCGTCATCAGAATTCCCCGGCCGCGCTGCTCCAGCGGAATGAGCGCCGCGTTCGCGGTGCCCGACATTCCGCCGCCGAGAATGTTGTTGGAGTGCTGGGCGGATTCCGTGCGCATCGCCCATTTGCTGGTGACATTGCTCCGCAGCCGCGACGGAATGATCGCGACCTCCGGCATCTGGGTCGACAGGACCAGGATGATGCCGCCCGCCGCGCCCTGGCTGCTGAGCAGGTTGAACGAGCCGATGATGGCGTCGCGCAGGTCCTCCGCCTTGGTGTCCTCGTCCTTGACCTCGGCCAGGTAGAGCTTGATGGCCTCCAGGTCGGTATACGCGGCGAATTCGTCGACGATGACCAATTCCAGGCCGCCAAGTTTCTCCAGGATTTCCGGGCTGAGCTTCGCCTTGCCCATCTTTCCGAGCAGGTGCATCCGGCGCTTCATCTCGGCGACCTCGACCGCCAGGAACTGCACCAGGCGGCGCGGGTCGCCCTTCACGAAGGTGTTCAGCATGGGCGCCAACCTGTTGTACTCCCCACTTTCCTTTCCGTCGAAGAACCGCACCTTGATGCGCGGGTCGAACAGCGCGCCCAGGACCAGGCTCATGATGGCGATCCCCTTGCCCGCCCGGGTCATGCCGCCGATCAGGAACGACGAGTCCTTGATCTTCACCCGGATCGCGGCGCCGCGCTTGGTGAACGCGACTGGGATGCCGTCCCGCCAGGCGTCCAGGACGCCCTTCAGCTCCAGCAGCGGCGAACGACGCGAGGAGGCGAACGGGTCGCGGTCGGCCACCCAGAAAGACACGCGGTTGGCCGGCCCCGCCTGCTGGATGTCGAGCTGGACCTGGTCGATGCCCAGCGCGCTGGCGATCTCGTCGAGCATCGCCGCGCACTTCTTCGCGGTCCCGCCGGCGGGCAGGTCCACCGTGGCGATCTCGGCGGTGGTCTCACCCGACCTCTCCCGGCCGACCAGGCCGACCGGCCGCACCGTCTCGTCCTTCTTCAGGATGCCGACCGCCCGCAGCGCGTTCACCAGGCGCTCGTCGGTCAGCTCCTGCTGCTGCTCCTGGTCCCGGTCGTCGAGCAGGGTGAAGACCTCGCCGGCCTCGGCGGCCTGCGTGCGGCGGGCCCGGTAGCCGGCCACCCCGCACAGCCCGGCGAGCGCCATGGTCAGCGGTCCGGCGACGATCCACTCGCCGAGCGTGGCGGTGACCAGCAGCGCGGTGACGTAGACCCCGCCGGCGGCGAGGCCGACGACGGCCCGCTTCGAGCGGAACCGCTCGTTGATCTTCTTCGAGCGGGCGTCGCGCAGGGTCTCCACCAGGGCGTCGTTGCGCTCCCGGCGGGCGGTGCCGACCGCCTCGGTGTACTCGCCGGCGAACAGGTAGTGCACGGCGGTGCCGCCCAGCGCCCAGGCCCCGTACATCGCCACCCAGGTGGCGCGGGCCAGGTAGACCGGGGTCCGCAGGCCGTGGAATTTCGTCCGGTTCCATGCCACCGCCCGGGCCTGGAGCAGGGTGCGCCGGGCGGTCTCGGGGTCGGCGAACGCCGTCGGCATGACCGAGCGCATCTCCTGCTGCCACCAGCCGAGCGGCTCGTCGTCGTCGCCGCGCTGCGACTCGATGAAGCCGACGACCGGCTGCGCGGTCGGCTCGGGCAGGGTCCCGATGGTGGCTCCGGCGTGGCCCGGGCCGGTGAGGGCGGCGGCCTCGCGCATCGCCGCCTCGATGTCGCGCATCGACTGGGGGTCGAGGTACTTGTGCAGGTCGATCTTGGCCTGGTTCGGGTCGTCGTCGGGGCCGGAGGTGGCGGGCCCGATCGGCATGTCCGTCATGATGGTGACTCCCTCAGGGATCGTCTGGGTCTCGGAGGAGCGCGGGGCCGGCCGCTGCTTTGGTCGGTTGAGACCGGCCCCGCGGTAGTGCGTGGTGCTGGTGGATCAGGCGGCGGCGAGGCCGTCCGCGCAGGCGGTGCACTCGCCGAGCCGGGTGGAGATCACGTACGGCTGCTCGGTGCGGCAGGTCGGGCAGGTCCGGCGGGCGCGCATCGCGGCCGCCAGGCCCCGGGCCCGGGCCTCGGTGAACGGGCCGATCGGCACCGCCAGGTCGATCCGGTAGAGGTAGGCCTCCCGCACGCCCCCGGCCCAGCGGGCCTTGCGGCTGTTCCAGCGCAGCTGGCCGGCCACCGGCTGCGGGCCCGGCTGCAGGCCCAGCGCCCGCAGCTGGTCGCGGGTGGCGAGGTGACCGGGAGCGGTGCCCCAGGCCCAGGTCGGCATCCCGCCGTGGCGCTCCCCCGCGGGGTCGAGGTGGTGCGGCGCGCTCACTTCTCGCCCCGCTCGTCCTTGACCTGGCGGGTGAGGCGGGAGATGTAGCCGTTCTCGCCGCCGCCGATCACGTCACGGACCATCCGGGTGGAGATGGTGCGCCCGTCCTTGCCGACCAACTCGGCGTAGTCGCGGACCATCCGCAGGTGCTCCTCGGAGAGGGGCTTCTCGGTGCGCTCCCGGCGGCCCTTCTGCAGGCCGCTGCGAAGTGCCTGGAGCCCTTTCCCCCCAAGGGTTTTTGCGGTCTCGGCGGCCCCCTCGGAGGGCGCGGGAGAGGGGCCCTTCGGGGCGGGCGGGGCGAGGACTCCGCCGCCGCTCTCCCCGTCGTCGCCGGCGGTGCGCAGGACGTCTCCGAGCCACGCGTCGAGCTCCCGGTAGACGCTGCGCTCGTCACCCATCACCGACTCCAGCGCGCGCTCCGCGTCGACCCGGCGGGCGTAGGTCTGGGCGGTGACGCCCAGCGGCGCGCGGTGGACGTCGTCCCACGCCTGGCGCCAGGCCGTCTCCTCGTCGACCGCCCCGAGCGGGTGGGCGATCAGGATCATCTGGAACCGCTCCCAGACCGCCGGGTCGGCCGCCTGCCGCTTGGCGTCGTGCTCGGCCTTCGCCTTCGCTGCGGCCTTCTGCTCGGCGGCGGCGGCCTTGTCGGCGGCGCGCTGCTCGCGGGTGCGGGTCTCGACGGCGGCCATGCCGTCGAGCCACTCCGCCAGTTCCCACATCAGCGGGCCCGCGAAGGAGGCGGCGGCGAGCGCGGTCCCGGCGATCGAGCCGTACTCGGCGGTGCCGTGCCGGTAGTTCACCCAGGCGGCGAACCCGCTGAGCGCGGCGGTCAGCGCCCAGAACGGCACCTTCGACATGCCCTTGCGTCCGGCCCACGAGGTGCCGTAGACGGCGACCCAGGCCGCCAGCTCCAGCACGATCGGCAGCGGGCCCAGCAGCCACGCGGTGCCGCCGGTCACCTCGCCCGCCTTGTGCAGGCCGAGGAAGTACTTGAACTGGGCGGGCAGCGCGGCGGCCATGCAGACCGCGACGAACACCTTCACCATGCGCTTGAAGTCGGTGCCGGCCTCGGCGCGGGCCTCGACGCGGGCGTTCTGGCGGGCCTTGCCCGCGTCCTTCGCCTGCTCGGCCTGCTCGTCGAGCTGCTGCTGCAGCTTGGCCTGCGCGAGCTGCTCGCGCATCGTCTTGGTCGCGGTGGCCGCCTTGGCTCCCTGCAGCTCGACGGCGGCGGCGGCCTGGTCGGTGGCGCTCTTCTGCTTCAGCGCGTCGGCGGCGGCGCGGTCCTTGGCGGCCGTGGCCTCGCGCTCCTCCCAGGAGCGGTACTCCTCGCTCACCGGCCGACCTCCGTCTCGGCGTAGAGCGGGGCGTCGTCGGCCTCGGTGGCGGGCAGGTGGGCGACCCCGTACAGGTAGTCCCAGCAGCCGCTGCACCGCTCGGCGTGGTCGAGGGTGGAGTCGCACTCCTCCCCGCCCCGGTGCCGGCGGACGGCGAACTGGGTGATGTCGGCGGCGGCGAGGCCCGCGACGAGCAGCACCCAGGTGGTCTCCTGCCCGCTGGTCTGGATCGGGGCCGCGAGGGAGGCGGTGCCGATGCCGGCGAGCGCGGCGGCGGCCCTGTAGGGGAAGGCGATGATGCCGAGGACCCGGTCGCCGAGCCGGACGGCGGTGGTCCGGGTGAAGGTCTGGATGCTCACTTCGCGCGGCCCTTCGTCTTGGTGGTGCCGGTCTTGGTGAAGGTCAGGTAGCGCAGCGCGCCGTAGCCCAGGCCGTAGACGACCAGGCCGTGGATGCCGGCGTTCTGCCAGGTCTCGCCGTGCTGCCAGGTGCGGACGCCGAGGTAGATCGCGGCGATCAGCAGCAGGCCGTCGAGGACGCCGAAGTACTTCACCGGGCACCGCCGGCGGCCGGGGTACGGGGCGGGGTGGTCTGGGGGATCGCGGCGAGGGCCTCCATCAGGAGGACGGTGCCGGCGACCAGGAGCAAGGCCAGGGTCTGGGGGAGGGTGAGCCGCACGCCCAGGACCAGGAGGCCGCCGCCGATCATCAGCAGGGTCCGGATCCGGGTCCACAGCAGCGGCAGGACCGGCAGCAGCAGCGCGACCAGGCGCGGGTCGATCAGCGGGCGGCGGTTCACGCGGCGGCTCCCGTCCAGGCCGGGCGCCGGAACAGGCCGTCGCGGGTGCGGAACGGGGCCGGCATCCGCCTCAGCAGCTGGCGGTAGTGCGCGATGTCGAGCTGGGCGTCCTCGTCGTCCGCGTCGGCGGTGTCAACCAGGTCGTCGAGGAAGTCCGACATCGCGTCGTAGCGCGCGGCGAGGACCGCCTCGGTGTTCTCGGGCTCGAAGGCCGTGGCGGGCGACAAGCCCGCGGCCTCGATCAGGTCCAGCGCGGTAACGACGCGCTGACCGGCGACGATGATCTCCATGGGGGTCGTGCTCCTTCCAGCAGAACGGCAGTGAACGGCTCCCTCTAGCCCCGGCGGTGACGCGCCGGGGCTTTCCCTTTTGGGCACGGCAAATAAGGCCCTTCCTGGGCCTCTCTGCAGTCCCTCACGGGCTGTTCTGATAGATGAACATAGAGGCGTTCTAGTACATGCGCAAGCGTCCACGCTAGAATGAGTTCATGTTCTAGAACGCCACGCTCGACACGCCCCCCGGCTAGCGCGATTCTGTTCGTGTTCTAGTACGCTGGCGCCTACTAGGGCACAGACCACCGACTAAAGGACAGAACCAATGCCCCGAATCGAGAAGCCGGTGCCCGCGTTCATGCAGGTCACCGCCCATTTCCGACGCCAGATTCAAGACGGCGACCTCGCTGAAGGCGCCAAGCTGCCCACCGTCGCCGAAATCGAACGCGAGTGGGGGATCGCACGCGCCACAGCGGCCAAGGCCATTGCCCAGCTCCAGGTCGAGGGACTGATCTACACCAGCCCTCGCGGCTCGTTCGTGGCTGGCCTCGGCGCGAAGGCCACCTCCCCCAAGGACCGACTCGACCGCTACCGGCGCACGGGGAGCCTCGACGCCAACGGTGAGCACCACCGGGTCACCGCTGCCGAGCTCGTCATCGCTCCCCCGTACGTGGCAGAGCTGTTCGGCCTCGACCACGGCGCCCAGGTGATCCGCAGGGAGTTCGTGACGGTAGAGGAAAAGTCCATCCGAGCCCTCACTGTGACGTGGCACGACGGCGGCCTGGCGAACACTGTGCCTGAGCTCCTGTCCACCGCGTCCAGCAGCATCGGCACCCGGGTCGCCGGGCTGGAGCAGGCTCTCGGGCCGATCGCCCATGGCGAGGACTTCATGCACTCCCGCGGGAGTGACGCACGGGAGTCCAGCGCCCTAGGCCTGCCCACCGGGACCGGTGTCGGTGCCGTCACCTGGCTGTGGACCACCCAGCGCGAGGACGACACCGTGCTCGTTGAGTACGGGGAATCCTGCATCCCGCCCCGCCACACCCTGTCCTACTCGTACGCCGCCCCTGAGGAGACTCCTCGATGACCCCGCTCACCGCCGAGCTGGAGGCGCTTGTCCAGGAGTACCAGGCCGGCCTCTGGGTCCCCTCTCCTGCTGAGATCAGCGCCGCCTCGAACCTCTCCGAGCTCTCCGAACTGAGCACTCTCGGCATCAGGACCGCGATTGCCCCGGCTCGGGCAACTAGGAGTCGTCTCGTCATCGCATACGAGAAGGTAGCCTCCGTCCTTTCTCTCCCTGACATCCATGGAGCACCCGATGCACTCGACCACCTGGTCGCAACGGCCTCCAACGTCGCCTCCGAGATAGCAGGAGCCAAGATCCCGCACAGCGGGAAGTGATCACCGCTTGGGCCTCTCAGCGCCTGCCTAACGGCAGGATGGGTCCCAAAAAGCCGGAAGCCCGCCCCCTGGCAGGGGGGCGGGCCTCCGAAAGAACAGCCGAGCGACCACTCGGCCAACGAGCTACCAGATCAGTTGGGAGGTGCGCTCACCGTTGAGCGTACGAGAAATGACACCGTCACCGCTAGCTCACCCTCGGGTCAGCACGGGTGACCTTCGGCCATTCCTGCTCGCCAGTGCCCTCCGGTACGCCGGACAGGGGATGGCCGTCCACCCCCTGCTTGTCGGCTGCAAGGAGCCCAGGTGGTCGGCGTGGGAAGAGCGGGCCACCCTCGACCCGGAGCTGATCTCCCGGACCTGGGGTCGCGCTCCGTTCAACATCGGTGTGGCCTGTGGGCCCAGCTCGCTGGTGGCCATCGACCTCGACGTTCCCAAGGACGGTGTCACTCCGCCAGAGGAGCTGGTCACCGCCGGGGTGACGGACGGGCTGTCGATGCTCCGCCACTTGGCCACCACGGCCGGTGAGCCGATCACTCCCACGATGGCAGTACGCACCTGCAGCGGTGGCCTCCACCTGATCTACACCGCCCCGGCCGGGACCGCGGTGCGCAACTCCGCCGGCACCGTGGCCTGGTGCATCGACGTGCGGGCCGCCGGCGGGTACATCGTCGGGATCGGCTCGGTGGTCGAGGGCGCGGCCTACACCCTGGCCGGTTCCCTCACGACCCCGGCGGTCCTGCCGGACTGGATGCTGACCCTGGTCACGTCCACCGTTGAGCCACCCGAAGCGGGGGAGGCTCCCGGCCGGGCCGGGGCGGTCGCCCGGCTGCGGGACCTGACTCGGCTGGTCGGCACCACCCGCGAACAGCGGTGGGCGGCGGGCATCTTCGCCTCCGAGCTGGCGGAGCTGCAGGCGATGCGCCCGCAGACCGGCCGCACCCAGCGGCTGAACCTGGCCGCGTACCGTGCCGGGCAGCTGGTCGGCGCCGGGCTGCTCGACCTGGCGCTCGCCGAGCGCGAGCTGGTCGCCGTCGCCGAGGCTGCCCGGATCTGCAGCACGCAGAACCCGCGCGGCTACCTCGGCGAGATCCAGCGGACCGTCACCCGTGGCCTGCGGGCCGGGATCGGCCGCCCCCGCCACATGGACGACCGGGCCCGCCAGGCCAAGGCCGGCGGTGCGGCATGAGCACCGACGTGGAGATCCCCGTGCAGGCCCCGGCATCCACGGAGGTGCCGGCGGACGTCTTCGAGGCGTTCAAGCGGGAGCGGAAGAAGAAGACCGAGGCCGAGCAGTGGCTGGAGAACGCCTCCGAGGCCGAGGTCTTCGAGTTCCGGGCGTTCCAGCAGCGCAAGGCCGCCGAGGCCGAGCAGGCCCGGCGGGCCGCGGCGGAGTCCTCGCGCGGCGGTCGGCCGGAGAGCCAGGCGGACCAGCTGATCCGCATGGCCGTGGCCCGGTACGAGTTCGGCAACGCCCAGGCCGGCGAGGCGTTCGCCCTGCCGCGCCCGGGCTACGGGCCCCGGATCACCCGGCTGCTGCGCGGCGGGCGGATCAGCCTGCGCTCTGAGCTGGCCCGGATCTACTACGAGGCCAACGGCAAGGCGGCCAGCAACTCCGGCCTGGCCGACGCGATGACCACGATCGAGGGCATGGCCCAGGCCAGCGACCCGGTCGATCTGTACTTGCGGGTCGCCCCGCTCGGCAAGCGACCCGAGGACGGCTTCGCCATCGACCTCGGCCGCGCGGACGGCCAGGTCGTCATCGTCACCCGGCACGGCTGGCGGGTGGAGGCCGCCTCCGACAAGCACCCGCGCTTCCGCCGCTCCCAGCTCACCCAGCCGCTGCCGATCCCGACCCAAGGCGGCTCGCTGAACGAGCTGCGCGAGCTGCTGAACGTCACCGACCAGTCATGGCCGCTGCTGGTGTCCTGGCTGGTCACCGGCATGATCCCGAACATCCCGCACCCGATCGTGTTCTTGAGCGGCGAGCAGGGCACCGCGAAGAGCACCGCGACCAAGATGCTGGTCAAGCTGCTCGACCCGAGCGGCGCGCCGGCCCGCTCCGCGCCGAAGGAGCTGGACGACTGGTCGACCGCGGCGGTCGGCTCCTGGGTCGTCGGCCTGGACAACCTGAGCCGCATCCCGGAGTGGCTGTCCGACGCGATGTGCCGGGCCGCGACCGGCGACGCCCACCTCAAGCGCACCCTGTACTCGGACTCCGACGTCACCGTCCAGGAGTTCCGCCGGGTGCTGATCGTCAACGGCATCGACGTCGGCGCCCTGCGCGGCGACCTCGCCGACCGCATGATCCCGGTAGGCCTGCACCGGATCACCCAGCGCCGGACCGAGACCGCGCTGTGGGAGGCGTACGACGCCGCCCAGCCGCGCATCCTCGGCGCGCTGCTGAACCTGATCGTCAAGGTCCTCGGCGCGCTGCCGGAGATCCGCGAGCAGGCCGACCGCGGGGAGATCCCGCTGCCCCGCATGGCCGACTACGGCCTGATCATGGCCTCGCTCGACAAGGTCAGCGGCCAGCGCAGCAGCATCCTGCAGGACTACCTCAACGAGCGGATCGAGCTGGCCGAGGAGGTGGTGGAGTCCAACACGGTGGCCACCAAGCTCCTGCAGTTCATCAAGGCCGAGACGCCCGACCCGGTCACCGGCGTCCACGAGTGGGAGGGCCCGGCCGCCGAGCTGCTGGAGAAGCTGACCTCCTCCTTGCCCGGGATGATCCCCGAGGGCTGGCCGCGCACCGCCGGCGTGCTGTCCGGGAAGATCAACCGGGTCGCGTCCGACCTCGACAAGCTCGGCGTGGACGTCACCCGCGTCAGGACCGGCCCCGGCGGCCGTGTCATCAAGATCCGCTACGTCCCGCGCTCGCCCGGCCAGCAGCCGTCCGGCCACCGCCAGCCGCCGCTGGAGTAGCGCACAGCGCCTCCGCCGAACCCGCCCGTGCTCCGGCACCCGCGGGCCTTCGGCATGTCCGGGCCCGGTTCAGCTCTGCTGAAGCCAGGTCTCCCAGGCCGACTCCAGCGCGAGCATGGCCGGTGCGTCGTCGTCCAGGCCGGCGACCTCCTGCAGGTACTCGCGGTAGACGGTCCCCGTCCTTGGGCCACTCGGGATCGCGGGCCGCGTCCCGCGCCAGGTCCCCGATCGCGCCGTTGACCCGCCGAAACTGCTGCAACCACTGGGTGAAGCCGTTCACCGGGTCCTCCTCGACGCCGAACCGCCGCACTGACGGGCCGCCAGGGTATAGGCACCCGCCGACCATCACCCTGCGTGAGTGACGCACTAGTGACGCTCTCAGTGACGCACTCCCGAAAGTGCGTCACTAAGCCCTCCGAGAGCGTCACTAGTGACGCACTTTTCCGAGTGCGTCACTGAGTGCGTCACTACCTCCTACCTGCTGCGTGTCCGCTTTTTGGTGATTCTGAGTGACGCAGTGACGCACTTTGCCCCCTCCTCTCTGTTGAAGTGAGGAGAAGAGGAGAGAGAGGCAGAGGAGTAGGGGAAAAGTGCGTCACTGCGTCACTGCGTCACTCGACTCCGGCCCGGGTCTTCTACGGATCGTGACGATCACGGGTCACCCGGGGGACTGCCCCAGCCATCGCAAGCGACCCCCCGCTCCGGGTGGCTTGGTCGGAGGGCAGACGCCGCGCGGTCCCTCTACAGTGGCCCGGCACTTCCTGTCCCACGTTCGGCGATGCGGCGGGCTGGCCGGGCAGCTAGCTGGCATGCTGGCCAGCTGGCAGTAGCAGGCGATGGAGAGGGAGTCGACGTGACGGTGGTGTGCGCGATGTTCAGCGGGAAGGGGGGTGTGGGGAAGACCTCGACGGCGGCCGGGCTGATCGCGGTGGCCGCGAAGCGGGGGCTGGTGGTCGCGGGCGGTGACCTCGACCCGCGCTTCACCCTGACGAAGGAGTTGGGGGTGAAGGAGCTGGCGTTCTCGTTGAACGATCTGTTGTACGTCGACCCGGAGGCGGAGGAGCCGCCCGGCGACCCGGCGGAGCTCGTCGACCAGGTCCTCGTGCCCGCCGGTCTGCACTGGCCGGAGAACGTCCTGGTGCTGCCGGCCGAGCGGGCCCTCGGCCGCCGGGAGACCGACGCGGTGATGTTCGAGCCGCGCCTGGCCCGCGCGGTCGTCGGCCTGGAGCGCCTGGGCGTCGACCTCCTGGTCCTCGACCTCCCCCCGCGGCCCGGCGGAAAGCTCGCCGCCACCGGCCTGCTCGCCGCCCACAAGGTCTTCATCCCCGCGACGCTGACCGCCGATGGTCACGACGGCGCGGTTGACGCCCTGCAGACCATCAAGTTCCAGAACGCGCCCGGCGGCCCGAACCCCGGCCTGCAGATCGCCGGGGTGTACCGGTCGATCGTGCCCAGGGAGAGCGAGTACCGAGAGGTCCATAAGCACTGGGAGGAGCGGATCGTGGCCGACTTCGCCGACCACCTGCTGGAGACCCAGCTGCACAACCACGCGGTGCGCGAGGAGTGCCGTACGGCCTGCGCGCCGATCACGGCGGCCACCGGCCGGTACGCGCGCAAGCTGGAGACGGCGTACGAGGAACTGCTCGACCGAGGACTGGAGGCGGCGTGAGCAAGATGCTGAAGGACGCCATCGCGGCGGCGAACCAGCAGGGCGCCGGTGGGCTGCAGAAGGCCGGCGACGCGAACATCGACCCGGCGGCGCCGCCCAGCGCCTCGCCGGCCGGGAAGAAGGTGGCCCGGTCCTCCGTGCGGAGCAAGAAGGCGGGGGAGGAGAGGGTGCCGTTCGGCTCGTACCTCTCCCGGGACCTGCACCGCGCGTTCAAGGTCGCCTGTGTCGCTGAGGGCATCGAGATGAGAGACGGACTGGAGCAGGCCATCGCCGACTGGGTGGCGAAGCACAAGCCGGGCCTCTGACCAGGGGATCGCGGGGCTTGCTGGTGAGCCAGCTCGCCAGCAAGCCCCGCGTTCTCTCGACCGCGCTTCCCGGGTTATCTCGCGAGATTGGCCGGCCGCCGGCCCCTTCTCCGCGGTGAGGGAGGCGGGGGTTCAGCGGCTGGCGGCAGTGAGCTGGGTGAGCAGGTCGTGCACGCGGTCGGCGGCGTCGGTGAGCTGGTCGGCGTGGAAGCGGACCCGGGCGGCGATGGTGGTCCAGTGCAGGATGTCGTCCTGGGCGTTGGCGGCGTCCTTGGACCGGCCTTCGCGCTCGGCGAGCTTCAGCTCTTCCTGAGCCTGTTCGAGGCGCCGCTGGGCGAGGGCGACGTCGCGCCGGGCCTGGGCGGCGTCGGCCCGCAGCCGGGTGCGCTCGCGGCGGGCCCGCTCGGGGGCGGCGGCCAGGGCGTGGTCGACGGCGGCGCGCACGATGTCGCCGGTGGTCACGACCTGGGCGCGCAACTTGCCGCGCTCGGCGAGGTCGTCGAGGGACGGGCTGTGGAGGGAGGCCAGGGCCGCAGCCATCCCGGCGAGGACGGTGACCCCGCCGCCGTTCTCGCGGGCGGACTGGCGCAGGATGACCTCGGGCCCGTCACCCCACTTGTCGGCCCAGTCCTGGAGCTGCTTCTCGATCTCGGCGTTGTGCCAGTAGCAGCCGCGCTGCAGCTGCTCGCCGAGCGGAGCGGGCAGGCGGACGCCGAGCCGGCCGAGGAAGCGGGTCTCGCCGTCGTCGTGTGCGTTCTTGTACCTGCCGGGGTCGGTGCCCCACCGTCGGCCGGCGGCCAGCGCCCCCGGCGGGATCGGAGGCCAGTCGCGGTTCCACCCCCGGGCCGCCAGCTCGGCGCGGACCCCGGGCACCAGCAGCCAGTCCCGGCTTCCGGCGAGCAGGCCGGCCTCCCGCCGCTCGGCCAGCAGCTCGCGCGTCGCCCGCCGGGCCTGGGCGAGTTTCCCGCCCCTCAGTCCGAGGTGTTCCCTGCGCTGCTCGGCGAGCCAGGC
Organism: Kitasatospora sp. NPDC004723; assembly: GCF_040609255.1. Classification (NCBI taxonomy): domain Bacteria; kingdom Bacillati; phylum Actinomycetota; class Actinomycetes; order Kitasatosporales; family Streptomycetaceae; genus Kitasatospora; species Kitasatospora sp. NPDC004723. Next base: position 7,630 of record NZ_JBEXJT010000068.1, on the reverse strand, counting down.
ATGCTCCTCACCGGCCGCCATCGTGGCCACCAGGTCGAGGAGCCGCAGCCGCTCCTTCGTCACCGCCACCGTGTACTGCACCGTCGGCATCCCCATGAGAGCAATGATGCGAGATAGGCCGCCGGGCGCGCACCCCTCGGCGTGCCGGTTGTCACCTGCACGGGTGGATGGGGTTCCGGCCGCTTGCTGGCGAGCTGGCGAGCTAGCAAGCGGCTTTGCGGCCAATCATGCTAGATAATCCGCCTCATAAAAGCGCAGGTCAGAGCATGTTCTGGGGTGGTTGCGTGGTTGCTTTTCGGGGTTTATGGTCGGGTCGCAAATGCGGATGTTCCATCTGATTTCGTCGCGGTGAGGCAGGCGTGATGGGTGAGCAGCAGGTGAAGCGGAAGTCGGGGTCGAAGCGGGCGGGGACGTTCGGCCCGGTGCAGTTCCCGGATCGGTTGGGGGTGTCGCTGTGGCAGTTCGAGCGGGCCCGGCGGGCGGGGCTGGTGCCGGAGCCGGACGCCGGGGGCGGTCGCTGGTCGGTGGCGGTGGTGGAGGAGGTGATGGGGCGCCGGGCGCAGATCGCGGCGCTGGGCGCGTTGCCGGACGTCGGCGCGGAGCGGGCGGCCGGCCTGCTCGGCGCCCGCTTCGGGATGGAGTTGGAGGCGGGCGTGCTGATCGAGCTGGCCCGCACCGATGTGATCCCGGTGGTCGGCGAGTACAAGGGCCACGCGCTGTACTGCGGCCGGGCGCTGGAGACCTTCGCCGACCGGGCCGTGCTGGAGCGGGCGGTGGAGTCCGGGCGGCTGTACACCCGTGTGCAGGCGGCCGGCTACCTGCGGGTGCGCGAGGCGGACTTCGCGCACCTGGTGCGCTCGGGCTGGGTCGAGCCGGTCACCTGGGTGCGCTCCGGCTGGCAGCGCCGGCGCGAGGTCCCGGCGGTGGCGCTGTTCCGCCAGGGCGATCTGGAGGTGCTGCTCGCCCACCCCGGCATCGACTGGGACGAGGTCCGCAGGACCCCGAAGGGCAGGCCCTCGCAGCTGGCCAGGCTGACCACCCGCACCGGCCGGGGAGGCGAGTAGGAGGCGGGTGGGTTCCCCCGGGGGAACCCACCAGGCGGGGTCAGATGGGTTCCCCCGGGGGAACCCGCTGGGTTCCGCTGGGGGAACCCCTTTCTTTACCTACATCCTTCCTGTTACCCCCTAACCCCCATCGCAGGAGGCAACGGGAAACGGGCGTACCGGCCCGCGGGGGCGCGCATCCTCCGGGCATGACAGTGACGACCACCCGCTACTTCGAAGCCCCCGACTACTACGTCCCGGCCGCCGGCGACCCGCGCGCGGTGTTCCTCGCCGGCGGCATCACCGGCTGCTGGGACTGGCAGGCTGTCCTCGCCGAGGAGCTGCTCGCCGAGGGCCTGGTGGTGCTCAACCCGCGCCGGGCCGATTTCCCGATCGGCGACCCGTCGGCGGCCCCGGCGCAGATCGCCTGGGAGCACCACCACCTCCACCTGCCCGCCGTGGTCACCGCGTTCTGGTTCGCGGCGGAGACCGTCCAGCCGATCGCGCTCCTGGAGCTCGGCGCCGCGCTCGACAACCCCGCCCGGCGGATCGCGCTCGGCGCCCACCCGCACTACCCCCGCCGCCTGGACGTCGTCGAGCAGGCCCGGCTCGCCCGGCCCGGCCTGCCGGTGGCGGCCTCGCTCGACGGCCTGGCCGCCGAGGTGATCCGCCTGGCGGACCTGCCGTAGCCGGACGCCTGCTTGTGTCCTCCCTCCCCGGCCGGGGAGGGAGGGTTTCTTTCACCAGGTCCTTTGAAAGGACGCCACGGCCACCGGAGCCCGGAAACCCGGACCCCGGTGGCGGCTCGTACGCGGGCCCGGGACCGGGCAGACTGCCCGGTACACCTCCGAGGGAAGGCGGCACCGCGATGTGGAACCCGGACACCGAGCTGCAGGAGCACGCCGAGGGGTACGCGGCCGCGCACGGCGGCAGGCACCCGTACACCGACGCCTGGCCGTGGGCGGAGGCGATCGTCGGCTGGTACCGGACGCGGCCGCGGCGGCTGACCTCCCGGCGGGAGGTGGTGCTGGACGAGGACGCCTGGGCGCTGGTCGTCGCGGGCGTGGCCGAGGCGCTGCGGCTGCGGATGCGCTGCTCGGAGCTGGGCGACATCCGCGTCGACCTGCTCACCACCGAGTTCGGGCTGTGGGCCCGGTACGGGGTCGACGTCCCCGCGCCGGGCGAGCCCGGCTGGCCGGCGCCGAGCGGCCCCTACGCGGACCGCTGGGACGCCCTGGCGGACGCGCTGACGGAGAACGGCGAGCGGGCCCGCGCCACGACCCGGGCGGTCACCGCGGTGCTGGGCGAGCTGGAGTTCCTCGCCCGCTCCCGCGACCACCTGCCCCGGCACGCCTCCACCGAGCTGACCGGGCGCCGCCTCGCCGAGCGGGGTTACGACGAGGTCACCCTCGCGGAGGTCTGCGGTGTGCTCGGCGCCGGGCCGATCCCGGTCCGGGACCCGGCCCACTACGCCGGGGCCGGCCTCGACCTGGTCGCGGCGGCCGGATAGCCCGGCGGCCAGCGGGTCCACCGGACGCCGACACGACGGCGCCCGGTGGCTGTGCCAGGAACTCCTGACACCCCACCCTGTCGTCAGTGATTCCTGACACGCACGAGCGAGTGTCAGGATCGTTGACGACTCCGGGTAGTGTCAGGGGTTCTTGACGCCGCGGGGCGTCTGTCAGGAGGTGTTGGCATGGAGCGGGACATGGCGGCGGACGTGCTGGAGGAGCACGTCGGCGAGCTGCTGGCGCTGGCGGGCAGCGGCGCGGAGCTGGACGGCCCGTGGGACCGGCACGACGGCCGGGACGGCCGGGCCCGGGCGGTCGCCGGCCGGGCGAGCTGCTCGTGCGGCTGGCGCGGGCGGGAGATGGTCGCGCTCGACTTCACCAGCCAGGCCGTGACGGACGGACCCGGCTCGGACTGGTACACGACGTGGGAGCAGCACCTCGCCCACGTCGCCGGCGACCAGGTCCCCGAGGACATCCTGCGGCTGATCACGCAGCTGCGGCGCCGCCTGCAGGAGCTCGCCGACGAGCGGCCCCTCGCGGGTGTCCGAGCCGCCGACCAGGTCGAGCGGATGGGCCGGGCGAAGATGTTCGACGCGGTCAAGGCCGCACGGGCCGGGCAGGCGAGCTGGAAGGACATCGGCGACGCCGCCCGGGTCACCCGGCAGACCGCCCATCAGCGGTTCGCCGCGGCGATGCCCCGGACCTGACGACGGCGACGGCGGTGTGGCTCGCGGGCCGCCCCCCGCTTCGGGTGGCTCCCCGCGCGGCAGGACGGAGCGCCGCCACCGGGCCGAGCCCGTCCAGGCGCGCCGCGCCGCAGGACCGGCGCCGCAGGCCCGCCCATCCCGATCGGCCCCGCCCCACCACACCAAGCAGGGCCAGAACAGGGATGTCGGAATTTCCGGCGGGGCCGGAACCGGCCCCTACCTGCACCGATGCCCGACCGAGGGAGGCGGTGGGGGAGCGGCGTCAGGAGTTGAGTCAGGAGCCACGTCGGGAGCTACGTCAGGTGCTCTCGCCCCGCGTTGGCCAGATGGCCGTGCTAGGGGCCAGGGAACGGGGAGGGGCAGGCACGGGCCGGAGCCGCCTTGCAGGCCCGTCAACGCGGCCTCCAGGCCCGTGGCGGCCCTGTTCAGGGGCTCGCTGACAAGCTGGCTAGTTGAAAGCCGGTGAGCACGGGCCCCACCAGCGTTGGAGGCGGCCTGCCGGAAGGATCCACCAACGTTGGTGAGGGGAGGGCGCTAGGGCCACCAACGTTGGTGGGGCCCGTGCTCACCGAGCCGCCGAACAGGCTCGCCAGTCGCGGGAGTGCGCTGACTTGCGGGACACCGGCCTGAGTCAGTCGCGCGGACCGCTCCACAACGGCCGACGTGCGCCTGGGGCGGGTGGCTCGGCGACGGGCTGGTCCTCGCTGTCGACAGCCGGGAGCGGCCCGGCGGGCAGCAGCGGCCAGGCCGGGCGGGCGGCTGCGGGGGCTAGGGGGACGGCGGCGGAGGGCCCGGTCGGCAGTCCGAGCGGGCGGCGGGCTGGAGGCGTCATCCGACCATGATCCCGGGTCTTAGGCGCTCTGGTTGCCGTCACGGCAAGGCGTCACCGCGTGACGCCTCTTGAACGCGACGGCGCCAGGCCCGGGTCCGGCACCGGGGTGAGCAGACCTTCGCGTCGGACCGTTTCCGGCGCGGCCAGGGGGTGTCCGGGCCGTACCAGGTGCTGCCGCACTCCGGGCAGCGCGACTGCGGCCAGGGGTGGGGCCGGCCTTCGAGCAGCGCCCGGTAGGCCTCGCCGCCGGCGTCGATCGCGGCTGTTCTGGCCCTCGCCACTCGCCAGACGCGGGTGCGGCACGCCGCCGAGCAGTACCGGCGGGTCGGGCGGCTGCCCGGGGGCAGTTCCGTCCCGCAGCCGCCGCACCGCCGCTTCGGAGTCCTGGCCACAATCCCAGCATCCCGCCCGCCCGCCCGGGAGGGAGGTTCTTTCACCCGGTTCTTTAAAGAAGGGCGCCACGCACACCGGGTGCCGGTACACCGGCACCCGGTGTGACTTGGGGGCCAGTTGGCTAGCTGGCTTGCTGACTAGTTGTTTGGCTGCCGGTCGGTGGGAGGGTCGCCGAGGCCGCTCCAGATGCCGTGCTCAATGGGTCCGGCCTTGCTCAGCAGACCGAGAGCGGCGGCCGTGCGGCGGCGCTCGCGGCGGGCCTCGAAGGCGCGTGTCTTGCAGCCGTTGGCGCAGTATTGCGGGCTCGGCCCCCGCTTGCCGGTGCGGGGGACAGGCTTGCCGCACCAGATGCAGGGCGGGCCGGAGCCTTCGGCGGCAGGGGCGGGGGCGTTGCGCCGCAGCAGGCCGTGCAGGGCGGCCAGGTTCTTCTGGACGGACGTTGCGCAGGCCGGCGGCAGCGGGTGGTCGAGCGCCGCCGCCAGGACGTCGTGGGTACAGCGGGCGAGTGCGGCGACCGCCGCCTCGATCCGGTCGGCTGGGTGGTCGGGCATGCCCGGTGAACGATCCCGGGACGGCCGGGTCACTCGGACGAAGGCAACGAAAAGAAGGGAAGGATAATGACCGTTATCCTTCCCTTTTGCCGATAGGCTCCGGGCATGACGACGAAGCGGCCCAGCGCCGCAGAATCCGCCCGCGACGCCGAGAACGCGCGCGAGGCCACCACCGACTACTTCCAGCACGAGCTGGACCAGGCCCGCGCTGCCGTGCGCGTGGCGATGGCGGCGGTCGAGACCGCCGAGGCCCGCCGCCGCCAGGTCGAGGACGGTGACCGGCTGTCGGAGAACGAGGCGCTCATCGTCTTCGGCACCGTCCAGGACCAGGCCGTGAAGGTCGGCAGCGCCGCCATCGACGGCAAGGCCACCCGCGAGGAGTACGAGACCGCCACCGAGCGCGCCGAGTCCGTGCGGCGCGGCCTGGTCGCCGACGGCTACGACATCCCCGACTACTCCCACCGGACGGGGGCCCGCCGATGACGACGACCTCCCCGACGGCCGACGCCGTGGTCGCAGAGAAGGACGGGGCGGAGGAGGACCTGTGGACCGCCAGGCAGGCGGCCCACCGGTACCTGGAGGCCCGCCAGGCCGAGGCCGAAACCGAGCTGGCCCGGGCCCAGGCCCGCCTGGCGGTGGCACGCCGGCGGGTCGGTGAGTACCGGCGCGGCGGCCCGCTCACCGACACCGAGGCGCGCCTGGTGGTCTTCGACGCGCTGGAGGAGGCGGTGCGTACCGGCCGTCAGGACGCCGTCGACCCGACCGGGGACAGCGCCGCTGCGTACGAGGCCGCCCAGGAGCGTGCCCGGGCCATCGTGCGGGGCCTGCGGGCCGCTGGCCACCGCGTCGACACCACGGACCCGACCCGGAAGGACGCCCCGTGACCGAGATCGACTTCGCGGTCGCCCGCGACTATTCCGAGCCAGGGTTGTTCACCTGGGCGATGTCCGCCTCGATCGTCGACAGGCTGCTCGGCGATTGGGAGTCCGATGGCCTGCTCACCCAGCGGGTCGAGGTCTCCGACCCGGTGATCGTCGAGGCGGCACGGGCCCTGCTCGCGCAGGCCGAGCGGGACCGCGGCGGCCCCACCTACGTCCGGATCGGTCATGACGTACAGGGCAGATTGATCTGGGACCTGCCCGGTGTGCCGTGCCCGCCCGACGACTGCGGACCTGGAAGGAACACCCGGTGACCGAGCGATCCGAGACGTACCACCACACCGCCGACGCCTGGACCGTCGGGCGGCTGCGTGAGGCCCTGGCCGGGCTGCCCGACGACATGCCGATCTCCCTGGCGGTGCCGGACGACGGCCGCCCCGCCCCGCTCGGCGACACCTTCGACGACGAGTGGGTGATCACCGACACCGAGTTCCTCGTCAAGCAGTGGGGCGGCGAGCGCGGAGACGAGATCGACCGGCACCTCACCCTGGTCGTGGACCGGCCCACCGGGGCGTGGGAGCTGCGCGAGGGCGAGCGGATGCCGGGGAAGCGGTGAGCGGCCCGGCGCTGCGGACGGCGGGCACCGTGGTGCCCGCCGTCCCGCTCGACCCCCGCGACGACTGGCCCGAGGAGGCGCGGCTGCTGCGCGAGGACCTGGAGGCCGAGTGGGGCGAGGACGACCCGCTGCCCGACCTCGCCGGCGCCTGGATCGCCCACTACCGCTCGCCGAACACCCGCCGTACCTACGCCCGGCACTTCCGGGTGTGGAGCCGGTACTGCCACCGGCGCGGCCGCCATCCGCTGGCTGTCGAGGCCGCGCTCGCGGACGCCTTCGCCCGGCACCTGGAGACCGCGCCGACCCTGGTCCGGGTCCGCGGCGGCGCCTACGGGCAGATGACGCCGACCGGCGCGCCGTACTCGGAGGCGGCCCGCGCGAACGTGTTCTCCGCGAACGGCTCCTTCTACCGGTACGCGGTGAAGACGAAGGCGCTGAAGGCCGGCGACCCGTTCGCCGACGTCCTGCGCCCGGCGATCGACCCGGACTACTCCGCCACCGAGGGCCTCACCCCCGAGCAGAACCTGCTCCTTCTCCAGGCCGCCCGCGCGAGGTCGGAGCGCGCCTACGCGCTCGTGCTGTGCCTGTACGTGCTGTTCCTGCGCGTCAACTCGTTGCTCGCCGCCGACGTCGAGCACCTCGGCTACGACCGTGGCCACCACGTGCTGAGGATCAAGGTCAAGGGCGGCAAGTGGAAGGCGAAGCCGGTGCCGCCGATGGTCTGGCACGCCCTGCAGGACTACCTCGACGGCCGGACCTCCGGCCCGCTGTTCGTCACCAGGAGCGGCGCCCGGCTGAGGGAGCCGGAGGTGTGGAAGCTGCTGCGGCGCCTGGCGAAGCGGGCCGGTCTGCCGCAGGCCGGCACGATCCACCCGCACGTGCTGCGGGGCGACGGCATCACCGACGCGCTGGAGGCCGGCGACAAGCTGGAGGACGTCCAGGACGCGGCCGACCACAAGGACCCGCGCACCACCCAGCGGTACAACCGCCGGCGCCACCGGCTGGAGCGGCACCCCGGACACGGCCTGGCGGCCCGGCTCGCCGACCACCTCGCCGACGCCGACGGCGACCTGGTCGACGCCGACGACCCGGGCGTGCT
>NZ_JBEXJT010000067.1:0-33978 GCF_040609255.1 Kitasatospora sp. NPDC004723 | reverse complement strand
ACCCCCACAACGACGAAACGCCGGTCTCCGAGACAAGTCTCGGAGACCGGCATCACTCACCGCAGGCGATCAATCACAATTCACCAACAGCATCCCACACGGTTCCGGGCCCCGCGCGCACGGCCCTCGCGCACGCCCCCTCGGTGACGGGCCGCTCAGCGCAGCGACAGCACGACGCTCCTGAGGATCGCCGCCTTGGCCAGCCGCCCGGCGAGCCCGGTGAGCACGGTGGGCCGCATCGAGTCGTCGCCGTGGATGAACTGGAGCAGCCCCTCGCGCCGCCCCAGGCTCAGGCACTGCGCCGTGTACCGGAAGGCGAACGGCTTGTCGGTGCGTCCGGTGAGCACCTTGCCGAGGTACTGGCCCTGCGGCAGGGCGGTGGCGCAGCCCATCCGCAGGGTCCCGGTGCCGGGGACGGTGACCTCGGCGGCGTCGCCGATCACGTACACCTCGGGGTGCGAGACCGACCGCAGGTGGTCGTCGACGACCGCCTGTCCGGCGGGGGTGACGGCGAGGCCGGCCCGGGCGGCGAGCGGGTGCGGTTCCATCGAGGCGGCCCAGACGACCAGGTCGGCGGGGATCCGGCCGGCGGTGGTGGTGAGGCCCTCGGCGTCGACGGCGGTGACGGCGCTCTGCTCGTGGATCCCGACGCCTAGCCCGCGCAGCACCCGGTGGACGTGGTCGTGGCCCTTGGCCGAGAACCATCCGCCGACCCGGTCGGCGGCGATGATCCGCACGGTCCAGCGGGGGTGGGCCTCGGCGAGTTCGGCGGCCAGTTCGATGCCGGTCGCGCCGCCGCCGACGACCGCGACGGTGCCCGGCCGCTCGGGGGTGCCGGGGCGCTCGGCGGCGCGCAGCCGCTCGGCGACCTCGGCGGCCCGTTCGACGGGGTAGGCGTGCTCCTCGGCGCCGGGCACGCCGTGCCAGGAGGTGCGGCTGCCGAGGGCGTAGACCAGGGTGTCGTAGGCGACGGTGTCGCCGTTGTCCAGGAGCACCTTGCGCGCGCCGAGGTCGAGTCCGGTGGCGCGGGCCCGGACGTGCCGCACGCCCCGCCCGCGCAGCACCTCGGCGACGGCGGGCCGGGCCACGGGGAGGCCGGCGGTGGTCTCGTGCTGGCGGATGCGGTGCAGGATGCGGCTCTCGGGAGCGATCAGGGTCACCCGGCCGCGCTTTCCGGCCCGGGCCGCGGCGGCGAGGCCCGCGTAGCCGGCCCCCAGTACGACGGTCTGCTTCTCGGTCATGTCGTCCCGCTCCTTCGTGGCGCCGTCGTCGGCGTCCTCTCGCGGCGTCCCCGGGGTGGCCGGGGAACGCTTGTCCGCGTGTTCGCAAGGGGGACGACGGCGCCCGCGGGACTGTGACAGTGACCCGCGTCACACTCCCGGAGGGGTGGCGGGGGCGTTGAGGTGCGCGAGCTTCTCCGGGTTGACTACGGCGTACGCCTCGGTGATCCGGCCGTCGGCGACGGCGAAGGCCAGCACGCCGCTGATGACGCCAGGCCGCGTGTACCAGACCAGGCCGGGCTCGCCGTTGACCAGGGCGAACTCCACCGCGGCCTCGGCCGTGACCCACTTGTTGACGAGGCCGAGGACCAGCCGGGAGACCTTGGCGGAGCCGAGCACCGGGCGGGCGCCGGCGGTGACGATGCCGCCGCCGTCGGAGTGCCAGACGATGTCGGGGTCGAGGACGGCGAGCAGGCCCGCGATGTCGCCGCGGGCGCTGGCGGCGGCGAACGCCTCGACGGCCTGCCGGTGCTCGGCGGGGTCGGCGTCGGCCCGGCGTCCGCCGGCCTTGATCCGGCGGCGGGCGCGGGAGGCGAGCTGGCGGGTGGCGTCGGCGCTGCGGTCGAGCGAGGCGGCGATCTCGTCGAAGCCGACCGCGAAGACGTCGTGCAGGACGAAGGCGGCGCGTTCGGCGGGGGTGAGCTGTTCGAGGACGGCGAGCAGCGCGAGCGAGACGGACTCGCCGCGTTCGGCGAGGTCGGCGGGGGAGGCCGGGGTCTCCTGGTAGGAGAGGGACGGTTCGGGCAGCCATTCGCCGAAGTAGGACTCGCGGCGGGCCCGGGCGGAGCCGAGCTGGTCGTAGCAGAGCCGGGTGACGACGGTGGTGAGGTAGGCGCGGGGGTCGGCGACGGAGGTGCGGTCGGCGGCGCGCCAGCGCAGCCAGGCCTCCTGGAGGACGTCCTCGGCGTCGGTGAAGGAGCCGAGCATCCGGTAGGCGACGGAGCCGAGGTAGCGCCGGTGGGTCTCGAAGACGTCCGGGGCGGTGGCGGCGGCGGGCGTGCCGGTGCCTCCTGGCCGGGCGGCGGCGGTCGTCGACGGTTCGTCACTCACGGCCCCCACCGTAGCGCCCGCCGCCGTGGCGGCCGAGGGCGGCGGGCCCGGACGCGCGGGAGCCCGGGGCGGCGGTGGGACCGTCCGCCCCGGGCTCCCCGGTGGCGGCGGCGCTACTCGACCTCGGCGACCGCCTCGGCGAACTGCGCCTTGTAGAGCCGGGCGTAGGCCCCGTCGGTGGCGATCAGCTCGTCGTGGCCGCCCTGTTCGACGATGGAGCCGTTCTCCATCACCAGGATCACGTCGGCGTCCCGGATGGTGGAGAGCCGGTGGGCGATGACGAAGCTGGTGCGCCCGGTGCGCAGCCGGGCCATGGCCCGCTGGATGAGCACCTCGGTGCGGGTGTCGACGGAGCTGGTGGCCTCGTCGAGGACCAGGATCGAGGGCTGGGCGAGGAAGGCCCGGGCGATGGTGATGAGCTGTTTCTCGCCGGTGCTGACGCCGGTGCCCTCGTCGTCGATGACGGTGTCGTAGCCGTCGGGCAGGGTGCGTACGAAGCGGTCGACGTGGGCGGCCCTGGCGGCTTCGACGACCTGCTCGCGGGTGGCCCCGTCGGCGCCGTAGGCGATGTTGTCGGCGATGGTGCCGCCGAACAGCCAGGTGTCCTGGAGGACCATGCCGATGCCGGAGCGCAGTTCCTCGCGGGACATGGCGGCGATGTCGACGCCGTCGAGGGTGATCCGGCCGGCGCTGACCTCGTAGAAGCGCATCAGCAGGTTGACCATGGTGGTCTTGCCGGCGCCGGTGGGGCCGACGATGGCGACGGTCTGGCCGGGTTCGACCTTGAGCGAGAGGTCGTCGATGAGCGGCTTGTCGGGGTCGTAGCGGAAGGCGACGTCCTGGAAGACGACCCGGCCGCGCAGCGCGTCGGGGCGTTCGGGCATGGCCGGTTCGGGGGTCTGCTCGGGGGCGTCGAGGAGTTCGAAGACGCGCTCGGCGGAGGCGACGCCGGACTGCACCAGGTTGGCCATGCTGGCGACCTGGGTGAGCGGCTGGCTGAACTGGCGGGAGTACTGGATGAACGCCTGGACGTCGCCGATGGACAGCGCGCCGCTGGCCACCCGCAGGCCGCCGACGACGGCGATCAGCACGTACTGCAGGTTGCCGATGAGCATCATCGCGGGCTGGATGACGCCGGAGATGAACTGGGCCTTGAAGCTGGAGGCGTAGAGGGCCTCGTTGTGCTCGCGGAAGGTTTCGGCGGACTCCTTCTGCCGGCCGAAGACCTTGACCAGGGTGTGGCCGGTGTACATCTCCTCGATGTGCGCGTTGAGCTGCCCGGTGGACTTCCACTGCTGGACGAACTGGGGCTGGGCGCGCTTGCCGACGCGGGTGGCGACGACGACGGACAGCGGGACCGCGATCAGCGCGATGAGGGCGAGCAGCCAGGAGATCCAGAACATCATGGCGAGCACGCCGACCACGGTGAGCAGCGAGTTGACCACCTGGCCCATGGTCTGCTGCATGGTCTGGCTGATGTTGTCGATGTCGTTGGTGACCCGGCTGAGGACCTCGCCGCGGGGCTGCTTGTCGAAGTAGCTGAGCGGCAGCCGGGCGAGCTTGGCCTCGGTGTCCTGGCGCAGCCGGTAGCCGGCGCGCTGGATGGCGCGGGCGGCGAGGCGGCCCTGGACGACGCCGAAGACGGCGGAGGCGACGTAGATGGCGAGGACCCAGAGCAGGACGGTGCCGATGGCGCCGAAGTCCATGCCCTGGCCGGGGGTGAAGTCGACGGAGGAGAGCAGGTTGGCGAGGTCGCCGTCGCCGCGGGCGCGCAGGCCGTCGATGATCTGCTGCTTGGAGGCGTCGGCGGGGAAGCGGCCGCTGATGACGCCGGCGAAGATCAGGTCGGTGGCGTTGCCGAGGATCTTGGGGCCGACGATGGCGGCGCCGATGCTGAGGACGCCGAGGCCGAGGACGCCGGCGATGAGGGCGCGTTCGGGGCGGAGGAGTTTGAGCAGCCGCTTGCCGGAGCTCTTGAAGTCCATGGACTTCTCGGCGCCCTGGCCGCCCATGAAGCGGCCGGGGCCGGCGGGGCCGCGGCGGGCGGCGGCGGCCTGGGAGTCGCCGGCCTGGGCCGGCCGGCCGGCCGCACCGGGTCCGCCGGGTCCATCCGGCCCGCCGGGCCCGCCGGGACCACCGGGTCCACCGGGCCCACCCGGCCCGCCGGGACGTCCGCCGGGCGCCTTGTCGAAGCCGGGCGCGGACTTGTCGGGGCTGGTCACGCCGCCTCCTGCTCGGTGAGCTGGGAGAGCACGATCTCCCGGTACGTCGGATTGCCGGCCATGAGCTCGCCGTGGGTGCCGCTGCCGACGACGGCCCCCTCGTCCAGGACGATGATCCGGTCGGCGTCGCGGATGGTGGAGACGCGCTGGGCGACGATCACCACGGTGGCGTCGGAGGTCTCGCGGGCGAGCGCCTTGCGCAGCCTGGCGTCGGTGGCGTAGTCGAGCGCGGAGAAGGAGTCGTCGAAGAGGTAGACGTCGGGCCGGCGCACCAGGGTGCGGGCGATGGCCAGGCGCTGGCGCTGGCCGCCGGAGACGTTGCCGCCGCCCTGGGAGATGGGCGCGTCCAGGCCTTCGGGGAGCCGTTCGACGAACTCCTTGGCCTGGGCGATCTCCAGGGCGTGCCAGAGTTCCTCGTCGGTGGCGTCGGGCCGGCCGTAGCGCAGGTTGCTGGCGACGGTGCCGGAGAACAGGTAGGGCTTCTGCGGGACGAGGCCGACGCTGTCGGACAGCGTCCCGGGTTCGAGTTCGCGGACGTCGACGCCGCCGAGCAGGACCTGGCCGGAGGTGGCGTCGAACAGCCGGGGGACGAGTCCGAGCAGGGTGGACTTGCCGCTGCCGGTGGAGCCGATGACGGCGGTGGTCTCGCCGGGGCGGGCGGTGATGCCGATGCCGCGCAGCACGGACGCCTCGGCGCCGGGGTAGCGGAAGTCGACGTCGCGCAGTTCGAGGTGGCCGCGGCGGAGCACCTCGGTGACGCCGGCGGCGGGCGGCACCACGCTGGAGGAGGTGTCGAACACCTCCTGGATGCGTTCGGCGCAGACCTCGGCGCGCGGCACCATCATGAACATGAAGGTGGCCATCATGACGCTCATGAGGATCTGCAGCAGGTAGGAGAGGAAGGCGGTCAGGGCGCCGATCTCCATGTCGCCGCTGTTGATCCGGTGGGCGCCGAACCACAGCACGGCGACGCTGGAGACGTTGACGACGAGCATGACGCTCGGGAACAGGTAGGCCATCAGCTTGCCGACCTGCAGCGAGACGCCGGTGAGGCTCTCGTTGGCGCCGGCGAACCGGTTCTGCTCGTGCTCGTCCTTGACGAAGGCGCGGATGACCCGGATGCCGGTGATCTGCTCGCGCAGCACCCGGTTCACGGTGTCGATCCGTTCCTGCATGCTGCGGAAGCGCGGGCGCAGCTGGCGGACCAGGAGGGCGACGACGGCCCCGAGGGCGGGGACGACGGCCAGCAGCAGTCCGGAGAGCGGCACGTCCTGGTTGAGGGCCATGATGATGCCGCCGACGCACATGATCGGTGCGGCGACCATCAGGGTGAACGCCATCAGGACCAGCATCTGGACCTGCTGGACGTCGTTGGTGGTGCGGGTGATGAGGGAGGGGGCGCCGAACTGGCCGATCTCGCGGGCGGAGAAGCTCTGGACGCGGTCGAAGACGGCGGCCCGGATGTCGCGGCCCACGGCCATGGCGGTGCGCGCGCCGTAGTAGACGGCGCTGATCGAGCAGAGGGTCTGGAGGAGGGTGACGCCGATCATCACGGCGCCCACGCGCAGGATGTAGCCGGTGTCCCCCTTGATCACTCCGCTGTCGATGATGTCGGCGTTGAGTGTGGGCAGGTAGAGCAGCCCGAGGGTGGAGACCAGCTGGAGGAGGACCAGCAGGATGATCGGTCGGGTGTAGGGGCGCAGGTACGCCCTGAGCAGTCTGATCAGCACTGGCTCACTCTTGTCGTCGGCGGCGGCTTTGGCATCCCAATTCTCGTTGCTCGGGAGGCCGGTACATGAGATTCCGGGCAAGCGAGCCGGATCTTTGTCCAGCCCTTTGCCGAACGTTCCGCGGGGCGCGGTTGTGCCGGGCACCGGCGGTCCGACAAGGTGCCAGGTCGGTCCGCCCCCTTACGGAATGACCGGTTTCCCCCTAGGCTGCTGGCAGCCCTCTTGTTACTCATCGGTACCAGTCCCGGTTGCCAGGGGGCCGGCGGCCGCCCCTACGGACGCCACCTCTTCCAGACGGCCACCCGCCCCCGGAGGTCCTCGTTGAGTTCCGCGCAGTCCCTGATCGACTCCGGCCGTCCCGACATCGTCGCCGGGCGTCCCGCCTCCGTCGCCCACCTGTTCCGGGAACGGGTCGCGCTGACCCCCGGCGGTGAGGCCTACCGCTACCCCGTCCCGGTGGACGAGCACGCGGCGGACAGCACTCCCGGCGCCGAGCAGTGGCGGTCGCTGACCTGGGCGCAGACCGCGGCCCGGGTGCACGCGGTGGCGGCCGGGCTGCTGTCGCTGGGCATCGAGGCCGAGGACCGGGTGGCGCTGGCCTCCTCCACCCGCCTGGAGTGGATCCTCGCCGACCTCGGCAACATGTGCGCGGGCGCGGCCACCACGGCCGTCTACCCGAGCACCAACGCCGACGAGACCGCGTTCATCCTCTCCGACTCCGGCTCCCGGGCCCTGTTCGCCGAGAACACCGCCCAGCTGGACAAGGTGGTCGCCGAACTGGACCGGCTGCCCGGGCTGGAGACGGTGATCCTGTTCGACGCGCCGGACGGGCCCCCGCCGGCCGGCCGGCTGCGCGTGATCACCCTCGCCGAGCTGGAGCGGCTCGGCGCCGAGCACCTGGCCGGGCACCCGGACGCCGTCGAGAAGGCGGTCGCCGCCCTCGACAAGGAGCAGTTGGCCACCCTCATCTACACCTCCGGCACCACCGGCCGCCCCAAGGGCGTGCGCCTGGTGCACGACTGCTGGGCCTACGAGGGCCGGGCGCAGGAGGCGAGCGGACTGCTGGCCGCCGACGACGTGCAGTTCATGTGGCTGCCGCTGTCGCACGTGTTCGGCAAGACGCTGATCTCCGGGCAGATCGCGACCGGGCACGTGATGGCGGTGGACGGCCGGGTGGACCGGATCATCCACAACCTGCCGGTGATCCGGCCGACCATCATGGCCTCGGCGCCGCGGATCTTCGAGAAGGTCTACAACGGCATCGCCGGCAAGGCCCGGGCGCAGGGCGGCGCCAAGTACAAGATCTTCCTGTGGGCGGCGCGCACCGCCCGCGACTACGCCCGCACGGTCCAGGACACCCGGGTGGCGACCGGCGTGGGCACCGCCCCGGCGGCGCTGCGGATGAAGCACGCCCTCGCCGACAGGCTGGTGTACGCCAAGATCCGGGCCGCGTTCGGCGGACGGCTGCGCGGGGCGGTGTCCGGCAGCGCCGCGCTGGCCCCGGAGATCGGCTACTTCTTCGTCGGCGCCGGGGTGCCGATCCTGGAGGGCTACGGCCTGTCCGAGACCAGTGCCGGCTCCAGCGTCAACCGGGCCGAGGACATCCGGGTGGGCACGGTGGGCCGTCCGCTGCCGGGCACCGAGGTGCGGATCGCCGAGGACGGCGAGATCCTGCTGCGCGGCCCCGGCGTCATGCGCGGCTACCACAACCTGCCGGAGAAGACCGCCGAGGTGCTGGAGGCGGACGGCTGGTTCCACACCGAGGACATCGGCGAGCTGTCCCCGGACGGCTTCCTGCGGATCACCGACCGCAAGAAGGACCTGTTCAAGACCTCCGGCGGCAAGTACGTGGCGCCGAGCGAGGTGGAGGGCAAGTTCAAGGCGGTCTGCCCGTTCGTCAGCAACGTCCTGGTGATCGGCAACGGCCGCAACTACTGCACCGCGCTGATCGGCCTGGACGAGGCGGTGATCATGCCGTGGGCCGCCGAGCACGGCCTGGCGGGCGCGTCCTACACCGAGGTGGTCGCCGACCCGCGGACCCACGAGCTGATCGAGGGCTTCGTGCGGCGGCTCAACGGGCAGCTCCAGCGCTGGCAGACGATCAAGAAGTTCCACCTGCTGCCGCGCGACCTGGACGTCGAGCACGGCGAGCTCACCCCGAGCCTGAAGATCAAGCGCCCGGTGGTGGAGCGGACCTACGCCGAGGCGGTCACCGCGATGTACACGGGCGCCAACGAGGTCTGAGCCGTCCGCCCGGCCCCGTCCTCCCTCCCGTCCGTCCCACCCGTCCCGTACGGCCCGTGGGGATCACCCCGGCCGTACGGGACAATGGGGTCATGCCCTCCGCACTCCCCGACGGCGAACCGGTGCCGTCCGACGGTTCCCTGCCCGCGCACGCCCTCGACGGGCTGGGCTCGCGGCCGTTCGGCTTCTACCTGCATGTGCCCTACTGCGCGAGCCGCTGCGGCTACTGCGACTTCAACACCTACACCGCCACCGAGCTGCGCTCCTCGGGCACCGTCGCCTCCCAGGAGACGTACGCGGACAACGTGGTCGCCGAGGTCCGGCTCGCCCGGCGGGTCCTCGGCGCGGACGCCCCGCCGGTGCGCACCGTCTTCCTGGGCGGCGGCACCCCGACCCTGCTGCCGGCCCGCGACCTGGTGCGGATGCTCGCCGCGATCCGCGACGAGTTCGGGCTCGCCGAGGGCGCCGAGATCACCACCGAGGCCAACCCGGAGTCGGTGGACCCGGCGTACCTGGCGGAACTGCGCGAGGGCGGCTACAACCGGATCTCCTTCGGCATGCAGTCCGCGCGCCCGCACGTGCTCAGGCTGCTCGACCGCCACCACACCCCCGGCCGCCCCGAGGCCTGCGTCGCCGAGGCCCGCGCGGCCGGCTTCGAGCACGTCAACCTCGACCTCATCTACGGCACCCCCGGCGAGTCCGACGACGACTGGCGGGCCTCCCTGGACGCCGCGATCGGCGCCGGGCCCGACCACGTCTCCGCCTACTCGCTGATCGTCGAGGAGGGCACCCGGCTGGCCGCCCGGGTCGGGCGCGGCGAACTGCCGATGATCGACGACGACGTGCACGCCGACCGCTACCTGATCGCCGAGGAGGCGCTGAGCGCCGCCGGCTACTCCTGGTACGAGGTCTCCAACTGGTCCACCACCCCCGAGGGCCGCTGCCGTCACAACGAGCTGTACTGGACCGGCGGCGACTGGTGGGGCGCCGGCCCCGGCGCGCACAGCCACGTCGGCGGCGTCCGCTGGTGGAACGCCAAGCACCCGGCCGCCTACGCCCGGGCCCTCGCCGAGCAGCGCACCCCCGCCCAGGGCCGCGAGCGCCTCACCGCCGAGGACCGCCGCGTCGAGCGGATCCTGCTCGAACTGCGCCTGGCCGAGGGCGTCCCCCTCGACCTCCTCACCGCCACCGGCCGCGCGGCCGCCGCCCGCGCCCTCACCGACGGCCTGCTCGCCCCCGCCCCCTACGAGCAGGGCCGCGCCGCCCTCACCCTCCCCGGCCGCCTGCTGGCCGACGCGGTGGTGCGTGACCTGGTGGACTAGTCGATCCGCCGGACGGGCTGCCCGGTCAGCCGGGCCGTGGTCTCGAAGTCGGCGTCCTGGTGCAGGACCGTCAGCTTGTGCTGGGCGGCGGTGACGGCGACCAGCAGGTCCACCGGACTCGCGCACTGGTGGGCGCCGGACTGGGCGAGGCGCTCCTGCAACTCGGCGGCGTCCTCCCAGGCGCTGTCGCGCAGGTGCTGGTACGGGAAGAGTTCCCGGAGCAGGCCGGTCGCCTCGAAGTAGGCGGCCCGGCCGCCCACCGCGCGCAGGAACTCCTGGCGGACCGGCTCGCAGAGCAGCACCAGCCCCGCCGTCACGGCCTCCTCCCAGGCCGCGCCGGTCTGGCCGCGCATCAGCCGGACCAGCGCACTGGTGTCGATCAGGAACTCCTCGGTCATGCGGCCGGCCTTCCGGACGTGCCCGAGGCGTCGTCGGGGTAGCCGATGACCGAGAAGTCGATCTCGCCTTCGGTGACCATCCCGCGCATCCGGGCCAGCGCCGCGGCCCGGCGCCGGCGGTCCGCTATCTCCCGCAGGGCGGCGTTGACGGTGTCCTTCTTGGTGGTGGTGCCGAGGTAGCGGGCGGCGTCGGCCAGCGCCTCGTCGTCCAGGTCGATCACGGTGCGGGACATGGCGACCTCCTACGGCGTATATCCGATTGCCGAAAAGGATATACGACCGAGTGTCACTCGGGGAGGGTGACGAAGTCGATCAGCTCCTCGACGCGGCCCAGCAGCTCGGGCTCCAGGTCCTTGTAGGAGTTCACCTTCGCGAGGATGCGCTTCCAGGCGGCGGGGGTGTCCTCGGGCCAGCGCAGGCGGCGGCAGGTGCCGAGTTTGAAGTCCTCGCCGCGGGGGACGGCGGGCCAGGCGGGGATGCCGACGGAGGAGGGCTTCACGGCCTGCCAGACGTCGATGTAGGGGTGGCCGACGACCAGCACGTGCGGGCCGGTGACCCGGGCGGCGATGCGGTGCTCCTTGGTGCCGGGGAGCAGGTGGTCGACCAGGACGCCGAGGCGCCGGCCCGGGCCGGGGGCGAAGTCGGCGACGATCGCGGGCAGGTCGTCGACGCCCTCCAGGTACTCGACGACCACGCCCTCGATCCGCAGGTCGTCACCCCAGACCCGCTCCACCAGCTCGGCGTCGTGCCGGCCCTCGACGTAGATCCGCGACTCGCGGGCCACCCGGGCGCGGGCGCCGGGGACGGCGACGGAGCCGGAGGCGGTGCGGCCGGGAGCGTGGGAGGGGGCCGGAGCCGAGGGCCTGACCAGGGTGACCGTCCGGCCCTCCAGCAGGAAGCCGCCCGGGACCATCGGGAAGACCCGGTGCTTGCCGAACCGGTCCTCCAGGGTGACGGTGAGGCCCTCGGCGGTCTTCTCGCAGCGCACCACCGCCCCGCAGAACCCGCTCGCCGCCTCCTCCACCACCAGGTCCCGCTCGGCGGGCACCTCCGGCGCGGGGGCCTGCTTCTTCCACGGCGGGGTCAGATCGGGTCCGTACTGGCGGCTGCGCATTCCACGGAGTCTACGAGGCGTCAGCCGGTGAACGGCGAGTTCACCACCAGGATCCCGGCGATCCGCTCGCGCAGCGCGGCCGAGTGCGGCAGCGGCACCGGGTCGGCGCCGCGCTCCATGCGCACGCCGCGGTCGGCGAGCACGTGGAGCATCCGCAGGGTGCGCAGGGTGTTGGAGACGACCGCGGGCACGCCGCCGGAGGTCGCGGAGGGGCGGCGCGGCGGCTGGGCGGCGATCGGGTCGAGCCAGCCGAGGGCCTGGCGCTCGGTCAGGTCGGGGCGGGCGAGGATCTGGGCGAGGGCGCGGCCGAGCCGGTCGTCCTCCATGGCGTCCAGCACGTGGTCGGTGGGGGCGAGCAGCCGGGCGGCGGCCAGCTCCAGCAGCGGCGTCGGGTCGGCGAGCAGCGGGCCGCGGCCGAGGGCGGCCAGGTAGTCGGCGCCGTGCGCGACGGCGTGCAGCCAGCCGAGCTCGCCGTCCCAGCCGCGCAGGTCGCTCTCGGCGGGGTACCAGTGGGCGAAGGCGTCCAGCCAGGCGGGGCGGTGGGCGCCGAGGTCAGCGAGCTCGGCGAGGACCAGCGGGGCGAAGGTGCGGGCCTGGATGTCGGGGTCGGACAGCCGCTCGGCCATCTCGTCGCCGAGGGCGAGGCGCTGCTCCGGGGTGAGCAGGGGTGCCCAGCGGCACAGCTGCTCGTAGGCGAGGGTGTCGCGCACGTGCGGGTCGGCGGACCGCAGGGCGGCGCTCACGGCGGCGAGGGTGTCGGGGGTCGGGGCGGCGGTTTCGAGCGCACTCCAGTCGATCATGGTCGGACCCTAGGCGAGCGGGGGAGCGGCGGCCACCGGATTTCCGGCCCGCGCGCCGGGCCCGCGCCCCGGCATCCACGCCCCGCGCCCCGGCGTCCACGCCCCCGCGCTCACAGGCCCGGCGCGCCCCAGACCGGGAACCAGCGGGTGAGGTCCTTCTCCAGCCGCAGGTCGTTGCCGAGCATCGCGTTGACCTCCAGCTCCAGCGGGCTGTCGCGCTTCTCCCCGCGGCCGGGCAGCGGCGCGAAGGGGTAGAAGGTACCGCGCTTGTACAGGTAGACCAGGGCCAGCGGCCGGCGCCCCGCGGCGTCGCGGAAGCCGACCAGCGAGCAGAGCAGCTGCGGCCCGAAGCCGTTCGCCTCCAGCTCGCTGTTGACCGCGTGCAGGTCGTTGACCAGGTCGGGCAGCTCCTCGGAGGTGTGCCGGGCGAGCAGCCAGGAGTAGCCGTAGTCGTCCTTGGACGCCTCGACGGGGACGCCGCCGCGCTCGGTGTCGGCGTCCAGCAGCGCCCGGACCTGGCGTTCGACCTCGTCGAAGGCCCCGCCCTCGACCGAGGCGAAGCAGACCGACCCGAGCCCGGTGGGCCGGAAGCCCGCCGCGGCCTCCAGGGTCAGCGCGGCGGACGGCACCCCGAACAGCTGGTCGAGGTCGGGCTTGACGGGCTTGGTGCGGCCGAACAGCGCGTCCAGGATTCCCACGGCGGTCCTTCCGGAGGGAGGGTCAACGGGTCAGCGGCCGAGCTGTGCGGAGATCTTCGCGAGCTGGGCCAGCCGCTGCTCCAGCGTCGGGTGGGTGGAGAACAGCTGGGTGGCGGCCTCACGGGCGCTCAGCGCGGGGGCGAAGTAGAAGGCGTTGTAGGCCTGCGCCTGGCGCAGGTCCTTGGTCGGGATGGCGGCGATCTGGCCGGTCACCTTGGTGAGCGCCGAGGCCAGCGCGCTGGGCCGCCCGGTGAGCTGGGCGGCGGCCCGGTCGGCGGCCAGCTCCCGGTAGCGGGAGAGCATCCGGGTCAGCAGGAAGCTGATCGCGTAGACGGCGATCGACGCCAGCGGGACGACCAGCGCGACGATCGCGGCGTTGGGGTCGTTGCTGTTGCGCCCGCCGCCCATGAAGCCGCCGTACATGGCGATCCTGGTCATCGCGCCGGCCAGGACGCCGAGGAAGCCGGCCACCGTCATCACGGCGACGTCCCGGTGGGCGACGTGCGACAGCTCGTGGGCGAGCACGCCCTCCAGTTCCTCCGGCTCCAGCCGGCGCAGCAGGCCGGTGGTGACGCAGACCACCGCGTTCTGCGGGTTGCGGCCGGTGGCGAAGGCGTTCGGCATGTCGTTGCGGGCGACGGCGACCCGCGGTTTGGGCATGTCGGCGAGCGCGCAGAGCCGGTCGACGGCGCCGTGCAGCTGCGGGTACTGCTCCGGGGTGACCGGATGGGCGCCCATGGCCCGTTCGGTGATCTTGTCGCTGAACCAGAACTGGGCGACGAAAAGGCCGCCGGAGATCAGGACGATGATCGGCCAGGCGCCGCGCAGCAGGGCGATGAGCAGCCCGGTGAAGCCGACGTACAGCAGTCCGATCAGGAACATCGTCCCCACCATCCGGCCGGTCAGGCCGCGGTCGGGGGCGAAACGGGTGTGCTGGCCCGAGGTCGACATCGCTGTTCCTCCGTTCGCCGTCCGCTTTCGATGCTGCCACCCGGGCGGGCCCGCGGCATCATCCGCGCGCCGCGGACTGCGGGCAGGATCACTCCGGCCGGGCCGTTCCTGCCGTCGGACCCGGGCCTTACACTGGCAGGTACGGATCTGGCACTCGGGCGTTCAGAGTGCCAAGGCCGGGGCCCCGCGGGGCCGGACCGGACAGCTCGAAATGCGGACACATGCCACAACGGCGTGTCACAACGGACAACGCGTGAAGACGGAGGTGCGTGCCCCATGGCCGGTGAGGTCCGCCAGCTCGACGACCGCAAGCTCGCGGTGCTTCGCGCGATCGTCCAGGACTACGTGGGGACGGAGGAGCCGGTCGGCTCCAAGGCCCTGGTGGACCGGCACAACCTCGGGGTCTCCCCGGCCACCGTCCGCAACGACATGGCGGCGCTGGAGGAGGAGGGGTACATCCACCAGCCGCACACCAGCGCCGGGCGGATCCCCACCGACAAGGGCTACCGGCTGTTCGTCGACAAGCTGGCCGAGGTCAAGCCGATGAGCGCGCCCGAGCGGCGGGCGATCCGGCACTTCCTGGACGGCGCGGTGGACCTCGACGACGTGGTCGCCCGCACGGTGCGGCTGCTGGCCCAGCTGACCCGGCAGGTCGCGGTGGTGCAGTACCCCTCGCTGAGCCGCTCCACGGTGCGGCACATCGAGCTGGTCGCGCTGGCCCCGGCCAAGGTGATGCTGGTGCTGATCACCAACACCGGCCGGGTCGAGCAGCGGCTGGTGGACTGCCCGGGCACGGTCGGCGAGACGCTGCTGGCGGATCTGCGGGCCCGGGTCAACGCGGGGGCCGCCGGCCAGCGCCTCCCGGACGTCCCCGGGCTGCTGGACGAGCTGCCGGCGCTGTTCGAGGCGGCCGACCGGCCGACCGTGACGACCGTGCTGGCGACGCTCTTCGAGACGCTCGCCGAGCAGAGCGAGGAGCGGATCATGCTGGCCGGCACGGCCAACCTGACCCGTTTCGGCCATGACTTCCCGCTCACCATCCAGCCGGTGCTGGAGGCACTGGAGGAGCAGGTCGTCCTGCTCCGCCTCCTGGGTGAGACCGCGGACGCCGGGATGACGGTCCGGATCGGCCGCGAGATCGCCTACGAGGGGCTGAATTCCACGTCGGTCGTCTCGGTCGGTTACGGTTCGGGCGACGAAAGCGTGGCCAAACTGGGTGTGATCGGTCCGACTCGGATGGACTATCCGGGCACAATGGGGGCGGTGCGAGCGGTGGCACGGTACGTGGGCCAGATCCTGGCCGAGTCGTAGGAACGGGCGCGCGTCATCCACATGGCGCGCCCCGCAGTCGCAAGCACTCTTACAGGCGGAACAAGCGGAGCATTTGGTGGCCACGGACTACTACGCGGTACTCGGCGTCCGACGGGATGCGGGGCAGGACGAGATCAAGAAGGCGTTCCGGCGCCTGGCGCGCGAACTGCACCCGGACGTCAACCCGGACCCGAAGACGCAGGAGCGGTTCAAGGAGATCAACGCCGCCTACGAGGTGCTCTCCGACCCGCAGAAGCGCCAGGTCTACGACCTCGGCGGCGACCCGCTCTCGCCCAACGGCGGCGGCGGGGCGGGCGGCTTCGGCGCGGGGGCGGCCGGCTTCGGCTTCTCCGACATCATGGACGCCTTCTTCGGCGCCGCCTCCGGCCAGCGCGGCCCGCGCTCGCGCACCCGGCGCGGCCAGGACGCCATGATCCGCCTGGAGATCACCCTGGAGGAGGCCGCCTTCGGCACCACCAAGGAACTCCAGGTCGACACCGCCGTCACCTGCACCACCTGCAGCGGCGAGGGCGCGGCCCCCGGCACCTCCGCGCAGACCTGCGACATGTGCCGCGGCAAGGGCGAGGTCTCCCAGGTCACCCGGTCCTTCCTGGGCCAGGTCATGACCTCCCGGCCCTGCCCGCAGTGCCAGGGCTTCGGCACCGTCGTGCCGACCCCGTGCCCGGAGTGCGCCGGCGACGGCCGGGTCCGCGCCCGCCGCACCCTGACCGTCAAGATCCCCGCCGGTGTCGACAACGGCACCCGGATCCAGCTGGCCGGCGAGGGCGAGGTCGGCCCCGGCGGCGGCCCGGCCGGCGACCTGTACGTCGAGATCGCCGAGACCACCCACGCGGTGTTCCAGCGGCGCGGCGACGACCTGCACTGCACCGTCACCATCCCGATGACGGCGGCCTCGCTCGGCACCCAGGTGCCGCTGCAGACGCTGGACGGGGTGGAGGAGGTCGACATCCGGCCCGGTACCCAGTCCGGCCAGTCCATCCCGCTGCACGGCCGGGGCATCACCCACCTGCGCGGCGGCGGCCGGGGCGACCTGATAGTGCACGTCGAGGTGCAGACGCCCACCAAGCTCGACGCCGAGCAGGAGGACCTGCTGCGCCGCCTGGCGGTGCTGCGCGGCGAGGAGCGGCCGTCCGGCCAGTTCGCGCCCGGGCAGCAGGGGCTGTTCTCCCGGCTGAAGGACGCCTTCAACGGCCGGTAGCCGTCCCGCGCGGGGGTGCCGAGGCTTCCTCGGCACCCCTTTTGCGTCCCCGTTCCCGTTCCCACCCCGGAGGTTCCCCGCATGACCGCGCCCGTGTTCGTCGTCGAGACCGAGCGGATCGCCGCCGCCGCGCCCGGCGCGCCGGTGCGGCTGGACGGGCCGGAGGGCCGGCACGCGGCCGCGGTGAAGCGGCTGGAGCCGGGCGAGGCGGTCACCCTGGCGGACGGTCTGGGCCTGGGCGTGGACGGCACCGTCGCGGCGGTGCACGGCAAGGACGCGGTCGATGTGACGGTGACGGCCGTGCGCCGTGAGCCGGAGCCGGCACCGCGGATCGTGGTCGTCCAGGCGCTGCCCAAGGGCGACCGGGGCGAGCTGGCCGTGGAGACCATGACCGAGGTCGGCGTGGACGTGGTGATCCCCTGGGCGGCCTCGCGCTGCATCACCCAGTGGAAGGGCGAGCGCGGCGCCAAGGCGCTCGCCAAGTGGCGGGCCACCGCGCGGGAGGCCGGCAAGCAGTCGCGCCGGCTGCGCTTCCCCGAGGTCCGCGAGCCGATGACCACCCGGCAGCTGGCCCCGGTGCTGGCCGGAGCCGCGTTCGCGGCCGTGCTGCACGAGGAGGGCGCCGAGCCGCTGGCCGGGGCCGCGCTGCCGGACGGCGGGGACCTGGTGCTGGTGGTCGGCCCGGAGGGTGGCGTCTCCCCGGAGGAACTGGCCGCCTTCGCCGAGCACGGCGCCAAGCCGTACCGGCTCGGCCCCTCGGTGCTGCGCACCTCCACCGCGGGGGTGGCGGCCGGCGCGCTGCTGCTGGGCCGCACCGGCCGCTGGTCGTAGGGGCGCGTCCCCCGCGGGGGTTCGGGGTCGGTAAAGTCCGGGCGCGCGGCGCGGCCGGGTGCCTAGGGTGACGGGTGTGAGCGAACCCGAGAGCACTCCCGTGGGCGCCTATCTGCGCTATCCGCACCTGCACGGCGACCTGATCACCTTCGTGGCCGAGAACGACGTGTGGCTCGCCCCGCTGGACGGCGGCCGGGCCTGGCGGCTGACGGCCGATCACGTCCCGGTCCGCCGCCCCCGCTTCTCCCCGGACGGCCGGTACGTCGCCTTCACCTCGACCCGGGACGGCGCCCCCGAGGTGCACCTCGCGCCGGTGGACGGCGGCCCGTCCCGCCGGCTCACCCACTGGGGAGACGCGCAGACCCAGCTGCGCGGCTGGACGGCGGACGGCCGGCCGATCGCCACCACCGCCGCCGGGCAGGCCTCGCTGCGCCGCACCTGGGCGCACGCCGTGCCGCTGGACGGCGGCGAGCCGGTGCGGCTGCCGTACGGCCCGGTCGGCGGGCTGGCCTTCGAGCCGGGCGGTGACCGGGCGCTGCTGGTCTCGGCGTTCGGCGTGGAGCCGGCCTGGTGGAAGCGGTACCGGGGCGGGCGGGCCGGCAAGCTGTGGATCGGCACCGAGCGCTTCGAGCGGGTCCACGAGGAGCTGGACGGCAACATCGAGTCGCCGCTGTGGGTCGGGGAGCGCATCGCGTTCCTCTCCGACCACGAGGGCGTCGGCGCGCCGTACTCCAGCCTCCCGGACGGCTCCGACCTGCGCCGCCACGGCAGTTCCCCGGAGGGCTTCTACGCCCGCGACGCCGCCACCGACGGCGCCCGGGTGGTCTGGCACGCCGCCGGCGAGCTGTGGCTGCTGGACGACCTGGCGGGCGCCGAGCCGCGCCGCCTCGACGTCCGGCCGGCCGGCCCGCGCGCCGGCCGCCGGCCCCGCCCGGTGTCCGCCGCGTACTGGCTGGAGGGCGCCGCCCCGGACCGCACCGGCCGGGCGGGCGCGGTGGTGGTGCGCGGCACCGTGCACTGGCTGGCCCACCGGGAGGGACCGGCCCGGGTGCTGGACGAGACACCGGGCGTGCGCGGGCGGCTGGCCCGGGTGGTGCCGGGCGCGGCGGGCGAGGACGCCGCGCAGGGCGTGGTCTGGGTGACCGACGCCGGGGGCGAGGACGCGATCGAGTACGCGCCCGAGGCGCTCGGCGCCGAGCGCCGCCGGCTGGCCGCCGGGGAGCTGGGGCGGGTCCGCGCGCTGGTGGTCTCGCCGGACGGCAAGCGGCTGGCGGTCGGCGCGCACGACGGCCGGGTGCTGCTGGTCTCGCTGGCCGACGGCTCCGTGCACGAGCTGGCGCACAGCACCGACGGCGAGGTCGGCGGGCTGGCGTTCAGCCCGGACTCGGCCTGGCTGGCCTGGTCGCAGCCGACCCTCGGGCCGTGGTCGCTGCGTCAGATCGTGCTGGCCGACCTGGCCACCCGGACGGTCTGCGAGGCGACCCCGCAGCGATTCGTCGACTACTCGCCGGCCTTCACCGCGGACGGCCGGCACCTGGCCTTCCTCTCGGTGCGCAACTTCGACCCGGTGTACGACTCGCACGTCTTCGACCTGTCGTTCCCCAACGGCTGCCGCCCGTACCTGATCACGCTGGCCGCCGACACGCCGTCCCCGTTCGGGCCGAGCCGGGCCGGGCGGACCGTCGGCGGCGAGGACGACGAGCCCAAGGGCAAGCGAGCGGACGGCGAGGAGGGCGGGGCCGACGCGCCGCCGGTGACCCGGGTCGACCTGGAGGGCATCGCCGACCGGATCGTGCCGTTCCCGGTCGAGGGCGGCCGGTTCGGCACCCTGCGGGCCGCCAAGGACGGGGTGCTGTGGACCCGCGTCCCGCTGGTCGGCGAGCTGGGCGACGAGGCCGCCTCGCTGGACGACGAGCGCCCGCGGCCCACCCTGGAGCGCTTCGACCTCCGCAAGCGCCGGGCCGAGCAGCTGGTGGACGGCCTGGACGCGTTCGCGGTGAGCGGCGACGGCACCCGGCTGGCGGTGCTGGACGAGGGCGAGCTGCGGATCCTGCCCGCCGGCCACAAGGCGTCCGGCGAGGACGAGGAGATCGACGTCGACCTGGACCGGCTGCGGGTGACCGTCGACCCGGCGGCCGAGTGGCGGCAGATGTACGACGAGAACGGCCGCCTGATGCGGGACAACTTCTGGCGCCCGGACCTCTCCGGGGTCGACTGGGCGGGGGTGCTGGACCGCTACCGCCCGCTGGTGGAGCGGCTGGGTTCGCACGACGACCTGGTGGACCTGCTCTGGGAGGTGCACGGCGAGCTGGGCACCTCGCACGCGTACGTGGTGCCGCCCGGCCGGCACACCGAGGCGGCCCGCCGGCAGGGACTGCTCGGCGCCGACCTGGTCCGCGACGGCGAGGTGTGGCGGATCGCCCGGATCCTGCCCGGCGAGTCCTCGGACCCGCGGGCGCACTCGCCGCTGGCCGCCC
Organism: Kitasatospora sp. NPDC004723; assembly: GCF_040609255.1. Lineage (NCBI taxonomy): Bacteria > Bacillati > Actinomycetota > Actinomycetes > Kitasatosporales > Streptomycetaceae > Kitasatospora > Kitasatospora sp. NPDC004723. Next base: position 14,331 of record NZ_JBEXJT010000067.1, on the reverse strand, counting down.
CGGGCGCGGCGATCCGCCCGGGGGACGCCGTGCTGGCGGTCAACGGCCGCCCGGTGGACCCGGTGACCGGCCCGGCGCCGCTGCTGGCGGGCACCGCCGGGCAGCCGGTGGAGCTGACCGTGGCCGGCAAGGACGGCACCGACCGGCGCCACCCGGTGGTCGTCCCGCTGGCCGACGACGAGGCGCTGCGCTACCACGACTGGGTGGCCGGACGGCGGGCCGCCGTGCGCGAGCTGTCCGACGGCCGGCTCGGCTACCTGCACATCCCGGACATGCAGACCACCGGCTGGGCCCAGATCCACCGCGACCTGCGCTCGGAGATGGCCCGGGAGGGCGTGATCGTCGACATCCGGGGCAACCGGGGCGGGCACACCTCGCAGCTGGTGATCGAGAAGCTGTCCCGGCGGGTCGTCGGCTGGGGCGTCGCCCGGGACGTCGCCAATCCGTCGCCGTACCCCGAGGACGCGCCGCGCGGGCCGGTCGTCGCGCTGGCCGACGAGTACTCCGGTTCGGACGGCGACATCGTCAACGCCGCCATCCAGGCGCTCGGCATCGGCCCGGTGGTCGGCACCCGCACCTGGGGCGGGGTGATCGGCATCGACAGCCGCTACTCGCTGGTGGACGGCACCCTGGTGACCCAGCCGAAGTACGCGTTCTGGTCGGAGCGGGTCGGCTGGGGCCTGGAGAACCACGGCGTGGACCCGGACGTCGAGGTGCCCTTCCCGCCGCACGCCTGGGCGGCGGGGGAGGACCCGCAGCTCGCCGAGGGCGTGCGGCTGGCCCTGGCGGCGCTCGCCGAGCGGCCGGCGAAGACCCCGCCGCCGCTGCCCGGGCAGCGCTAGACCGTGCGCGGCGGGAGGCCGGTCCGGCCTCCCGCCGCGTGGCGGCTCCGCTAGCATGCCGCCGTACGCACCCACCCGAGCAGCACCAGCGAGGAGAACCCGATGGCCGGCGAGCCGCAGCCCGACTGCCTGTTCTGCAAGATCGTGGCGGGCGAGATCCCGGCCACCGTGGTGCGCAAGACCGAGCGGGTGCTCGCCTTCCGCGACATCGCGCCGAAGGCCCCGCTGCACGTCCTGGTGATCCCGCACGCCCACTACCCCAACGCCGCCGCGCTGGCCGCCGAGGAGCCGGAGATCGCCGGCGAACTGCTCGCCGAGGCCGGCCGGGTGGCCGCCGACGAGGGCGTCCAGGACTACCGGCTGATCTTCAACACCGGCGCCGGTGCCGGGCAGACGGTCTTCCACGCCCACGTCCACGTGCTCGGCGGCAGGTCGATGACCGAGGACATGGTCTGACAGGGTGTCGCAGCGCGAACTCGTCGTCCTCGGCACCGCCAGCCAGGTGCCGACCCGGCACCGCAACCACAACGGCTACCTGCTGCGCTGGGACGGCGAGGGCCTGCTCCTCGACCCCGGTGAGGGCACCCAGCGCCAGATGCTGCGCGCCGGGGTCTCGGCCACCCAGCTCACCCGGATCGCCGTCACGCACTTCCACGGCGACCACAGCCTCGGCCTCGCCGGGGTGATCCAGCGGATCAACCTCGACCGGGTCCCGCACCCGGTGGACGTCTACTTCCCGGCCTCCGGCGAGGTGTACTTCGAGCGGCTGCGCCACGCCACCGCCTACCACGAGACGGCCGTGCTGCGCCCCCGCCCGATCGAGGAGTCCGGCCCGCTGCCGGTGCCCGGCGCCCGCTTCGCGCTGGACGCCGTCCGGCTCTCGCACCCGGTCGAGTCCTTCGGCTACCGGCTCAGCGAGCCGGACGGCCGCCGGCTGGTGCCCGAACGGCTGGCCGCCCTGGGCATCGGCGGCCCGGACGTCGGCCGGCTGCAGCGGCAGGGCGCGATCGAGACCGACGGCCGGCGGATCACCCTGGACGAGGTCAGCGAGCCCCGGCCCGGCCAGCGGTTCGCCTTCGTCATGGACACCCGGCTCTGCGAGGGCGTGCACGAACTCGCCGAGGGCGCCGACCTGCTGGTCGTCGAGGCCACCTTCACCGACGCCGACGCCCGGCTCGCCGAGGACCACGGCCACCTCACCGCCGGCCAGGCCGGCAAGGTCGCCGCCGAGGCGGGCGCCCGCAGCCTGGTGCTGACCCACTTCTCCCAGCGCTACCCGGACCTCGGCCAGCACCTCGCCGACGCCCGCAAGCACTTCGACGGCCCGATCGTGCTTGCCGAGGACCTCGTCCGGGTACCAGTACCGCCCCGGCGCACGTGACCCGGCCGTACCCGTACGCGTACCCGCGCCGACGCCGGTACGGCGGGCGGCCGGGGCGGAAAACCGGTCGCGCCACCCCGGCGATCTGCCGCAGCATCGTCGGGTGCGGCCCCGCCGCCCGCCGCGTCGATCACGTGCGCGGCGTACCCTGGTGCCCCGGAGAGACCCGAGCGGCACCACGAGACACGGATGGGATGAGGCAGGCCCCAGCGCCGACCTATGAGTGACACATCGCAGACCCGTACCAACGGACAGCCGCGCCCCGAGTCGGCCGACGACGGCCGCGTCAGCGTCCGGATCGTCATCCCCGAGAAGCATCCGATGGTCACCCTGCTCGGCGCCGCCGACTCGCTGCTGCGGGTGATCGAGCAGGGCTTCCCCGCCGCCGACATCCACGTCCGCGGCAACGAGGTGACCGCGACCGGCCAGCGCGCCGAGGTGGCCCTCGTCAAGCAGCTGTTCAGCGAGATGATGCTGGTGCTGCGCACCGGCCAACCCCTGACGGAGGACGCCGTGGAGCGCTCCATCGCCATGCTCCGCGGTGCCGCGGACGACCCGGACAGCCCGGCGCCCTCGCAGGTGTTCACCGCGAACATCCTGTCCAACCGGGGCCGGACCATCCGTCCCAAGACCCTCAACCAGCAGCGCTACGTCGACGCGATCGACAAGCACACGATCGTCTTCGGCCTCGGCCCGGCCGGTACCGGCAAGACCTACCTGGCGATGGCCAAGGCCGTGCAGGCCCTGCAGGCCAAGGAGGTCAACCGGATCATCCTGACCCGCCCGGCCGTCGAGGCGGGGGAGCGGCTGGGCTTCCTGCCCGGCACCCTCTACGAGAAGATCGACCCGTACCTGCGCCCGCTGTACGACGCGCTGCACGACATGATGGACCCGGACTCCATCCCGCGCCTGATGGCCGCCGGGACCATCGAGGTCGCGCCGCTCGCCTACATGCGCGGCCGTACCCTCAACGACGCCTTCATCATCCTCGACGAGGCCCAGAACACCTCGCCCGAGCAGATGAAGATGTTCCTCACCCGCCTCGGGTTCAACTCCCGGGTGGTCGTCACCGGCGACACCAGCCAGATCGACCTCCCGGGCGGCACCCGCAGCGGCCTCAAGGTCGTCCAGGACATCCTGGCCGACGTGCCCGACATCCACTTCTCCGTCCTCACCAGCACCGACGTGGTCCGCCACAAGCTGGTCGGCCGGATCGTGGACGCGTACGAGCGCTGGGACGCCCGCCAGGAGGCCCAGGAGACCGAGGAGCGCCGGCTCCCGGTCAAGCCCGCCCAGCGGCGCGGCTCGCGCGCACCCCGACAGTCCCATCGCACCGAAAGCTGAGTAACCAGCCCGTCATGTCGATCGACATCGCCAACGAGTCCGGTTGGGACGCCGACGAGGAGTCCATCCTCGACGTCGCCCGCTACGCACTGGACAAGATGCGGATCCACCCGCAGTCCGAACTGTCCGTGATCCTGGTGGACGGGGCGGCGATGGAGGAGCTGCACATCCAGTGGATGGACCTCCCGGGCCCGACGGACGTGATGTCCTTCCCGATGGACGAGCTGCGCCCCGGCAAGGAGGGCGAGGAGCTGCCGCAGGGCCTGCTCGGCGACATCGTGCTCTGCCCCGAGGTCGCCGAGCAGCAGGGCAAGGCGGCCCCGTCGAAGCACTCGATGGACGAGGAGCTGCAGCTGCTCACCGTCCACGGCGTGCTGCACGTGCTCGGCTACGACCACGAGGAGCCGGACGAGGAGGCCGAGATGTTCGGCCTCCAGAAGGCGATCCTCGACGGCTGGCGGGCCGAGCGGGGCCTCGGCGGCATCTCGCCGGCCCCCACCACCCACTGAGCGCGGAGCCCGAACCCCTGTGAGTGGTGAGAGTACGAGTTTCATCCTCGGTGCCGTGCTGCTCGTCGTGCTCGGCTGGCTGGCCGCGTGCGCCGAGGCGGGCATCTCCCGGGTCTCCCGCTTCCGGGCGGAGGAGGCCGTGCGCTCCGGGCGCAAGGGCTCGGCCCGGCTGCTGGCGCTGGCCACCGACCCGATCCGCTACCTCAACCTGGCCACCCTGATCCGGGTGGCCAGCGAGATGGCGGCGGCGGTCCTGGTCACCGTGGTGTGCGTGCGCACCATCGACACGACCTGGCAGGCCGTGCTGCTGGCGTTCGGCGTGATGGTGCTGGTGTCGTTCGTGGCGGTGGGCGTCTCCCCGCGCACGATCGGGCGCCAGCACCCGCTCACCACCGCCACCGCGGCCTCCTTCGTGCTGCTGCCGCTGGCCCGGATCCTCGGCCCGATCCCGCGGCTGCTGATCCTGCTCGGCAACGCCCTGACCCCCGGGAAGGGCTACAAGGAGGGCCCGTTCGCCTCCGAGGCGGAGCTGCGGGCCCTGGTCGACCTGGCGGAGAAGAACGACGTCATCGAGGACGAGGAGCGCCGGATGGTGCACTCGGTCTTCGAACTGGGCGACACCATCGTGCGCGAGGTGATGGTGCCGCGCACCGATCTGGTGATGATCGAGCGGCACAAGACCGTGCGGCAGGCGCTGACCCTGGCGCTGCGCTCGGGCTTCTCGCGGATCCCGGTGGTCGGCGACAACGAGGACGACGTGGTCGGCATCGTCTACCTCAAGGACCTGGTGCGCCGCACCCACATCAACCGGGACTCGGAGTCCGACGAGGTCGGCGCGGTGCTGCGCCCGGCGGTGTTCGTCCCGGACTCCAAGCCGGCCGCCGACCTGCTGCGCGAGATGCAGCAGATGCGCTCGCACGTGGCGATCGTGATCGACGAGTACGGCGGCACGGCCGGCCTGGTCACCATCGAGGACATCCTGGAGGAGATCGTCGGCGAGATCACCGACGAGTACGACCGGGAGATCCCGCCGGTGGAGGACCTCGGCGACGGCTCGTACCGGATCACCGCGCGGCTGCTGGTCGAGGACCTCGGCGAGCTGTTCGGGATCGAGCTGGAGGACGAGGACGTCGAGACGGTCGGCGGCCTGCTGGCCAAGCGCCTGGGCCGGGTGCCGATCCCCGGCTCGTCCTGCGAGATCCCGGTGCCGGAGGAGGTCCCGGGCGGCCTGACCGCGATCCGGCTGACCGCCGAGAGCTCGGCCGGGCGCCGCAACCGGATCGGCTCCGTCGTCGCCGCCCCGGTGGGCACCGGGCCGGGGGCGGACCGGGAGGGCGGCGAGTAGCGTTCGGGTGCTTCCGGAGCGACGATGGGAGGCATGACTCACCAACTTCGCGCGGAGTACGGCCCGCAGGGGAGCGCGGGCGGGGTGAAGGTGTGGCACGTCGTGCGGGAGAAGGACCCGGCCCTGGCGTTGTGCGGCCGGACCATTCCCGCCGAGGCGGAGAGCCGGCCGGAGCAGGAGTGGGGAACCGGGCTCCGGGGCTGCCAGCAGTGCGGCTCGCTGTACATGCACGAGGTGCCGCACATGCAGGGGGCCCACCCCTACAGCTAGCCAGGCGTTACGGCCACCCCGGAGGTCGCCATGAAGCTGCAAGACGAACTGCCCGTCGACCACAAACTGGTGCTGGTCTGGCGGATCGGGGCGGGGCTCGGCGGGATCTTCCTGATCGTGTTCGGCAGCCTGGGGCTGGCCGACCACCCGGGCTTCCTGTCCACCCAGGGCAACGAGATCGCGGGGATGTCCACCAACGGCGCGCTGAGCGTCCTGTCCATCGTGGTGGGCGGGATCCTGGTGATCGGCGCGGTCGTCGGCGGGAACTTCGCCGCCAATCTGAACATGGCGGCCGGTGCGCTGTTCATCCTCTCCGGGTTCTACGGGCTCACGGTGCTCGGCCGGTCGGACGCCAACATCCTGAACTTCGGCATCGCCAACGTGATCTTCGCCTTCGCCTTCGGCGTGGTGATCACGACGTTCGGGATGTACGGGCGGGTCAGCAGCCACCTGCCGCACGACAACCCGTACTGGCGCAAGCGGACGGGGGAGGAGCTGGGGATGCCGAGCGGCCCCAAGACCTTCGTGAAGGTGATGCGGCCCGGGCCGCCCAACCCGGTCGGGCACTGAGGACGCCCGCCGGCCCCGCGGCCGGGGCCTATGCTCCTGGGCATGAGTGACATCGTCGAGCTGGACCCCGAAGACAAGAAGATCATCACCCTGGCCCGCTCCGTCCGCGCCCGCAACGGCGTGGCGGAGGGGGCCGCGGTGCGTGACGAGACCGGTCGCACCTACGTGGCCGGGACGGTCGCGCTGGAGTCGCTGCGGCTGAGCGCGGTGCGGACGGCGGTGGCGATGGCGGTGGCCAGCGGCGCGAAGTCGCTGGAGGCGGCGGCCGTGGTGACCGAGGCGGAGCAGCCCGCGGAGGCCGACCTCGCGGCGGTCCGGGACCTCGGCGGTGCGGGCACCCCGCTGCTGCTGGCGGGCCCGGACGGGGCGCTGCGCGCCTCGGTCGGGGCTCGCTGAACGTGCGCGGTCCGCACGGTGCCCGGGGCGCGCGCCCCGGGCACCGGCGCGTTCCGGCGGCCCTGATTCCGACGGATAATCTCACCGGGGACGGGCGGGGAGCCGGCACGGTGAGGGGGCTGGGCGATGCTGGGGACGTTCGCGTTCTTCGCGGGGCTGTTGGCGGGCGTGATGGGCATGGGCAAGTGGCAGGAGACCGGGTCGCCGTTCTGGCTCTGGGGCTCCGTCTCCTTCCTCGTGATCGTCCTCGGCTGGGGCCTGGGCGCGGCGTTCAAGGGGAAGAAGTGAGGGCCCGGACGGCCGGTGTCCGCCCCGGCTGGGGTGATCAGGGAGAATGGAGCCCATGAATGCCCCTTCCTCCTCGTACCGCTCCGGCTTCGCGTGCTTCGTCGGCCGGCCCAACGCGGGCAAGTCGACCCTGACCAACGCTCTGGTGGGGACGAAGGTCGCGATCACCTCCGACCGCCCGCAGACCACCCGGCACACCGTTCGCGGCCTCGTGCACCGCCCGGACGCCCAGCTGGTGCTGGTGGACACCCCCGGCCTGCACAAGCCCCGCACCCTGCTCGGCGAGCGCCTCAACGACCTGGTCCGCAGCACCTGGGCGGAGGTCGACGTGATCGGCTTCTGCCTGCCCGCCGACCAGAAGCTCGGCCCCGGCGACAAGTTCATCGCCAAGGAGCTCGCCGAGATCAAGAAGACCCCCAAGGTCGCCATCGTCACCAAGACCGACCTGGTCGACTCCAAGCGGCTGGCCGAGCAGCTGATCGCCGTCCACCAGCTCGGCGCCGAGCTGGGCATCGAGTGGGCCGAGATCATCCCCGTCTCGGCGGTCGGCGACAAGCAGGTCGAGCTGGTCGGCGAGCTGATCAGCAAGCTGCTCCCGGAGGGCGTGCCGCTCTACCCGGACGGCGACCTCACCGACGAGCCCGAGCAGATCATGGTGGCCGAGCTGATCCGCGAGGCCGCGCTGGAGGGCGTCCGCGACGAGCTGCCGCACTCGCTGGCCGTCGTGGTCGAGGAGATGCTGCCGCGCGAGGGCCGTCCGGCCGACCGGCCGCTGCTCGACATCCACGCCAACGTCTACATCGAGCGGCAGAGCCAGAAGGCGATCGTGATCGGGGCCAAGGGCGCCCGGCTCAAGCACGTCGGCACCACCGCCCGCAAGCACATCGAGGCGCTGCTCGGCACCCCGGTCTACCTGGACCTGCACGTCAAGGTCGCCAAGGACTGGCAGCGCGACCCCAAGCAGCTGCGCAAGCTCGGGTTCTGACCGCCGACCGCCGGGGAGGGGCGCCGCATGAAGCTGCACACGCGTGAGTGGGGCACCGGCGGGCGGGTCGCGCTGCTGGTCCACGGGATCATGTCCGACCACCGCAGCTGGCGGTCGGTCGGCCCGGCGCTCGCCGGGCGCGGCTACCGGGTGATCGCCGTCGACCTGCGCGGCCACGGCGCCAGCCGGCGCGGCGAGGGCGCCACCCCGGCGGAGCGCTACGGCCTCGAGCGGTACGCCGAGGACCTGGTCGACACCCTGCCGCGGGGCGCCGACCTGGCCATCGGCCACTCGCTGGGCGCGCTGACCCTGCTGCACGCGGTGGAGCGGCTGCGGCCGGCCCGGGCGGTCTACTCCGACCCGGCCTGGCGGTTCGCCCGGCCGGGCCTCTTCGACCCGGCGGTCTTCACCCGGTTCAAGCAGGCCACCCGGGAGCAGATCGGCGCGGTCAACCCGGGCTGGGGCGCCGCCGACGTGGAGACCGAGCTGGCCACCCTGGCGCTGTGGGACCCGGACACCGCGCTGGCGCTCTCCGCGCTGCGCGACCGGGCCGCGCTGCCCGGCGCCCCGGCCGTGCCCTCGCTGGTGCAGCTCGCCGACGACAGCTGGCTGATCGGGCCCGAGGACGCCGCGACCCTGCGCGGCCTCGGCTACGAGGTCCGGACGGTCGCCGGGGCCGGCCACTCCATCCACCGGGACGACCTCCCGGGCTTCCTGGCCTCCCTCGACGGCTGGCTGTGAAACCCCGGGCCCGAGGCGCCCGCCTAGGCTCCCTCGCGCAGGACCAGCGAGACCAGTTCGCGCTGGGACTCGGTGAGCTTGGGGTCGGCGCAGTGCACCGTCCGCCCGTCGACGGTGATCTCGTAGTGGAAGCCGTCCGGCACCCCGTAGGAGGGCGTGCGCAGCCCGCCCGCGACGGCCTCGCGGGCGAGCGCGTGCACGTGCGGGGCGTCCACCCGCTCGGTGGTGTCGAGCTCAGCGCGGCGGACGTGTCCCGCGAGGCCGCCGGTCCGGGTCACCTGGATACGCATGGTGTCCATGGTGCTACCCAGCGATGGCGTTTGCCGGGGTTTTCCCGGACCTTGACTTAACTGCGGCTCAAGTCGGGCTGATGCCGACCTTCGCCCAGGACGCGGTCACCGTGTCGGCCACCTCCGGCTCCGGGAAGCGGGCCTTCGCGGCGGCCACGGTGGCCCGGGCGAAGGCGGTGAAGTCGGCGTCGGCGGGCAGCCGCCGGCCGGTCAGCGCGTCGTACCAGATCCGGCCGGCGCGTTCCCAGGCCGAGCCGCCGAGCGCGGTGGCGAGCAGGTAGAAGGCGTGGTTGGGGATGCCCGAGTTGATGTGCACCCCGCCGTTGTCCTGGGCGGTGCGCACGTAGTCGCGCATGTGGGCGGGCTGCGGGTCCTTGCCCAGCCGGGGGTCGTCGTACGCGGTGCCGGGCGCCTTCATCGAGCGCAGCGCGACCCCCTGCACGCCGGGGGCGAGCAGCCCCTCGCCGATCAGCCAGTCCGCCGCGGCGGCGTCCTGGTGCAGCGCGTACTGCTTGACCAGTGAGCCGAAGACGTCGGAGACCGACTCGTTGAGGGCACCGGGCTGGTCGCGGTACTCCAGGCCGGAGGTGAACTGGGTGACGCCGTGGGTGAGTTCGTGGCCGATGACGTCGATGCAGGCGGTGAAGTCGCCGAACACCTCGCCGTCGCCGTCCCCGAAGACCATCCGCCGGCCGTCCCAGAAGGCGTTGTCGTAGTCCTGGCCGTAGTGGACGGTGGCGTCCAGCCGCAGGCCCTGGTCGTCGATGGAGTGCCGCCCGAAGACGGCGGAGAAGAGGGTCCAGGTGGCGCCGAGGCCGTCGTAGGCGTGGTTGACGGACTGGTCGGGCAGGGGGCTCTCGCCCTCCCGGCGCACGGTGCGTCCGGGCAGGCGTTCGCGGTGCCCGGCGTCGGAGATCACCCGCTCCAGGCGGTCGGTGGCGGCCGGGGCCGGGAGGACGGCGGCGAGCCGCGCGGCCCGGTGCGCGGCGTCGAGGGCGAGGGAGCGGACGGCGGGCTCGTGACCGTCCTCGGCGAGGCGGTCCAGGACGTACGGCGGAACGATCGCGCAGAGCGTCGGTTCGGCTGTCATGTGGCCCAGGGTGAGGCATCGATGACCTGTTGTCACCGGCGCGGACGGGATCGCGCGCCGCCCGGCCGCCGCCGTGCGCCGTCTCAAGGGGTGGGAACAGCGGGCGGCCGGCTTCGGGGTCGCGCGGCGCTGGGTTAGGCTGGGCCGCATCATGCGCAACGGGCTGCTTCTTCTTAGCTGCCGCGTCGAGGGCCTGTAGTCCACCAGGGCCGGCTCCCTCGCCGCGGGGACTGTGCTGCGCGCTGAATTCTGTCGGCCCCACGGAGGGCCGCGAGCGGCAGCAGGCCGGCCGAGTCGGGTGACGACACCTCGGGTGAGGACACCGCCCCGACCAGCCCGCACCACGCATCACAGGAAGCCGAGACTCACCTCCATGACCGAGCAGAGCTCCGCCGCGCCCGTTCCCGCCGCCCGCGCGTTCGTCGACCGTCCCACCCCGATCACCGCCGGCTCGGTGCGCCAGGCCCCGTCCGGCATGCGGTACGGCCGCTATCTGCCCTTCGGCACCGTCGACCTGCCGGACCGCAGCTGGCCGTCGAAGGTGATCACCAAGGCGCCGCGCTGGCTCTCCACCGACCTGCGGGACGGCAACCAGGCGCTGATCGACCCGATGTCCCCGGCCCGCAAGCGCAAGATGTTCGACCTGCTGGTCGCGATGGGCTACAAGGAGATCGAGGTCGGCTTCCCCTCCTCCGGGGCCACCGACCACGCCTTCGTGCGCTCGCTGATCGAGGAGGGGGCGATCCCCGAGGACGTCACCATCTCGGTGCTGACCCAGGCGCGCGAGGAGCTGATCGAGAAGACGATCGAGTCGCTGGTCGGCGCGCCGCGCGCCACCGTGCACCTGTACAACGCGACCGCGCCGCTGTTCCGCCGGGTGGTGTTCCGCAACGACGAGGCGGCCACCAAGGCGATCGCCGTCGACGGCACCCGGCTGGTGATGGAGTACGCCGAGAAGCTGCTGGGCGACGACACCGTCTTCGGCTACCAGTACTCGCCGGAGATCTTCGTCGACACCGAGCTGGACTTCGCGCTGGAGGTCTGCGAGGCGGTCATGGACGTCTGGCAGCCGGGCGAGGGCCGCGAGATCATCCTGAACCTGCCGGCCACCGTCGAGCGGGCCACCCCGAACGTGCAGGCCGACCAGTTCGAGTGGATGTCGCGCAACCTGTCGCGCCGCGAGTTCGTCTGCCTGTCGGTGCACCCGCACAACGACCGGGGCACCGCGGTCGCCTCCGCCGAGCTGGCCTACATGGCCGGCGCCGACCGGATCGAGGGCTGCCTGTTCGGGCAGGGCGAGCGGACCGGCAACGTCGACCTGGTGACCCTGGGCATGAACCTGTTCTCGCAGGGCATCGACCCCCAGATCGACTTCTCCGACATCGACGAGGTGCGCCGCACCGCCGAGTACTGCAACCAGATGGAGGTGCACCCGCGCCACCCGTACGCCGGCGACCTGGTGTACACCTCCTTCTCCGGCTCGCACCAGGACGCCATCAAGAAGGGCTTCGACGTCCTGGCGGCGGACGCGGCCGCGGCGGGCGTCCCGGTCGAGGAGCACACCTGGGGCGTGCCGTACCTGCCGATCGACCCGAAGGACGTCGGCCGCACCTACGAGGCGGTCATCCGGGTCAACAGCCAGTCCGGCAAGGGCGGCGTGGCGTACGTGCTGAAGAACGACCACAAGCTGGACCTGCCGCGCCGGATGCAGATCGAGTTCTCCCGGATCATCCAGGCCAAGACCGACGCCGAGGGCGGCGAGGTCTCCCCGGCCGAGATCTGGCGGGTCTTCGAGGACGAGTACCTGCCGACCACGGCCAACCCGTGGGGCCGGATCTCGCTGGGCGGCTCGCGCCGCCTGACCACCGAGGACGGCCGGGACGCGCTGACCGCCGAGGCCGTGGTGGACGGCGCGCCGGTCACCCTGGCCGGTACCGGCAACGGCCCGGTCTCGGCGTTCGCCGACGCGCTGGCGCAGATCGGCGTGGACGTACGGGTGCTGGACTACGCCGAGCACGCGCTGAGCGAGGGCGGCGACGCCCAGGCCGCCGCGTACGTCGAGTGCGCGGTGGACGGCCGGGTGCTGTGGGGCGTCGGGATCGACGGCAACACCGTGCTGGCCTCGCTGAAGGCGATGATCAGCGCCGTCAACCGGGCACGGCGCGGGTAGTTCGTACGAGTGGTCATGGCCGGGCCGTCCCCTCGGGGGCGGCCCGGCGGCGTTCCCCGGCCGGGCCGGGCGCGTCCGGCGCCCGGGGCGCGCGCGCTGTGTCCTGCGCCACATTTTTTCGCGGATCGGGCCGTTCGAAGTACTGACACCTGTCGGCAACCGTGGCAACATCGTCCCACCGGAAAGCCGGGTCGGTGGGACGGCCCGGCGGCCGGTCGCGTGACCTGCCCATTGTTGTGCAGGCCGCCTGCCATGTCTGGGGAGTGGCGCCGTGACAGGGATGTGGGGTGTTCGCCCGCGGTGGCGGACTGACGTTCTCGGTGACTTCTTCTGTCCAGGCTGTGGCGGGGACCGCAACTACCGCCGGCAGCACGGCCGGCGGTGGCTGCGGCTGCTGGGAACCCCGGTGCTTCCGCTCGGACCGGTGATCGGCAGTGTGCAGTGCACCAGCTGCCACGGCCGGTTCGGGGTGGAGAGCCTCGAACAGCCCACCTGTGTCCGCCTGGGCGGGATGCTGCGCGACGCCCAGTACACCGTCGCGCTGGCCCTGCTGGCCGCCGGCGGCACCGCCCACCGCGCGGCCCGCGAGGCCGCCTGCGCGGCGGTGCGCGACGCCGGGTTCGAGGACTGCGGCGAGGCCCAGGTACTGGCCGCGCTGGCGGCGCTGTCCGGACTCGGCGGCGAACTCTACGACGCGCACGGCATGGCCGGCGGGCTGGCCGTGGAACTGCACGCGGTGCTCGAACCGCTCGCCCCGCACCTGGCCCAGCCGGGCCGGGAGCGGCTGCTGCTGCAGGGCGCGGCGATCGCGCTGGCCGACGGCCGGTACCGGCCGCAGGAGCGGGAGGCGCTGGACGCCGTCGGGCGCTGCCTGGACCTGCCGCAGGCGCGGGTGGGGGCGCTGCTGGAGGCGGCGACCCGGGCGCCGTACTAGAGCTCCTTCCCCCTCCCTCCTCCTGGACTCCTCCACCTGGACCCCCACAACCGGGCCTCCCCCCGGCCCGCCGTGACCCGCACCGCTCGGCGACCCCCCACGGCCCGGTGCGGGCACACGGCTGTCCGTCGGGGTGCGACGGCTGGGGGACAATGGTGGGATGTCCACACTGTTCGAGGCCGCGCTGCCGGGGGCCCGCTGCGGGGAGGCGGGCGCATGAGCCTCTTCCGGGACGACGGCGTGGTGCTCCGGGCGCAGAAGCTCGGCGAGGCCGACCGGATCATCACCCTGCTCACCCGCCACCACGGCAAGGTGCGCGCGGTGGCGCGCGGGGTGCGCAAGACCAAGTCGAAGTTCGGCGCGCGCCTGGAGCCGTTCTCGCACGTGGACGTGCAGTTCTTCAGCCGGGGGAGTGAGCTGATCGGGCGCGGGTTGCCGCTCTGCACCCAGGTGGAGACGATCGCCCCGTACGGCGGCCCGATCGTGGCCGACTACGGCCGCTACACCGCCGGAACGGCCATGCTGGAGACGGCGGAACGGTTCGCCGAGAACGAGGGCCAGCCGGCCGTCCAGCAGTACCTGCTGCTGGTCGGGGGCCTGCGCACGCTGGCGGCCGGACTGCACGAGTCGCACCTGGTGCTGGACGCCTTCCTGCTGCGCTCGCTCGCGGTCAACGGGTACGGCGCGAGCTTCGACATCTGCGCCAAGTGCGGCATGGAGGGCCCCAACCGGTTCTTCTCGCTCCAGGCGGGCGGCGTCCTGTGCGCGGACTGCCGCGTGCCCGGATGTGCCGTACCCTCCCCTGAGACACTGGTACTGCTCGGGGCGCTGCTGTCAGGGGACTGGCGGACGGCCGACGCCTGCGAGCCGAGGTACTGGCGGGAGGGCAGCGGCCTGGTCGCGGCCTATCTGCAGTGGCACCTGGAGCGGGGCATCCGCTCGATGAGATACGTGGAGAAGTGAGCACATGGCAGCGCGACGGCTCTTCGGCGGCGGCAAGCAGCGGGAGTACCTTCCCCCGTCCCCGCACCCCAGCGGCGCCCGGCCCCCGAAGATCCCCGGCGAGCTGGTCCCCAACCACGTCGCGATCGTGATGGACGGCAACGGCCGCTGGGCGAAGGAGCGCGGGCTGCCGCGCACCGAGGGCCACAAGGTCGGCGAGGGCGTCGTGCTGGA
>NZ_JBEXJT010000066.1:0-34879 GCF_040609255.1 Kitasatospora sp. NPDC004723 | reverse complement strand
GGGGCCCATGATCGCGGTGAACTCGCCCTGGGGGAAGGTGACGCTGACGTTGTCGAGGGCGACGACGCGGGTCTCGCCCTCCCCGTAGACCTTGTTCAGGCCGGTGGCGCGGGCGGCCGCCCGGCCGGTGCGGACGGCGGTTGCGGTCGACGTGCTCACGGGGGTGCTCCTCGGGTTCTCGGCAGGCAGAGTGGGGCGCGCCGGTGGTACGGCGCGGAAGGGTGCGGGACGGCCGGGCCCTTTCGAGGGGCGTCCGGACGTACCTCCATGCTCCGCCGGATGATCATGGTTTCTCGTCGCTCCGCCGGACGGTTGGCCTGACCACCGCTGGGTGTACACCCAGGTGGCACCCTCCTCCTGCGGTATGACACCGACCCTGAACGGGAGGGCGGTGGCCGGATCGAGCGGGTTCGGTGGCCAAATCACGAACAGTTCGTCAGATGGCAAGGAAACATGACAACTTCCCCGCCTCGGAACATGCGAAAGGGGAGGCCGGGAGACTAGGCTCAGGGGTGGTCCGCACGGGCGGCGGAGCGCTGCTCTCCGCTCCGTCGGCGGGGCCGGGTCCGCAGGACGCCCAGATGGTGGAACGCAGACACGGGCAGCTTAAAACTGCTTGGCCGAAAGGCCGTGCCGGTTCGAGTCCGGCTCTGGGCACGTACTTGCCTGCGGGGACGCCCTCCGGCGTCCCCGCCGGAGGTCAGCGGCCGAATCCTTCTCGCGGCGGATGCCGATTTCTTTGCCAAGCCATTACCCTGGTGGTTCGGGCGGTGCAGTGCCGCCACGGAGGGAATGAGCAATGAGAAGCAGCAACCCGGTCTTCTCGCGGGAGGGGTCCTTCACCCGCGAGTCCGGCTACGCGGGTTTCGGGACCACCCAGACCCCGCCGGCCGGGGGCCAGTACGCCACCAACCCGTACGGCAACAACCCGTACGCCAACAGCCCCTACGCCCAGCAGCCGCAGGGCCAGCAGCCGCTGACCGACGAGCAGCTCGTCGAGATGTACAACGCGCCGTCCGCCGGTCCGATGGCGACCGGCCGGATGACGCTCGACGATGTCGTCGCGCGCACCGCGATGACGCTGCTCACCCTGGTCGCCGCCGGCGGCCTGGCCTGGTTCGCGCTGCCGGACCGCAACTTCGGTCTGGCCATCGGGGCCTCGCTGGTCGCCTTCGTGGTCGGCCTGGTGATCTCCTTCAAGCGGAGCGTCAGCCCGCCGCTGATCCTGCTCTACGCGGGTCTGGAGGGCTTCGCGCTCGGCGCGATCACCAAGGTGTTCAACACCATCTGGCCGGGCATCGCCATCCAGGCGGTGCTGGGTACCGCGGCGGTCTTCGCGGCGATGCTGATCGCCTACAAGACCGGCCGGATCCGGGTCACCCCGCGCTACACCCGGATCGGCATCGCGATCGCCATGGGCTTCGTGCTGCTGATGCTGGTCAACATGGTCGCCTCCATGGTCTTCGGCGCCGACATGGGGCTGCGCTCCGGCCCGCTCGGCATCGTGGTCGGCCTGGTCGGCATCGGCCTCGGTGCGTTCTTCCTCTCGCTGGACTTCGCGGCCATCGAGGAGGCGATCGCGCACGGCGCCCCGCAGAAGGAGTCCTGGCGGGCCGCCTTCGGGCTCACCCTGTCGCTGGTCTGGATCTACGTCGAGATGCTGCGGCTGATCGCGATCCTGCGCGGCGACGACTGATCCTCCGTCGCACCATCACTGCCGCCGGGCCCCGGAGCACCTGCTCCGGGGCCCGGCGGCTTTGGCCTGCCGGTGGCCCGTATGCTCGCGGCATGTCCGAGACGCCCGATGAGAAGACCCTGGTGGAAGCCGTCGACGCGCTGGCGGACCGGTTCCGCGCGATGCCGCAGAGCCGGCTGCTGGGCGCCGTTCCCGGGCACCCCTCGCGGGCGGCGGCCGGGCTGGCGCTGGCTCGCCGGCTGGCGGCCGCGGCGCAGGCGGCCGAGGCGGCGCGGTCGGGCGGTGGGGCGGGCGGGCCGCTGCGCGAGCTGCCGGACGCCGGCGCGTTCGCCGTCGGCGACCAGCTCGCGGTGGTCGGGCACGATCTGGCGGTGGCACTGGACGCGCTGCCCGCGGACGCCGTGGTGGCACCGGCCGACGGAGCGGCGACGGCGGAGGAGGTCCGGGCGCGGGCCCTGCGGTGGCTGGCGGAGACCGGCGCGGCCGTCTGACCGGCCGACCGTCCGGCGGTCGAGGGCCGGAGCAGCACAAAGCCCGGGGGCCGGCCGGATCGGTAACCCCTTGATCCGGCCGGCCCCCGGGCCGTTCCGCTGCTCGGGCCGGATGCCGACCGCTCAGGTGCCGACCGCTCAGATACTGGCCACCACCCGGTCGGCGAGCACGTAGACGGCGTCCTCGTCGGTGGAGAAGGTCAGCGAGTAGGAGCCGGAGAACCGGGAGCCGCCGAGCAGCCGGACGTTCTCGCCGGCCCGGACGGCGTCGATCAGCCGGTACGCGGCCTCGCGGTCGCCCGGGGCCACGCAGAGCGTGGTGCCGTCGGCGAAGGCGTAGACGTCCAGGGTGCCGAGCGGGCCGGGGCGGACGTCGACCAGGGCGGTGCCCTCCTCGGCGAGCGCGCTCAGCCGGGTGTCGGTCCACTCCCGGGACGGCGCCTGACTGGGGACGAAGTCGGGGTGCGAGGGGTGGCGGCGCGGGTCGGGCGCGGCGACCGGGGCCTCCTCGACGGCCGCCTCGGCGTCGAGCAGCCCGGCCTCCAGGCCGGTGGCCAGCAGGTCGGCCTCGCGGCGGGCCCGGGCGTCGCCGGCGGTCTCGGCGGCCGGGGCACCGGCCGGGTGGCCGGGGCGCAGCGGGGCGCCGCCCTCGGGCTCCGGCTCGGCCGGGCGGACGCCGCCCTCGTTGATGAGGTCCTCCAGCGCGGAGCGCAGCGCCTCGCCGAACTCCGGGTCCATGGTGCCCGCGTTGTCGGCCGCCTCGCTCGGCCCGGTCGGGCGGGGGAAGAAGAGCGGCCACTCGTCGGTGGTGCTGAAGACACTGGCGAACGGGGAGTCGAACAGTGGCGCGTCCTCGGCCGCGCGGGCCTCCTGCTCGGCCCAGAACGCCCGGGCCTCCGTGATCTCCCGCTCGCGGTCGGCCGCGAGGGCGGCGGCGACGGCCCGGCGTATCGCCGCCTCGTCGACGGCCGGGGCGGCGGCGGCCCGCTCGTCCAGCCGGCGGGAGATTCCCCGGAGGTGGAGCAGTACGGCGGTCGACACGGCGATCAGGATCAGCAGCAGGATGGTGTAGACGGCGCTCACGGAACGTACTCCTAGCGAGGAGCGGAACGGGGTTACCTCTCCACACTGCCGCATCCGGCCCTGTTACCGCAGTGGCGAATGTCCACTTTGTCGCCGACTTTCGTTCTTGTCCCCAAATTGTTAGGTAGTCCCGCTCTACGCTGCGGAGTTGATCCGCTCCGCACCGTCGATTTCCGGTCCGGAAATGACGCGGAAGAGGGCCGGATCGACCTCGCGGTGTGATCCGGCCCTCAATTACGCTGCGTCACTCCAAACGGGTGGTCTGGACCCTTCGGAGTTGACGGGGGAGGGGGCGTCCGGGCTCAGCTGAGCCGCTCGATGACCATCGCCATGCCCTGGCCGCCGCCGACGCACATGGTCTCCAGACCGAACTGCTTGTCGTGCCACTGGAGGGAGTTGATCAGGGTGGTGGTGATCCGGGCGCCGGTCATGCCGAAGGGGTGGCCGACGGCGATCGCACCGCCGTTGACGTTCAGCCGGTCCAGGTCGACGCCGAGGTCGCGGTAGGACGGGATCACCTGGGCGGCGAAGGCCTCGTTGATCTCGACCAGGTCGATGTCGCCGATGCTCAGGCCGGCCCGCTTGAGCGCCTGCTTCGAGGCCTCGACCGGGCCGTAGCCCATGATCTCGGGGGAGAGCGCGCTGACGCCGGTGGAGACCACCCGGGCGAGCGGGGTGATGCCCAGCTCGCGGGCCTTGGTGTCGGACATGACGACCAGCGCGGCGGCGCCGTCGTTCAGCGGGCAGCAGTTACCGGCGGTCACCGTGCCGTCCGGGCGGAACACCGGCTTCAGGCCGGAGACGCCCTCCAGCGTGACGCCCGCGCGCGGGCCGTCGTCCTTGCTGACCACGGTGCCGTCCGGCAGCGTGACCGGGGTGATCTCGCGCTCCCAGAAGCCGGCCTCGATGGCGGCCTCGGCGAGGTTCTGCGAGCGCACGCCGAACTCGTCCTGTTCGGCGCGGGTGATGCCCTTGAGGGCGGCCAGGTTCTCGGCGGTCTGGCCCATCGCGATGTAGGCGTCCGGCAGCAGCCCGTCCTCGCGGGGGTCGTGCCACTCACCGCCACCCTCCTCCGCCCGCTTGGCGGTGCGGCCCCGGGCCTCGTCGAAGAGCGGGTTCATGGTGCCCGGCATGCCGTCCGAGGTGCCGTGGACGCTGCGCGAGACGGTCTCCACACCGGCCGAGACGAAGACGTCGCCCTCGCCGGCCTTGATCGCGTGCAGCGCCATCCGCGTGGTCTGCAGCGAGGAGGAGCAGTAGCGGGTGATGGTGGCGCCGGGCAGGTAGTCCATGCCCATCTGCACGGCCACGATGCGGGCCAGGTTGTGGCCCTGCTCGCCGCCGGGCAGACCGCAGCCGAGCATCAGGTCGTCGATCTCGCGCGGGTCGAGCTGCGGCACCTTGGCGAGGGCGGCCCGAATGATGTGCGCGGTCAGGTCGTCCGGGCGGACGTCCTTCAGCGAGCCCTTGAAGGCCCGGCCGATCGGCGAACGGGCGGCGCTGACGATGACGGCTTCGGGCATGGCGGGCTCCTCGCTGAGTGGCGGCGGACAGGCGTCCGGGAGGAAAGTTACCGTCTGGTAGGTCAGTCGTCACCCGCCCCGGTGTGTGAGCTGGCCGACGTGTTCCCGGTGCCCGGAGCACCCCCCGCGGGCGGCTCCCCGGAGGCCGGGGAACCCGGCAGGCCGGCCCGCAACCGGTGGCGCAGCAGCGCCCAGCGACCGGCCGCGCCGGCCTCGCCGCCGACCGCCGCCACCTCGGAGCCGGACCGTCCGGCCGCGGCCGCCGCGGCCACCTCCACCGGCAGCACCGCCTCGCCCGGGACCTGCCCGTCCCGCCGGTCCTCCTGCGGCCAGAGGTCCAGCACGGCGCAGACCGAGGGCAGCACGGCCATCGCGGCCGTCGCGTAGCCCTGGGCCGAGGGGTGGTAGCGGTCGGCGGCGAACATCTCCGGCCGGGCCGCGAACTCGGGCCCGAGCAGCGAGCCGAGCGAGACGGTCCGCCCGCCCGCCTCCACCACCGCGATGGTCTGCGCGGCGGCCAGTTGGCGGCTCAGCCGGCGGGCCACCCAGCGCAGCGGCGGGCGGACCGGCTTGATCGTCCCGAGGTCGGGACAGGTGCCGACCACCACCTGGCAGCCGGCGGCGCGCAGCGCGGCGACCGTCGCGCCGAGCTGGCGCACCGCGAGCTCGGCCGGGCTGTGCCGGGTCACGTCGTTGGCGCCGACCATGATCACGGCGATGTCCGGGCGGTGCGCCAGGGCCTGGTCCAGCTGGCCGGCCAGGTCGGCGGACCGGCCGCCGGAGAACGCCACGTTGACCAGCCGGACCGGGCGCTCGGCGACCGAGGCGAGCCCCGCGGCGAGCAGCGCGCCCGGTGTCTCGCGGGCCCGCAGCACCCCGAGGCCGGCCGCGGTGGAGTCGCCGAGGAAGGCCAGCACCAGCGGCGGCTGCGGCGCGGCGGAGGTGTCGGCGAAGGCCTCGCCGTAGACGCCGTCGGCCTTGGGCGGGTCGCCGTCCAGGATGCCGATGGCCTGGACGGCCAGCTTGCTCTCGGTCAGCAGCAGGCCCACCAGGCCCACGCCCAGTACGCCGAGCCCGCCGCCGCCGTACGCCGCGGCGGTGGCGATCCGGCGGGCCACCCGGGCCCGTGACCCCTGTGCCGTTGACATCCGGTGCCCCCTTCGCGTCCTCGTGCCACCCGGTGAAGGGCCGCTCCCGATGCGTGTACACCCCTAGTACCCGCGAACGCCCCGGCCTACGACGGGGGTGGGCCGTTCGTGGTGCGCACGGGCCCTCCGGGGCTGCTGGTACGGCCTACGCTTTGCAGTACCGAAAGCCACTGCATGCCCACAGACCGGGAGGACCCCCGTGCGGTACCACAACTCGATCATCGACCTGGTCGGCAACACGCCGCTGGTCAAGCTGAACAAGGTCACCGAGGGGATCAGTGCCACGGTGCTCGCCAAGGTCGAGTACTTCAACCCCGGTGGCTCGGTGAAGGACCGCATCGCGATGCGCATGATCGAGGCGGCCGAAGCCTCCGGTGCCCTCAAGCCCGGCGGCACCATCGTCGAGCCGACCTCCGGCAACACCGGTGTCGGCCTGGCGATCGTGGCCCAGCAGAAGGGCTACAAGTGCATCTTCGTGTGCCCCGACAAGGTCTCCACCGACAAGATCAACACGCTGCGCGCCTACGGCGCCGAGGTGGTCGTCTGTCCGACCGCCGTCGCACCGGAGCACCCGGACTCGTACTACAACGTCTCCGACCGCCTGGTCCGTGAGACCCCGAACGCCTGGAAGCCGGACCAGTACTCCAACCCGGACAACCCGGCCTCGCACTACCACTCCACCGGTCCGGAGCTGTGGGAGCAGACCGGCGGCCGGATCACCCACTTCGTGGCGGGCGTCGGCACCGGCGGCACCATCTCCGGCACCGGCAACTACCTGAAGGAGGTCTCCGGCGGCAAGGTCAAGGTGATCGGCGCCGACCCGGAGGGCTCGGTCTACTCCGGCGGCACCGGCCGGCCGTACCTGGTCGAGGGCGTCGGTGAGGACTTCTGGCCGACCGCCTACGACCGCACCGTCGCGGACGGGATCGTCGCCGTCTCCGACAAGGACTCCTTCCAGATGACCCGCCGCCTGGCCAAGGAGGAGGGCCTGCTGGTCGGCGGCTCCTGCGGCATGGCGGTCGTCGCCGCGCTGGAGGTCGCCCGCGGGCTCGGCCCGGACGACGTCGTCGTGGTGCTGCTGCCGGACGGCGGCCGCGGCTACCTGTCGAAGATCTTCAACGACGACTGGATGGCCGACTACGGCTTCCTGCCGTCCGCCACCGACGAGGCGCACATCGGCGAGGTGCTGGCCCGCAAGGACGCCATCGAGCACGAGGGCATCCCGCAGTTCGTCCACATGCACCCCAACGAGACGGTCTCCGAGGCGGTCCGGGTGCTGCGCGAGTACGGCGTCTCGCAGATGCCGGTGGTCTCGCCGGGCGCCGGCCACCCCGACATCATGGCCGGCGAGGTGATCGGCTCGGTGGTGGAGAAGCTGCTGCTGGAGGGCGTCTTCGCGGGCGACATCCAGCTGACCGACACGCTGGACAAGGTGATGTCCAAGCCGCTGCCGGTGGTCGGCTCGGGCGAGACCGTCACCAACCTGATGACGGTGCTGGAGAAGGCCGACGCCGCGGTGGTGCTGGTGGAGGGCAAGCCGGAGGGCATCGTGACCCGCCAGGACCTGCTGGGCTTCCTGACCGGCAGCCGCGCCGGCCACTGAGTCCGGGGCACGGCCGCCGACCCCGACCCGGCGGCCGCGGACCTGCGGGGCGGAGGTTCCGTTTCCGGGCGAACTGGTACACCGGCGTCATCTCCGTGCAGCACGGGCTTAACACGGCTGCGGCATCGTTGTGCTCACGGCAAGACGCCGAGCGAGACGGCGGTGACCGACCGGGAGCGGCTCCCCGGCGGCGCGGCCGTCTCGGGCACGACGGCCGGTCCTGATCCGGTCGGTGGTGTCCCTGCCCGCGGAGGCGCCGTCGTCCCGCCCCGGTCCGGCTCCGGCCGGCTGCCAGGGGGTGGCGGCTCCCGGGCGACCGCGCCGCTTGGCGCGTCTCCGTGGCTCCCGGGTGGGGGAGCCCCGCGGAGGCGGCGGGCCCGGTCCCCTCTCCGGAGGGGGCCGGGCCCGCCCACGTCCGCGCCGTCGGCAGGGCCGGTTTCCCGTAGTCTCACTGGCATGACCAGCACTGACACGACCGGCCAGGACGAGGCGCGCTACGTCCGGCTCAGCATCGAGCTCATCGCCGAGATCACCGACGAGGGTGCCCTCAAGGCGGCGGCCCTCCAGCAGGTGGCCGCCGACGAGTACCTCGACGACGAGGAGCGCGCGCAGTCCGTCGAGGCCATCGAGGTGGACCCGTCCGGCTCGCTCGCCCACTTCATCGACCCGCTGGCGCTGCTCGGCGACGTCCCGGGGGTCGAGCTCGCCTCGGCGACCTGGGAGTCGGCGAAGACCGACTTCGACCCGGAGAGCGACGAGTGGGACGAGTACGCGGTGGAGGAGTCCGCCGAGTAGGGCCTGCCCGTCACCGCCCGTGAATGCCCGGTTCCGCTCGCGAACCGGGCATTTGTCCATATTTGGCGCCGCGTTTCGGATTCTCGTACGATCGCAAGCCGTTGGTGATGGAACCGTGAACGCACAAAGTGCGTTTCTGTATCCGTAATGCCCGGATGATCAGCAGGGAGTGGGCGACGTGACGGCACGGGAAGGCCAGGGTCGAGGGACCGGCAGCAACTGGAGCCGGCGCGGTGTGCTGGCGGGCCTGATCGGTGCCCCGGTCCTGCTGCTCGCGGCCTGCAACGACACCAAGAGCACCGACAACGGCGCCGGCAGCGGCCCCGGTACCGGCGGCAACGGCGGATCGGGCGGATCGGGCGGATCGGCCGGCACGGGCGGCGACACCGGCGGTGCCGGCGGTACGGCCACCGGCAGCCCGCAGCCCACGCCCAGTGCCACCAGCACCCCCAGCTCGACCCCCACGCCGACCCCCAAGGTCTCGGCCGCCGTGATCACGGTGACCCCGGCCGACGGCGCCACCGCCGCCAGCTTCAGCGAGCCGGTCCGGGTCGCCGTCGCCGGCGGCACCTTCAGCACGGTCAAGGTCGCCGACTCCACCGGCAAGGCGCTGGCCGGCCAGCTGTCCGCCGACGGCACCCTCTGGACCTCCGCCGCCGCCCCGGCCAGTGGTACCAAGTACAGCGTGTCCGCGGTCGCCTTCGACAAGGAGAAGCTGGAGGCCGACGCCAACGCCGTCTTCACCACGGCGACCCCGGCCAACACCTTCGTCGGCTACTTCACCCCCGAGGACGGCTCGGTCGTCGGCGTCGGCATGCCGGTCTCGATCAACTTCAGCAAGCCGGTCACCGACCGCAAGGCCGTCCAGCAGGCGATCACCGTGATAGCCGAGCCGGGCGTCGAGATCGTCGGGCACTGGTTCTCCAGCACCCGCCTCGACTTCCGGCCGCAGCAGTACTGGGCCAAGGGCACCAAGGTGACCGTCAAGCTCCGGCTGAAGGACGTCCAGGGCGCCAAGGGCGTCTACGGCACCCAGTCCAAGGACGTCCGCTTCACCATCGGCCGGGCGCAGACCAGCGTCGCCGACCTCGCCGCCAAGAAGCTCACCGTCACCACGGACGGCCAGGTCAGCGCCGTCTACGCGATCTCCGGCGGCTCGCCCGAGTTCCGCACCTGGGGCGGCAAGATGGTGATCACCGAGCAGTACCAGCAGACCCGGATGAACTCCCAGACCGTCGGCCTCGGCAGCGAGTACGACATCCCCGACGTGCCGCACGCCCAGCGGCTCAGCACCTCCGGCACCTTCATCCACGGCAACTACTGGTCCCCGGCCTCGACCTTCGGCAGCCAGAACACCAGCCACGGCTGCGTCGGCCTGCGCGACGTCAAGGGCGGCCAGGACGCGAGCGCGGACGGCTACAAGTTCTTCAAGAGCTCGATGGTCGGCGACGTGGTCGAGGTCGTGAACTCCGGCGACAAGACCGTGCTGCCGTCCAACGGCCTCAACGGCTGGAACATGGGCTGGGCCGACTGGAAGGCCGGCAGCGCGATCTGACGCCTCCCGCCGGGCCGTCGTGGGGCCCGGCGCGATTCCCGCTGCGGTCCGGAGCGGAATTCCCGCCGGAACTCCCGCCCGGGGCGACAGAACCTCCGCCGCCCCCCGAGGAGTCAGGGGGGTGTGAAACGCGAGCAGAGAGAGCGCCTGGATGCAGAGTTCAGCGCCTTCGTGGTCGGCGTCGGACCCCAGCTGAGCAGGCTGGCCGAACTGCTGACGGGTGACCCGCACCGGGCCCGGGACGTCGTGCAGTCCGCGCTGGAACGTGCCTACCTGCACTGGCCCCGGATCACCGCGAACGCGGACGACCCGGCCGCCTACGTGCGGCGGATCGTGGTCAACCAGCACCGCGACTGGTGGCGGCGGCTGCGCAACCGCGAGTTGCCCACCGACCGCGCGCCCGAGCGGCCGGGACCGGTGGACCTCGCCGAGCAGCAGGTCCAGCGGGCGCTGCTGCACCAGGCGCTCGCCACCCTGACTCGGCGCGAGCGGACCGTCGTCGTGCTGCGGTACTACGCGGACCTGAGCGAGGCCGAGACCGCCGCCGAACTGGGCATCGCGCCCGGGACGGTCA
Organism: Kitasatospora sp. NPDC004723; assembly: GCF_040609255.1. Taxonomy (NCBI): domain Bacteria; kingdom Bacillati; phylum Actinomycetota; class Actinomycetes; order Kitasatosporales; family Streptomycetaceae; genus Kitasatospora; species Kitasatospora sp. NPDC004723. The sequence goes on along the minus strand of NZ_JBEXJT010000066.1, from coordinate 24,411 downwards.
AGTCCACCCTGCACCGGGCGCTGTCGAAGCTGCGTGCACGCCCCGAGCTCGCCGACCGCACCGGCGGTCCGGCGGGCCACGACCCGAGTGACATCGAGGTGGCGGTATGAGCGACGGCACGAGTTTCGAACGGCGGCTCGACGAGCTGCTCAAGCAGGAGGGCCGGACGGCTGCTCCCGAGCCGGTGGCGGTGATCGCCGGGGCGCGCCGGCGCGGGGCCCGACGCAGGGTCGGCGCGGGGGCGGCCGTGCTGGCCGTGGCGGTGATCGCCGGCGGCACGGCGCTGACGCTGGGGGACGGTCGGTCGGGCGGGGTGGTGACGGCGGCGGGGGCACCGACGGCCGTCGGGCTGCCTGGCGTCAGCCCTCTGCCTGACCTGGGCACCCCCATCCCGGTCGACGGGCCGGCGCCCGCACGTGTGTCGCCCGTCGCGCCGGAGGCGTCCGGGCCCGGCGAGCAGCCCGGTGCCCGGCCGAAGCAGTGGCCGGAATCGCCGGTCAAACAGGTGGCGCCCGGCGAGCGGGTCGCCATCGTCGAGGACTTCCGGATGAGCGTCACCGCGACCGAGTCCTGCGTCGAGCAGGGGGAGAGTGTCGTCGGTGAGGGGGGCAGACCGGTCGGCTGCCGAGACGCGACCAGTGACAACCTTGACCACAGCCGGCCCAACATCACCGCGCAGAGCGCCGGTGGCACGAACCGGACCGTGGTGACCGGAATGTACCTGGGCCCGGTGGCGCCGGCCCGGATCGTGGTCGAACTCAAGGGCACGCAGGTCACTGCCACCCTGGTCACCACTCCCGGGATGAAGAGCTGGACCGCCTATTACGCGGTTGTCCCCGGCGTCGTCCTCTCGTCCTCCGGTCCAAACGGGCCCCGCGGTTCCGCCGCCGTCGCGGCGTGGGCGGCCGACGGGACGAGGCTCGCGGACCTGATCGATCCACGCAGGCCGGACCCCTGGGCCACCGTCGGCAGCGGGACGGGTACGCCGTCCGCGGGCTGACAGTCCGGGGCGAACGCGATGGCCGAAATCCGCCGGACTCGCGGTGGCCCGGGCGGGAGGGTGGGGGCATGACGACAACCTCCACCGCCCCGTCCGTGCTCACCGTCCGGCCGATCGACCCGGCCGTCCACCGCGACCTGCTGGAGCGCGACGACGCCGGGCGGGCGCCCGTGCGCTCCGTCGACGAGGAGGGCGGCGCCCCGCTGCGCTGCTGCCTCAGCAGGGCGCGGGCCGGGGAGCGGATCGCCCTGGTGAGCTACGCGCCGCTGCGGCGCTGGGCCGCCGAGACGGGGGCCGAGCCCGGCCCGTACGACGAGGTCGGCCCGGTCTTCGTGCACGACGGCCCGTGCGCCGGCCCGGCCGGAGAGGGCTGGCCGGAGGGCTTCCACGGCGGCCGGCGGGTGGTGCGCGCGTACGGCCGGCGCGGGAACATCCTCGGCGGCGAGCTGGTCGTGCCGGAGACCGCCGAGGCGGTCGCGGCGCGGCTGCTCACCGACCCGGAGGTGGCCGTGCTGCACGTGCGGGCGATGGACTTCGGGTGCTTCATGCACGAGGTCCGGCGGGGCTGACCGCCGCCGGCCGGGTGCTCACGAGCGCCGGGCGTAGTCGCCGAAGCCCTGCCAGTCCACGACGACCATCGGCTCGTCGCCGATCACCCAGGCGTCGTGGCCGGGCGGGCAGAGCATGAAGTCGCCGGGACCGAACTCGGCCGCCTCGCCGTCGTCCATGACGATCTTCATGCGGCCGGAGACGACGTAGCCGACGTGGGCCGCCTGGCAGCTGTCGGTCTTGGCGATCGGCTTGACGTGCTCGGACCACTTCCAGCCGGGCTGGAAGACCGCCCGGCCGACGGCTCCGCCGTCCAGGTTGACCAGGCGCAGCTCGCCCTTGTCCGCCTCGAACGGGCGGATCTCCTCGGGATCGGTGTCGAAGTTCCTGCGGATGAGACCGGCCATGAGGTGCTCCTCGGGACAGGGGCGGCCCCGTCACCAGGGACGGTGGCGGGGCCGCCCTACCGGTCCTTCCAGTCTGCGCCCGCGGGGCCGGGGCTGGGAACCCTGAGTGACCTCAGCCCTCGGCGCCCGTGCGGGCCACCCCGATCGGGCAGCTGGCGCCGGTGCCGCCGAGGCCGCAGTAGCCGTTGGGGTTCTTGGCGTCCGAGAGGTACTGCTGGTGGTACGGCTCGGCCGGGTAGAACGGGCCGGCCGGGGCGATCTCGGTGGTGACCGGGCCGAGGCCGAGCGCGGTCAGCGCCGGCTGGAAGGCGTCCCGGGTGGCGGTCGCGGCGGCGGCCTGGGCCGGGGAGTGGGTGTAGACCGCGGAGCGGTACTGGGTGCCCACGTCGTTGCCCTGGCGGTTGCCCTGGGTCGGGTCGTGCGCCTCCCAGAAGGTCTTCAGCAGCCGCTCGTAGGAGACCACCGCGGGGTCGTACACCACCCGGACCGCCTCGGTGTGCCCGGTCAGGCCGCTGCACACCTCCTCGTACGTCGGGTTCGGGGTGTGGCCGCCCTGGTAGCCGACCAGCGTCGTCCAGACGCCGGGCAGCCGCCAGAACGTCCGCTCGGCGCCCCAGAAGCACCCCAGGCCGAAGTCCGCGACCTCAAGACCCTCGGGGTACGGGCCGGTCAGCGGGTGACCGAGCACGGTGTGCGGCTCGCGCAGGGTGAACGCCGGGGCCGGGCGGCCGGGCAGGGCTTGGTCGGCGGGGACGAGCGAGGTCTTGTGGCGGTTGAACAGCACGGCCTGCTCCAACGGGTTCGGGGAGTGTTGCGCAGGTTCCAACGCGGCCGGACGGCCGGGGATTCCGGGCGCCCCACGGTGTCCCCCGGGCGACGTCCCGACGGCGTCCCGACGGTGCCCCGGTGCCGCTCCGGCGGGGCGCCCGCGTCTCGCGGACGGCACCCGGCGGTTCGCCGACTACGCTCGGAGCATGACCGAGCACCAGCTTCCCCAGGGCTTCGAGACCCTCGCCATCCACGCGGGTCAGGAAGCAGACCCCCAGACCGGGGCCGTCGTCACGCCGATCTACCAGGTGTCCACCTACAAGCAGGACGGGGTGGGCGGCCTGCGGGGCGGTTACGAGTACAGCCGCAGCGCCAACCCGACCCGTACCGCGCTGGAGGAGTGCCTCGCCGCGCTGGAGGGCGGCTCCCGCGGCCTCGCCTTCGCCTCCGGCCTCGCCGCCGAGGACACCCTGCTGCGCACCGTCCTCAAGCCGGGCGACCACATCGTCATCCCCAACGACGCCTACGGCGGCACCTTCCGGCTCTTCGCCAAGGTGCTGACCCGCTGGGGCGTCGAGTTCTCGGTGGCCAACACCCAGGACCTCGCCACCGTGCGCGAGGCGCTGCGCCCCAACACCCGCGCGGTCTGGGTGGAGACCCCGTCCAACCCGCTGCTGGGCATCACCGACCTGGCCGCGCTGGCCGAGATCGCGCACGGCGCCGGCGCGCTGCTGGTGGTCGACAACACCTTCGCCAGCCCCTACCTGCAGCAGCCGATCGCGCTCGGCGCCGACGTGGTCGTGCACTCGACCACCAAGTACATGGGCGGCCACTCGGACGTGGTCGGCGGCGCCCTGGTGATCGCCGAGGCGGGCCTCGGCGAGGAGGTCGCCTACCACCAGAACGCGATGGGCGCGGTCTCCGGCCCGTTCGACGCCTGGCTGGTGCTGCGCGGCATCAAGACCCTCGGCGTGCGGATGGACCGGCACAGCTCGAACGCCGAGAAGGTCGCCGAGCTGCTCGCGAGCCACCCCAAGGTCAGCCAGGTGCTGTACCCGGGCCTGGCCGAGCACCCCGGCCACGACATCGCCGCCAAGCAGATGAAGGCCTTCGGCGGCATGGTGTCGTTCCGGGTGAACGGCGGCGAGGAGGCGGCGGTCGAGGTCTGCAACCGGGCGCAGCTCTTCACCCTCGGCGAGTCGCTGGGCGGCGTGGAGTCGCTGATCGAGCACCCGGGCCGGATGACCCACGCCTCGGTCGCCGGTTCGGCCCTGGAGGTGCCGGCCGACCTGGTGCGCGTCTCCGTCGGCATCGAGTCGATCGACGACCTGCTGGCCGACCTCAAGCAGGCGCTGGGCTGAGGCCCTGCCCGGGCCCGGGCGGCGCGCTAGGCGCCGCCCGCGCCCTGCCGGCCCGCCGTGTACTCCTCCATGGAGTGGTTGAAACGGGCCAGCAGGGCGCAGAACGCCCGCTGTTCCTCGGGGGGCCAGCCGGCCACCAGTCGGCGGGTCAACTCGGCTCTCCCGGCCCGCACTTCGGACAGGCGTCCGGCGCCGAGCGGGGTCAGTGCGAGCCGGACGGCGCGCCGGTCGGCCGGGTCCTGCACCCGGCCGACCAGGCCGGCCGCGACCAGCGGGGCGACCTGCCGGGTGACGGTGGAGGAGTCGACACCCAGGGCGTCGGCCAGCGCCTTGACGTTGGCGGGGCCGAGCCGCTCCAGCCGTTCGAGCAGCAGGTAGGCCGCGCGGACCAGGGCGGCCACCCCGTCGGATCCGCGGACCTGTTCCATGCGGCGGGCGAACACCGCCAGCTGGTACTGGAGTTGGGTGTGCACGGGTTCGGTGAGGTCGGTGGCCTGGGGCGAGGTCGTCGTCATCGCGGCTCACGATCGTCGTGCGGTGAGGAAGGCTCAGGAGCAGCAGCGTACGCGGGCCGGGCGGGCCCGGGAACAGGGCCGACGTCCCCGAACCACGTGTCGCGAGACTCTAGGCTGCTGTCATGCACAGCTGGCCGATCACCCTCGACGACGTCCGCGGCGCCCAGAAGATGCTCGCCGGGATCGCCCGGGTGACGCCGATGGAGAGCAGCCGCCACCTCTCCGCGCTGGTCGGTGCGCCGGTCCACCTGAAGTGCGAGAACCTCCAGCGCACCGGCTCGTTCAAGCTGCGCGGCGCCTACGTGCGGATCGCCGGCCTCTCGCCGGTGCAGCGGGCGGGCGGGGTGGTGGCGGCGAGTGCCGGGAACCACGCCCAGGGGGTGGCGCTGGCCGCCTCGCTGCTCGGGGTGCGCTCGACCGTCTTCATGCCGGTGTCCGCGCCGCTGCCGAAGATCGCGGCGACCCGGGAGTACGGCGCCGAGGTACGGCTGCACGGGGCGACCGTCGACGAGGCGCTGCGGGCGGCGCAGCGCTTCGCGGAGGCGGGCGGCGCGGTCTTCATCCACCCGTTCGACCACCGGGACGTCGTGATCGGGCAGGCCACCGTCGGGCTGGAGATCCTGGAGCAGTGCCCCGAGGTGCGGACCGTGCTGGTCGGGGTGGGCGGCGGCGGCCTGCTGGCCGGGATCGCGGCGGCGGTCAAGCCGCTGCGGCCGGACGTGCGGGTGATCGGGGTGCAGGCGGCGGCCGCGGCCGCGTACCCGCCCTCGCTGGCGGCGGGGCACCCGGTCTCGCTGGAACGGTTCGCCACGATGGCGGACGGGATCATGGTCGGCCGGCCGGGGGACGTCCCGTTCGAGATCGTCAGCACCCTGGCGGACGGCGTGCGGACGGTCTCCGAGGACTCGCTGTCCCGGGCCCTGCTGCTGGGGCTGGAGCGGCTGAAGCTGGTGGTGGAGCCGGCCGGGGCGGCCCCGGTCGCGGCGCTGCTGGAGCGGCCGGACTCCTTCGAGGGGCCGGTGGTGGCGGTGCTGTCCGGCGGCAACATCGACCCGCAGCTGATGCAGCGGGTGCTGCGGCACGGTCTGGCGGCGGCCGGCCGGTACCTGTCGCTGCGGGTGCGGCTGGCCGACCGGCCGGGCGCGCTGGCGGGTCTGCTGGCGGTGCTGACCCGGGTGGACGCCAATGTGCTGGACGTGGCGCACGTGCGGGTCGATCCGCAGCTGGGGCTGACCGAGGTGGAGGTGGACCTGCACCTGGAGACCAAGGGGCCGGAGCACTGCGCGGCGGTGCTCGGCGAACTGCGGGGCGCGGGGTACGTGGTCTCCCGGTAGGCCCGAACGGGGGATCCGGGGCAGAGTGGGACGGAGTACGCAGTTCCGCCCGTTCCTCCGAGGAGATGAGGCAGGCCCATGGCGCCAGCCATCCAAGCCGAGAACCTGGTCAAGACCTTCGGTGACGTACGAGCCCTGGACGGTGTCAGCCTCGACGTCCCCGAGGGCACGGTGCTCGGGCTGCTGGGCCCGAACGGTGCCGGCAAGACCACCACCGTGCGCGTGCTCACCACGCTGCTCCAGCCCGACTCCGGCGGTGCGACGGTGGCCGGCGTCGACGTCCTCAAGCACCCGAACCGCGTCCGCAGCCTGATCGGCCTCTCCGGCCAGTACGCGGCGGTCGACGAGTACCTCACCGGCTTCGAGAACCTCCAGATGGTCGGCGAGCTGTACCAGATGCCGGCCCGTGCGGCGAAGGCCAGGGCGCTCGAACTGCTGGAGTGGTTCAACCTCACCGAGGCCAAGGACCGCACCGCCAAGACCTACTCCGGCGGCATGCGCCGACGCCTGGACCTCGCCGCGGCGCTGGTCGTCCGCCCGCCGGTGATGTTCCTGGACGAGCCCACCACCGGCCTCGACCCGCGCAACCGGCTCGCCCTGTGGGAGGTCATCGAGACGCTGGTCGAGCAGGGCACCACGCTGCTGCTCACCACCCAGTACCTGGAGGAGGCCGACCGGCTCGCCCACGACATCGCCGTGGTCGACCATGGCAGGGTGATCGCGCGCGGCACCGCCGACCAGCTCAAGGCGCAGATCGGCGGCGAGCGGATCGAGGTCGTGGTGCAGCGGCCCGACCTGGTCGGCGAGGCGCTCGCGGCGCTCTCCGCCCACGCGCTCGGCGAGCCGGCCGTGGAGAAGAACACCCGGCGGATCACCGTCCCGGTCAGCGGCGGCGCCCGGGTGCTCGCCGACGTGATCCGCGAGCTGGACGCCCGCTCGATCCAGATCGACGACATCGGCCTGCGCCGGCCGACCCTGGACGACGTCTTCCTCTCGCTCACCGGCCACCACACCGAGACCGAGGACGAGGACGGCGCCGCCGGGGGCAAGGGTCGCGGGCGGGGCGGCGGCTCCGGTTCCGGCACCGGCAAGCAGGCGGTTCCGGCCGGGAAGGAGGTCTGAGATGGCCACCGCGACCGAGCACGCCATCGGCGGGGCGGTACCCAGGCAGCGCCGGGGCGTGGACGCCGTGCGGCACGACTCCTGGGTGGTCGCCCGGCGCAACCTGCGCCGGATGACCCGGATCCCCGAGATCCTGGTGTTCGGCCTGATGCAGCCGGTCATGTTCGTGCTGCTGTTCTCGTACGTCATGGGCGGCGCGATCAAGATCCCCGGGGCGCAGTCCAGCTCCTCGGCGTACATCCAGTTCCTGATGGCGGGCATCTTCGCCCAGACCGTCACCTTCGCGGTGGCCGGCGCCTCGGCGGGCATCGCCGAGGACATGTCCAAGGGGCTGGTCGACCGGTTCCGCTCGCTGCCGATGGCCCGCTCGGCGGTGCTGGTCGGCCGCACCCTGGCCGACCTCTGCCAGACCGCGTTCATCCTGGTGGTGCTGGCCCTGGTGGCGCTGCTGGTCGGCTGGCGGATCCACAACGGGCTGCTGTCCGCGCTGGGCGCGTTCGGGCTGCTGCTCCTGCTCGGCTACGCCTTCTCCTGGATCGGCGCGCTGATCGGCCTGTCGGTGCGCAGCCCGGAGGCGGCCACCTCGGCCGGGCTGATCTGGCTCTTCCCGCTGACCTTCGTCTCCAACGCCTTCGTGCCGGTCAGCTCGATGCCGGGCTGGCTGCAGGGGGTCGCCTACTGGAACCCGTTCAGCGCCACCGTGCAGGCCTGCCGCAACCTGTTCGGCAACCAGGTGGGCCCGGTGGACGACGTGTGGCCGATGCAGCACGCCGAGCTGGTGTCGGTGCTCTGGTCGGTGGTGATCACCGCGGTGTTCTCCTGGCTGTCGGTGCGCAAGTACCGCTCCTCCACCCGCTGACCGGCGGCCCGGACGCGTGCGGGCGGACGCGCGAAGGCGGCCGCGGGAATCCGCGGCCGCCTTCGGCGTGTCGGGGGTGATCAGCCGGCGTAGGGCTTGACCTCGACGATCCTGACCATGGCCTGCTTGCCGTTCGGCAGCTCGTAGGTCGCCTCGTCGCCGATCGTCTTGCCGTCGATCGCGCGGCCCAGCGGCGACTGCGGCGAGTAGATGTCGAGGTCGTCGTCGCCGACCTCGCGCGAGCCCAGCAGGAACTTCATGGTGTCGTCCTCGTCGCCGTCGAAGGCGACCGTCACGACCATGCCCGGGGCCACCACACCGGAGTCCGCCGGGGCCTCGCCGACCTTGGCGCGCTCCAGGATCTGGGTGAGCTGGCGGATCCGCAGCTCGTACTTGCCCTGCTCCTCCTTGGCGGCGTGATAGCCGGCGTTCTCCTTGAGGTCACCCTCCTCGCGCGCGGCCTCGATCTTCTGCGCGATCTCGATCCGCCAGGGGCCGGTCAGGTGATCCAGCTCGGCCTTGAGCTGGTCGTAGCCGGACTGAGTGAGCCAGGTCACGTTCTCGCTGGTCTGGGTCACGGGTGCTCCTCGTAGGTGCTGGGGCTGTGCTGAGGGTGTGAGTCGTCAGCGTGTTGAGTGGTGCTGATATCGGTCTTAACTACAAAGCAACGCCCGCTCCCGTACCAGCTGGTGCGGAAGGGGCGAAACCACGAGCCTAACAACTCCTGCCGACAAGCGGGAGGGTCGTTGGCGTTCCATTGACGACAGCGTTGCGCCGAGGTGTACAGGATCGGTGGGCCGGACTCCCCTACGGATGCCCGTTCCCCTGCGCGAATATGCCTGCCGCGCGGTTACTTGGGCGTACAGCCCAGCAGCTCGGCGGTGGTGCCGCGGGCGGTGGTCCGCAGACTGACCACCGCGTCGTACTCGGAGCCCTCCGCCGGGACGGGGAAGTCGGCCACCCCGACCACCGCGCCGTCCTCGCCCTGCGAGCGGACGGTGCAGCTGCCGGCCGTGCCGTCGCTCTTGCGCACCGCCAGGTGCAGCTGGAGCTCGGTGTCGGAGAGCGCCTGGAAGGTCGGCACGGTGCCGTTGATCTTCGTCTCACGGATCAGGTAGGAGCCGCCCAGCCAGACGATCAGGCCCAGCATCACCACCGCGCAGACCGCGCCGACCACCTTGAGCCGGCGGTCGCTCTCGCGGTCGCCGCGACGCCCGTAGCGGTCCTCGGGAAGCTGCGGGGTCCGGGTGCCGGCGCTCATGGGGCTCAGTCCTCTCGTGGGGAGGGGGCCGCGCGGGTGGTACGGGGGAATGCGGTGCTCCTCCAGTCCGTCACTATAGGAGGGGCACGCCCGCGGCCGGTCCGGCGGGGGCGGGCTCGGCCGTGTCGGCGCCCCGCGCGGCGGCCGGTCCCGCGGTCACGCGGCCCCGAGAGCGGCTCAGACGGTGGGCAGACCGGCTTGCGCGGTACGCCCGGACATTTTTGTGGAAGGAACGCACGCGTTGACTGAGCAGTTGCGACTGATGGCGGTGCACGCCCACCCGGACGACGAGTCCAGCAAGGGCGCGGCGACCATGGCCATGTACGTCGACCACGGGGTGGACGTGCTGGTGGCCACCTGCACCGGGGGGGAACGCGGTTCGGTCCTCAACCCGAAGCTGCAGGGCAAGCCGGAGATCGAGGAGAACATCCACGAGGTCCGGCGCAAGGAGATGGACGAGGCCCGCGCGATCCTCGGGATCAAGCAGGCCTGGCTGGGTTTCGTGGACTCGGGCCTGCCGGAGGGCGACCCGCTGCCCCCGCTGCCCGAGGGCTGCTTCGCCCTGCAGGACGTCAAGGAGGCGGCCGAACCGCTGGTCCGCCTCATCCGGGAGTTCAAGCCGCAGGTCATCACGACCTACGACGAGAACGGCGGCTACCCGCACCCCGACCACATCATGACCCACAAGATCACCATGCTCGCCTTCGACGCCGCCGGCGACCCCGACGCGTACCCCGAGGCCGGCGAGCCCTGGCAGCCGCTGAAGCTGTACTACAACCACGGCTTCCCGATGGGCCGGATCCGCGCCCTGCACACGTACCTGTCCGAGAACGGCCACGAGTCCCCCTACGGCGAGTGGATCGCCGGCTGGGAGAAGAGCGGCCGCGCGGAGCGCGAGATCACCACCCGGGTCCGCTGCGACGACTGGTTCGAGACCCGGGACCGCGCGCTGATCGCGCACGCCACCCAGATCGACCCGGACGGCCCGTGGTTCCGCGTCCCGCTGGAGGTCCAGCGCACGGTCTGGCCCACCGAGGACTACGAGCTCGCCCGTACCCTGGTCGACGTGGACCTGCCGGAGGACGACCTGTTCGCCGGCCTGCGCACCCCCAGCCTGACGGCCGAGTCGGCCGACACGCGGGACTGAAGCACCCCCCGACGGCCCGGCTCCCCGTGAGCCGGGCCACCATAGAGATATGAGTGCCCCCGTGAACCTCACCCACCTCGCCGCCCAGCTCGCCGTCGACGACGCCAAGGTCACCCCCGGCCTGCTGGGCTTCCTCGTCTTCGCCGCCCTCGGCGTGGCCACCTGGTTCCTGGCCAAGTCGATGAACAAGCAGTTCAAGCGGGTGGACTTCGCCGAGGAGCCGGAGTCCCCGAAGGAGTGAGGCCGCGCCCCCTCCACCGCGCGGATGCGCAAGGATGGGGGCATGCCGAACCGCCTCGCCGACGCGACGTCGCCGTACCTGCAGCAGCACGCCGACAATCCGGTCGACTGGTGGCCCTGGGGGCCCGAAGCGTTCGAGGAGGCTGAGCGGCGCGGTGTGCCGGTGCTGCTGAGCGTCGGGTACGCCGCTTGTCACTGGTGCCATGTGATGGCGCACGAGTCGTTCGAGGACGAGGTCACCGCGGAGTACCTCAACGAGCGGTTCGTCGCGGTCAAGGTCGACCGGGAGGAGCGGCCGGACGTCGACGCCGTGTACATGGAGGCGGTGCAGGCGGCGACCGGGCAGGGCGGGTGGCCGATGACCGTCTTCCTGACGCCCGGCAAGGAGCCGTTCTACTTCGGGACCTACTTCCCGTCCGAGCCCCGGCACGGCATGCCGTCGTTCCGGCAGGTGCTGGAGGGCGTGCACGCCGCCTGGCGGGACCGGCGCGAGGAGGTCGGCGAGGTCGCCGCGCGGATCCGGGCCGACCTGGCCGAGCGGTCCTCCGTCTACGCGGTCGGCAGCGGGGTGCACCAGCCGCCGGGGGAGGCCGACCTGCACCAGGCGCTGGTCGCGCTCAGCCGCGACTTCGACCCGCGGCACGGCGGCTTCGGCGGGGCGCCGAAGTTCCCGCCGGCGATGGTGATCGAGTTCCTGCTGCGCCACCACGCCCGGACCGGCTCGCAGGCCGCGCTGGAGATGGCCGTCCGCACCGGCGAGGCGATGGCCCGCGGCGGCATCCACGACCAGCTCGGCGGCGGCTTCGCCCGGTACGCGGTGGACGCCGGCTGGGTGGTGCCGCACTTCGAGAAGATGCTGTACGACAACGCGCTGCTGCTCCGTGCGTACCTGCACCTGTGGCGGGCGACCGGCTCGCCGCTGGCCCGGCGGGTCGCGCTCTCCACCGCCGACTTCCTGCTGCGCGAACTGCGCACCCCCGAGGGCGCGTTCGCCTCCGCGCTGGACGCCGACAGCCTCGACGAGGAGACCGGGGCCACTGCCGAGGGCGCCTACTACGTCTGGGAGCCGGGCCAGTTGGTCGACCTGCTCGGCCCCGCCGACGCGGCCACCGCCGCCCGGCTGTTCTCCGTCACCGCCGACGGCACCTTCGAGCACGGCAGCTCCGTCCTCCAACTCCTCGCCGACCCCGAGGACTTCGCCGAGTACGAGGCGATCAGGGAGCGGCTGCTGGCGGCCCGCGCGGCCCGCCCGGCGCCCGCCCGGGACGACAAGGTGGTCGCCGCCTGGAACGGCCTCGCCATCGCCGCGCTCGCCGAGACCGGCGCCCTGCTGGAGCGCCCCGACCTGGTCCGGGCCGCCGAACGCGCCGCCGACCTGCTGCTCGCCGTCCACCTCACCCCCGAGGGCCGGCTGCTGCGGACCTCCCGGGACGGCCGCCCCGGCGCCAACGCGGGCGTGCTGGAGGACTACGCCGACACCGCCGAGGGCTTCCTCGCGCTGTACGCCGTCACCGGCGAGGCCGAGTGGCTCCAACTGGCCGGCGGGCTGCTCGACACCGTGCTCAAGCACTTCGCCGACGAGGAGAGCGGCGCGCTGTACGACACCGCCGACGACGCCGAGGAGCTGATCCGGCGCCCGCAGGACCCGACCGACAACGCGACCCCGTCCGGCTGGACCGCCGCCGCGGCCGCGCTGCTCGGCTACGCCGCGTACACCGGCTCGGACCGCCACCGGACCGCCGCCGAGCGGGCGCTCGGCATCGTCGGGGCGCTCGCCTCGCGCGCGCCGCGGTTCATCGGCTGGGGCCTGGCCGCCGCCGAGGCAGTGGCCGACGGGCCGCGCGAGGTCGCGGTGATCGGCCCGGCCGGTGACCCCGGGACGGCGGCGCTGCACCGGGCCGCGCTGCTCGGCACCGCGCCCGGCGCCGTGGTCGCGTTCGGCGAGCCGGGCGCCGGCAGCGACGAGGTGCCGCTGTTGGCCGGCCGGCCGCTGGTCGACGGTGCGCCCGCCGCCTACGTCTGCCGGAACTTCGCCTGCGAGCTGCCGACCACCGACCCGGCGGCCCTCGCCGAGCGGCTGGGGGCGTCCACGGTCGAGTAGGCCGAGTACGGCGGGCGGGCAGGCGGGCAGGCGGGCAGGCCGGGTAAAAGCGGTGGTCGGCGCCGGGGGAGGCGGGGGAGGATGGGCCATGCCCTGGACTCTCAGTACCTCCCTCGACGACTTCCGCGCCCAGGCCGGCGGCTTCCTCGGCGCCAACCCGGCCGAGAACACCGTGCTGCTGACGATCACGGACCGGCTGGCGGCCCGCGGCCTCCACTACTACGGCGCCGGCGCGCCGGTGTTCGGCTGGTGGCGCCCCGAGCCGGACGGGCCGGTCGCCGGGGTGTTCCTGCAGACCCCGCCGTTCGCCCCGCGGCTGGGGCTGATGCCCGAGCGGGCGGCGGCCGAACTGGCCGTCGAACTCGCCGGAGCCTGGGCCGGGTTCACCGCGCTCGCCGGGGTCGGCGGCGGGGTGGCGGCGGTGCGGGCGTTCGGTGACGCGTGGGCCGGGGCCACCGGGGCCACCCCGACCGTCAAGACCGAGGAGCGCCTCTACCGGCTCGGCGAGCTGACCGACCCGCCGCGCCCGCCGGCCGGTCGCCCCCGGCTCGCCGGGGCGGCGGACCGCGAGCTGCTGATCCGCTGGTTCGACGCGTTCGCGGCCGAGGTGGACATCCGGATCCCCGACGCGGCGATGGTGGTGGACGACCGGACCGCCGGCGGCCAGCTGCACCTGTGGGAGGACGGCGGCCGGCCGGTCGCGGTGGCCGGGGCCAGCGCGGTCGTCGCCGGGATGTCCCGGATCGGCCCGGTCTACACGCCGCGCGAGGCCCGCGGCCGGGGCTACGCCAGCGGCGTCACGGCCGCCGCCTCGGCCGCCGCCCTGGCCGACGGGGCCGCGGAGGTGCTGCTGTACACGGACCTCTCCAACCCGACCAGCAACTCGATCTACCAGCAGATCGGCTACCGGCCGGTGGAGGACTGTCTGGAGCTGGCCTTCGGCGGCTGACCGCGACCGACGGCGGCCGACGGCGACCGGCGAAGACCCGGAACCCACGCCCCGGGCATCGGCCGGGGCTACTCCCAGTCCCAGCCGATGCCCAGGATGCAGGGCCCGACGGCGGTGGCGACCAGGTGCACGCAGCGGTGGCCGTCGAGGGTCAGCTCCTCGCTCTCGTAGGGCTTCTCCTCGGGCGAGCGGCGGGCGAAGCGGTGGCAGCGCACGGGCAGCGCGGCCGGGTGGAAGGTGATCTGGAGGACGTACTGCCCCGCGCCCGAGTGGAAGCCGCGGAGGTACTCGCAGCTGGGCTCGGGCGCCGGGGCGTCGTCGAAGCCGTAGCCGAGCAGATGGGTGTCGCCCGCGCGCAGTCGGCGGTCCAGCAGGAGTTCGGCGATCAGCAGGTCGTGGGCCTGGTCGCGGCGGATGCGGCCGGGGCGGCAGTTCTCCTCGGCGCGGACGCCGACCCGGGTGATGTCGCTGCCGGGGTCGCCCTGGTGGATGGCGAGGTAGCGGTCGATGCCGTCGCGGTGGGCGCGCAGGGCGTGCTGGGAGTCGCGGCGCCGGAGCCGGCGGTCGGCGCCGATCCGGATCCGCTCGATGTGGGTGATGGTGTGCAGCCCGCTGTCGCGCGGGCCGGCCAGCTCGGCGAGCAGGTCGTCGACGGCGGTGGGCGGGGTGATGAGGTCGCGGTAGGGGCGGACGGGCGGGCCGGCCGGGGCGGTGGGGGCGGCGCGCCGGGGGCCGAGCAGCCGGGTGAGGGAGTGCGCGGGGAGGTCCAGGACCTTCTCCAACTCCCGGACCGCGCGCAGCGATTCGGCCCGTTCGGGGCGGCGGCGGCCCTGCTGCCAGTAACTGAGGCTGGTCACCCCGATGTGGACGCCGCGTTGCGCGAGGTGGTCGCGGATGCGGTGCAGGGCGAGGCCGCGGGCGGCGATGGCGGTGCGCAGGGCGAGGTCGAAGGGGCCGGTGCGCAGCGCGGTGACGAGGTCGGGTCGGTCGGTCCGCTGCATGCGGCCTCCTCGGATGGCGGGGCGGTGGGGGCGGCCCGGCGGGGCCCGTGCGGTGGGCCCGGGTCGTGAATGTTCACATGTGGAGGGGGGTTTGTCACCGGTCCTGACGCTCCCGGCGGGGGTTCCGGGGCCGGCGTTCACAGCGGGGCGGGCCCGTTCACACCCGGACGGGCGGGGCCCGAGGGCCGTTGACCGGCCATGTCAACAGCGCGATGCTCGGTGACGCGATCCGGACCGCACCCCCACACCTCTCGACTCCTCTGCCTGCCGCAAGGAGGCCATCCCCCATGTCCGTCACACGGATACGCCTGCGCCGCGCCGTCTCGGTGCTCGCGCTCGGCGTCCTCGGCCCGGCGCTCAGCGCCGCGGCCGTCACCCCCGCCCAGGCCGCTCCCGCGGCCCCCCTGCCGCGGGTCAGGCCCGCCGCCGCGGGTGCCACGGCCGATCTGGCCGGCACCTACAAGACGCTCGACATCACCATGCAGCAGCAACAGCAGACCAACTGGTGCTGGGCGGCGAGCGGCAACACCATCGCCACCTTCTACGGCTACAACTACAGCCAGAACGGGTTCTGCAACGCCGCGTTCGGCCGCTCCGGCAGCTCGGCCTGCCCCAACAGCCAGGCCACGCTGGGCGATGTGCAGAACGGCCTGAGCCGGATCGGGATCAGCCCGGGCTCGTACGTCACCGGCTACCTGCGCTACAGCACGGTGCAGACCGAGGTGAACGCCGACCGGCCGGTCGAGACCCGGATCCAGTGGAGCTCCGGCGGCGGCCACATGCACGTCGTGTACGGGTACGACACCGGCAACAACTGGGTCTACTGGGGCGACCCGTGGCCGTCCAACTACCGCTACAACTGGGCACAGTGGTAGCGCGAATGTAGTTTCTAGGTATGGACAAAGACCTGATCACGCGAGTGCAACAAGGTCGGTTCGAAGGCATGAACTGGGCAGGCCTCACGCGCTTGTCCACGGAGGAGGAGGAGGGGGATCTTCCCGACGAGGACGAGCCCGGACGAATCCCGTACCTGACAGGCCGGGACATCAAGAGCACCGATGAACAGGAGAAGGACGACCGAGAATTTGTTGAGCGGCGTGGAGGAGCCTACGTCTGGACCTATCGCGAGCCGGACACCTCTGCATGGAAGCGGCGTCGCGTCAGGTTGCCTGACGGAACCTTGGTCCATCGCGTAATTCGCCCCGTACTGGATGGCGCCTTAAATGACTTGAAGGCCCGCCGCGCACCGAACGGCAAGCGCATAGACGGCCTCATTGTCTATGACATCGACCGTCTCACTCGTGATCCGCGCCACCTTGAGGATTGCATTGACGTCGTTCAGCGCTACGGCGTCCCGATTATCGACATCACCGGATCGCTCGATCTGCTGACGGACAATGGTCGCGCCATGGCGCGAGTCATTACCGCGATGAACAACAAAGCGTCGGCAGACACCGCACGGCGCGTCAGTCGGAAGCATCGAGCAATGCAGCAGGCGGGAATACCCGCCGGCGGACCGCGCCCCTTTGGGTGGATGGCGGATCGGCGGACCTTGGATCCCGAGGAAACAAAGCTTCTGCGCGATGCAGCCCAGAAGATCATCACGGCGCGCCAGTGGAACCCTATCGTGGCTGAATGGCGCCGTAAGGGAATTCTGACTGCCAGTGGATCCCAATGGACCACCATGTCGCTCAAGTTGGTTCTGAGCAATCCTCGGATTTGTGGATACAGGTCCCGAACTGAAATCGAGTACGACGAGGAGACACAGGCCGAGCGTCGGCGCATGGTCCCCGTCTACGACGAGAAGGGGCAGCCGGTCCAGGGTGTACATGACGCAATCCTGACCGTGAAGCAATGGGAGGATATATGCGAGATCCTCGAATCCGGGCCGGGACGCGGCACCGCCGTTAATTCTCGCACCTATCTCGGAAGCGGCACGCTCAGGTGCGGAAAGAGCGAGTGCAACGGCCGCATGCGCGGAGTTAAATCCTATGACAAGAAAAAGCCTCCGGGCTTTTTCAACTACACCTGTGGCGATTGCCATGGTGTTTCCGCCCCAGGGCCCGACGTCGACGAGCTTATTCGAAAGATTGTGATAGCCAAGCACAGGCAGGAATCGGCGCGGCGCAGAGCAAAGGCCTCATCCGAACAGTGGCCGCATGAGAAGAAGCTCGCCACCGTCCTTGACAATATGGCCGAAGCCAAGAAGGCGCATCGAGGGGGAAAGATCAGCGCGGCGAGCTATTACAGGGATCTCGCCGAGTATGAAGCCGAGGAACGGAAGCTCCGCAAGCAGCGCGCAAAGTGGATCGCCCAACATTCGGGAGCGAAGCCGGTGGACATTGAAGAACAGTGGAACCGGCCAAATGTCACCCTTGAAGAGAGGCGAGCTTTCGTCGAAAACGCGCTTGCGGCCCTGGTGGTTCTTCCCGTAGGTAAAGGCGCCAGGGTGCCACTGCGCGACCGACTTGTCCCCGTATATAACGCCGAGGATTAGTCGCGAAAAGTTCGGTAGGGCTATGGCGGTGCTACTGGGATTCTTCAATCCGAAGATTAAGGATCTCATTCATGCGCCGCCATTGCTCATTTGACCATTCCGGCGAGTTTCGCGCATTCTCTATCGCCCATTCCCAGTCCCGATCATCCGCACTCGGGTCAGGAACGATGGCGGGCACGCCCCCCTGGTGATCATCCATCTCGGGCACCGCTCGCCGGCCGAGCCATGCCCTCAGCCCCGCCACCGCGCCGCCGCGCCCCACCCACCCACCCGGGAGGCGCGTGGTCACGGGCGATCTCTCGGGTCCGCTCAAGGTCGAGGGCGATTCCCTCAGCGATCACGGCCTCCCCGGGCCGGTACCCCGTTCCGGCGAACCGCCAGGAGCCCACGGTCACCTCACCCTCAGGAGCAGGCGCGCCACGAACGTAGTCCCCCCGCTCCGCCCGCAGACTGCGGTACGTCGTCGAGTAGGACCGGGTCTTGGTCAGGCAGTGACCCCGGAAGCCGAGCATGTGAGCCCAGGCCCTCAAGCGCAGGTGCGCCAACTCCGGCAGACCGCCCAACCGCCAGCAGGCCCCGACCAGCGCCCGCATGTGATCCGACACCCGCAGAAGCCGGATCTCCGCCGCACTCGTCACCCGCCGGTCGACCGCCCCCGCAGCCTCCGCACCCTTCGTGGTGTACTTCGCCACGTAAGCGGCCACCCGTTCACCCGTCTCCGGGGAATCCACCTCACCGCGGAGTTCGTGCACATCCACCTGCACACCGAAGCGAAGACGCCGCTCCCCGTAAGCATCCGAGACCGGGGCAGCCAGCGCGACCGCCCCGACCGCCGTACGGACCGACTCCACCAACACGTCGGCCGTCGCCCACGAGGGCGGCCGGTCAGTGGCGCCGGCCGGACCGTCCAGGCGCACCACGGCGTGGAAGTGCACGACGCCACGGCGTTGGTACTCCGCGACCTTGACCGCCGACACCCGCACCAGGCGCCGAACCGCCGACCGGCCCACCCCGGCCGCCGCCAAGTGGTGATACACGTTGTCGGTGAAGGCCTTCCACAACGCCCCCGCGTGGGCGTTCCACAGCACGTGCCCCGGGTAGTCGTAGCACTCCACACACAACGGCCCACCCACGAGAGCACCGTTCTCCGGATGAACCCGCCCACACCCCAACGCTCGCCCATGAGCACAAGCGCCGGGACGCTCCGGGTGGCAGCGGCCCGCACGGTGCACTCGGCCGAAGGACGGCGCCGTCAGCGTCAGGAACACCGTCGGGTGCGAACGCACCTCCGCCGGGACACCCTTGCCTCCGGCGAGACCGGCGTGCACCAGGTGCCAGCTGTCACCCTGATGCAGCCACGAGCACGGCCCGCACCGCGAGGACCGCCGATTCCTGCACCGCAGCGCCAGCCGCTCCCCGGGCTCACCCTCCGTGCTGTACCGGCGCACCAGCGCACCCGAGACAGCGTCGAACGTCTCCGACATGCCCCGCAGGTACACCGGCCGGGCACACCCACCGGTCGCCGCCACCTGTTCCAACCACCGGGACAAGCCCGGCATCTGCCCGAGGCGAACCAAGTCCCGGTCCACCTCATTGAGGCCACGCAGCCGCTCCTCCAGCCCGAGGTAGGCGCGACGGGCCGAAGGATCACCAAGAAGACCGTTCATGGGGGATGGCTCCAGGGAAAGACGGGCCGCCCCGGCCACACCGGGCAGAACCCGGCATGACCGAGGGCAACGGACGACACGGACGCGGAGGGCTGTGGTCGTGGTCGATCCATGGGAACTCCAGTTCGATCAAAGAAGCGGGAGGCGGGGTGTCAGGCGGTCGGAGGACCGACGACGGCGGGTGGGACAGCCGGCGGGACAACGGGCGGGGCAGCGGGCGGGACAGCGGGTTCGATGGTGATGGCCGGGCCGTTGGGGACCACGGGCGTCGACGGGTCGCCGGAGTGGGTCAGGCCCGTGACGAACCACCGCACCGCCGCTTCGATCGGATCGGCCAGGTTGGTGCGGGCCAGGAAGAACCCGAACGCCGCCACCAAGATCACCTGCCAGATCTTCAGCTCACGCGAGCGGACCATCATCACGACGATCACGAACAGGAACGCCGTCAACGGGATCGCGAAGTTCACGCGGCACCCCCGGCGTACAACTGGCCGACGGCCGGGGTCAGATGGGCGAACCGCCGCGCAGTCTCCTGCGCCTGCTCCGGGGTCACCAGGTGGGAGCGGGCCCGCATCCAACCGCCGCCAGCCGCACCGTAAGCCACCGCGACACCAGGCATCGAGACCGGGATCGCCTGCACCGCGTCCACCGCGCCGGAGTCGAGGTCACCCAGGGTCATTTCCGCCGTGCCCTTGTCCGACACCCGGAAGCACACCCGCCCCGCCAACTGCGCCCGCAACGATGTCGCACTCGGCCCGAGGTCGGAGCCGAACCGCTGGCCGGCGATCACCAGGTGCACACCCAGCGCGGCCCCGAGCTGCCCCAGCCGCAGCAGCGCCGTCGCCACCCGCGACACCTCGGCCTTGTCCGCGCTGGCCGCCGTCAGGTACAACTCGGCGACCTCGTCCACCAGGACGACCACCGGCACGGGCTGTTGCTTGTCCGGCAGTTCCCACACCGAGCGCACCCCCACCGACCGGCACAGCGCCATCCGGCCCATGGTGATCTCCACCAACAGGTCCAGCAGCTCCACCGCCTCACCGCGACTGGTCGCCAACGCCGTCAAGCGCGGACCGAACAACGACAGCTCCATCCCGCCCTTGAGATCGATGCCGACCATCGCCACCGGCTGCCGGGCCCACTGCGCCACCAACGACGCCAGCAGCGTGGACTTGCCCGACTGCGTGGCCCCCACGATCAGCCAGTGCGGAACGCGCCGCAGGTTCACCAGCCAGCGCCCACCGTCCTCCCACACCCCGACCACGGCCGTCAGCAGCCCCACCGACCCCCGGAACGGCTCCGCCGGCATGCCCAGCGGATCCCAGGCGTTCGCCACCAACCACACCGTCCCCCGCGTGTCGGACACCGCCCGCACCGCGAACATCCGCCAGGCATGAGCCATCGCCTCACACGCCGCCGCGTACGCCTCCGGAGTCTGGCCCGCGTGCAAACGAACCCGAACGGTCATCCCGCCACGCTGCCAACGAGGCATCCCCGCACGGGGCTTGACCGGCTTCAACGCCCGCCCCTGAACCACCACGTTGCCCAGCAACGCCACGGCGGGACGCCGGGGAACCGACAGGCCCTGAACGTCCGCCAGCTTGCGCCACGACCAGGAGAACCGCAGCACCGCCACCGGGTACCCGCACAACGGCCACCACACGTTCGGCACCCGGTTGCGCAGCACCGGCGACACCACCGCCAGCAGCAGCGCGACCACCCCCAGCACACCCGCCGCCCACACCACCGGCGGCGCCGACGCCCCGGCCGCCATCTCGATCGTGCTCACTTCCTCACCTCCGCGATTTGGTTGATCACATCGATGTCCACGACCACCGACCGGCTGATCTGATCGGCCCACGTCTGCCGGCGGTGATGCACCAGCGGACGCACGAACCCGAAGAACCCCGGCGCCACATCCACCACGTGCAGCAGGCTCCGCACGATCGAGCGGGCCGGACCCAGCGGACGCGCGGTGTCCTCATCCACCGTCACGATCCGCATCACGCGCTGCCCCAGCGACTGCCCCGTCCGACCCCGCACCGCCCACTGCCACACCAGGAACACCAGCGGCAGCGCCCAGTACAGGAACCGGTACACCGGCTCCAGGTGCACACTCAGCAGCAGCGCCACGGCTTGCAGCAGCGCCAACGGCGGGCGCGCGTAGTACAGGAGAGCCGTGTAGGTGGTCATGATCCCCCCGGCGATCGAGACCTCCAGGAGGAAGGCACACGCCCGGGTACTCCAGTCCGCCATGCCCGGCACGGCCGGCCGAGGTTCCTTCCTTGCTCGCCCCGGTCCAACGAGGGCCTTCCACCGTTCCTCGCTCACCGGCTCTCACCGTCGCCCGGGTCCGACCGGGGCAGGATCACCCCGTGCTTGGCCGCCAGCACGTACAGCTCGCCCTCCAGGTCCCGGGCCAGACGGGCCGCGTCCTCCGCCATCGGCGCGATGATCGCGTACAGGAAGCGGGCCCGCCCCCAGTCCATGTCCGGACGCATCTCCTCCGCGAAGGCCCCCAGGTCGTTCAACCGCTCCCGAAGGTCCAGCCAGGTGCGATCCGCCCTGCTCACTCCGAGCCCCCAGCAACGGCACGGGAATCAGCCGACTGCCGGGCCGCACGCGCCGGCGGCGGCGCCGGGACCACCGAGTCCGCCCGGTACGACAGGCCCGCGCGCCCGTTCATCTCCCACCAGAACGCCTCCAGGCCCTCCAGGCTCACCACCTGACCGACCATCACACCCGTGGGCTCACCGCTCACCGCCACCTCGATCAGCGCGGTCCGCCGCCCCTCCGGCCGCACCGCCACGCCGACCGTCCACACCGGAACCCCGTCGCGGTCCGCCTTGACCTCACCCGTCTCGGGAACGGTCTTAGCCTCCACGGAAACGCACAGAGCGACACCCAGCCGCCCAGCGTCCAACGGGAGATTCTTCAAGGTCATGCCCTACTCACCCCTCCCGGACGACCCCCCAGATAGGTCAGTCGTCATGATGAATTGTGCGGGACCACGATGATGAGCCCCCTTGACGCCGGACGCAAGGGCAATCATCCTGACGACTGCTGAATTCAGGTCGCGGCACGCAGCCTGAGCAGCGCCGATGTCCGTTGGAAAACGAACGTGACGGATACGAACGACCCGTCACCAATGGGGCCGAGGGGGCCGAAGTGGCGGTTGTGAAAGGGCAGGCGCTCTACAAGCAGGTGGCCAGCGAGATGCGCAAGGCCATCGCCAAGGGCGCCTGGAAACCGGGCGAGAAGATCCCGACCGAGGACAAGCTGACCGCCCTCTACGGAGTCTCCCGCCCCACCGTCCGCCAAGCGGTCGCCGAGCTGCGGGCGGACGGGCTGCTCGATGTCCAGCAGGGGCGCGGCACGTTCGTCCGGGGACCGCAGCCCGAGCAGAACGCGACGATCAACATTCAGCGCACGGTCATCTGCAA
Organism: Kitasatospora sp. NPDC004723; assembly: GCF_040609255.1. Classification (NCBI taxonomy): domain Bacteria; kingdom Bacillati; phylum Actinomycetota; class Actinomycetes; order Kitasatosporales; family Streptomycetaceae; genus Kitasatospora; species Kitasatospora sp. NPDC004723. The sequence continues at coordinate 2,190 of NZ_JBEXJT010000066.1, read as the reverse complement.
CGGCGATCAGTACCACTGCCCGGCCGGCTGGCAGGACGCCGAGACGCCCACGGTCTATCGAGTGCGACTGGAACCCAGCGCGGCGGCAACCCTGGAGACCGACGAAGGGGAAGCCGCCTTTTTGGTGCAGCGGCTCTACACCCATGAGTCCAGCGGAGTCCGGGCCCGCTACTCAGGCCTGCTGCCCATGGAGCAGATCACCAGCACCGTGCTCGCCCAGCGCCCCGAAGTCTTCAACACCGACGCCTACGCCGCACTGGCCGCAGCACACGGACCCATCGAATGGCACGAGGCCGTCAGCGCGCGCATGCCCAACCCCGACGAACGCGCCGCCCTCCACGTTCCCGAGAACACCCCACTCCTCGTCTCCCAACGCGTCACCCGCACCCAGGCCGACGCCCGCCCCCTCATGCTCGAAACCCTCACCATGACCGCAGCCGCAACGCAGCTCACGATCACCCATCGCCCCGTGGTGGGGTAGTCGGCAGCGTCGAATACTTTCTTCACTCACTCAAGAGGCGGCGCACAGCGCCGCCGGTCGCCCATGGCGCCCCGGCCGGGCATGCGGCCTGACGGCCGGTCCCGGCCGGGCGCCGGGCTCCCGACGGCCACACGCAGCCCGGCATGGTGATCAGCTACCTGCCGACGCCTCAGGGTTGGGATCCGCGTCGTCGACAGCGCCGTCCCGGGTCGCCATGCGGTCGAGCGTGGCGCCGAGCTTCCGCGCGCCCGAGAGCGTTCCTCTCAGGAACACCACGCCGTGGCCGTCGTCCGACCAGCCGGCTTGGGCCTTGACCTGATCATCGCCCTGCAACCCCAGCGCCGCGAGCACCGAGTTCAGATGGATCGCTGCGGCCCTAGCCTCAAGCCAGGCGGCCTCATAGTCCACCCCTTCGACCGTCGGCCCGCCGCCAAGGAAGACGTCCCCGCTCTCGTCGCCGCCGTCACGCCAGTTCGACATGCCTGCCGCTCCCCGTATACCCGTCCGAGCACCCCCGCGCCGATGGGCATCGGCTGTCTGAAAATCGATACCACACCGCACCGACAGCGACACGGCCATATGGTGAACACACAGGCGAAAGCCCCCGAGCACAAGTCTCCCGGGGCTGCCAACGGCCGATCGAGCCGTCCAAGTTACTCGCAGTTGCCGGTCACCGCCACCGTCTCAGCCACGCCCAGCCGCCCCTCCGCAAGTCCAGGCAGCGAAATGCCCCGCCCGGATACGGTCCGAGCGGGGCAACGTCTGCTCTGCTAGCGGCAGTTCGGCGAACACACCCACCTCGTGAACCCGGGACCGGTCGCCGCCTCCTCATGGCCGCCCGCAACCGGACTCATGGCTTCCTTCCCGCACCGGGCGCAGTAGACCGGACCGACGCGCGGCCAGCCTTCCCCGAGCGCGTTCACGTGACCACCTCCGTGGAACGGGGCGAGTGCGCAGGAAGACGTGCGGCCAGGGCTCCGAGCGCCGCACACGGGCTTTCGAGTGGTCGCCGGAGTCATGACGCCACCGCCCCAGTGAGGGCGTGCGCACCCTCATACGAGTAACCGGGATCGGGAAGCCCCTTGGAAGCCGCCACAAGGGCGCGTCGGCGCTCAACTCGACGGCGCTCTTCATCCCGCTCCCACAGCGGCACCACGGTCACGGGCGCCGGCTCGATCGCCTCGGGAACGTGCACGGCACGCCGCTCCCGCTCGATCACAGCGGATTCGATCTCCTGCCGGGTGGGGACCAGGGACGGCACGACCGCCGGCGCGGGCAGCACGGCGGGTCGAGGTGCCAGTTCGGCACGGGGCGCAACCGGCGCCGGACGGTGGTGGTACGCAGGGGCCCGAAGCCCTTTCAGGTCGATCCGGATCAAGTCCCCGGTCGCCCGGTGACGCCCCTTGGGAGTGGCATCAGGGGTCAGCCAGAGCGCGAGGACCGCAGCAGCAGCTAAGCAGCCGGCGGCTCCAACGCACCAAACCCAGAAGGTAAGGTCAGACATGTCGAGTGCTCCTATAAGCATTCGGCGGTTGACCCCCGGTGCCGGTCCTACGCGGCCCCGGGGGTTCTTTCACGTCCGACGGTAGGGCAACCAGCCTAGGTCGGTCTAGCCCCAATGCCGGTGACTTAAGTTGTGTCTCGCTGGGTGATCGTGACTGTTGCCGGTTGTGGTGGTGGCCAGTTGTGGTGTTGGGCGCGTTTGAGGG
>NZ_JBEXJT010000065.1:0-37967 GCF_040609255.1 Kitasatospora sp. NPDC004723 | reverse complement strand
GGCCGGCGCCCCCCGCCCCCGCGGGGCGGGGCGCGCGGCCCCCCCCCGGCCTTCGTACACCCCACCCCACCCGCCCCGCACCCCGCATGGAGGGCCGTATGTTCGTGATCAGCCCCGCCGACTACCAGCAGGTCGCCGACGAGCTGGAGGGCCGCCACCACCCGCACTTCACCGGCACGGTGCCGACGGAACTCGGCAACCTCGTCCTCACCTTCACCGCGTTCACCGGCGACGAGGCCGAGCCCGCCCTGCCCGCCGACCACTGGCACGACCGGGCCCTCTCCCCGGCCGCCCGCCAGCTGCTTGGCGCCGAGTACGACGAGGCCTGCGGCCTGTGGCGCGACGCCCGGTACGTCCTGGACCTGCAGATCGCCGCCACCGGCTGCGCGAACCGGTGGACCGCCTACACCCGGGCCCGCCAGGAGATGGACGACCTGGCCGCCGCGCTGTCCTCCACCCCCGACACCCAGTGGCGCTCCACCGTCTACCGGCTGATCACCGCGCAGGACGCGGTCCTCGCGGCGGCGACGGCATGGGACCACAAGGCCCGCGGGATCGCGGACGTCCACGCCGCCTACGTGTACAGCAGCCTGCCCAGGAACGAGGCCGCCGAGAAGGCCGGCCACGACCCCGCGTGGGTCGTCGGCTCCGACAGCGACTACAGCACCTGGGGCCCCGCCCCACTGTACAAGGACGTCTTCGCCGCGATCGAGCGCCAGCGCGACCACCTGCGCCGGGTCGCGGAGCTCACCGGCGACCACCCCCAAACCTGACCCACTGCCGGACACCGCCGACCGCCGTCGCGCCCCGCCCCCGGATACGCCGGGGGCGGGGCGCGGCGGTGTCGGTGCCCGACACACCGCCCCGACCACCAAGGAGAGCCTCGTGTTCCGTCTGATCCGCGCCCGCACCTGGACCACCATCCGCCGCCGCCTGGACGCCGTCGAGTACGAGCTGGCCGCGGCCAACCTGATCCTCGCCGCCCGAGCCGCCGGTCGACGGCGACCTGGCCGCCGTGCTGCGGCACGTCGACACCGGCGTGCGCGAGGAGGCCGAGATGAACGCGGCCGACCACGCCGAGAAGCACCTCGACCCGACCAACACGCTCGGCCTGGCCAAGGCGGAGCGGTGGACCGGCTACCCCGACGGCAGCGCCGTCCACTACCTCGGCGCCGGCCGGTGGCTGCACCACCACCCCGGCCACGCCAAGGCCCGCACCCGCCACTCCCTCGGGTTCCCCGAGGCCGAGCGGATCTGCCTGCTCGACAGCCGCAGCGGCGGCCCGGCCATGGAGCCGGTGGCCGGCCTGGCCGCCCTGCTGGAACTCCTCGGCGGCGAGTACGTCAACTACCGCGCCTGACCGACCCGCCCAGGGCCGGCCGCCCTCTTCCTCGCCCCAGCGGCGGCCGCCCCGGAGCCCTCTTCGTGCGGCCGCCTCCCCCAGCCTCCGGAGGCTCTGTTGACGATCACCGACCTGCCGCCGACCGCGGCCCTGCCCGGCCAGGCCCGCCCCACACCCCCACACACCACCGCCACCACCCGCCCGCGGAGCGCCCCCGCCACGGTCCACGTGGTGACCCGCCAGGAGTACCTGGCGGCCCAGAAGTCGCTCGCGAAGCTGGAACGCCTCGGTGAGATGATCACCCGCGCGCTGGTCGCCATCGGCGTCGGCGCGCTGGTCTTCACCTGCGTCAACGTGACCAAGTTCGCGATGAGCCACGACATCCCCGGCTGGATCGCCTGGATGCTCGACCCGCTGGCCTCCCTGGCGCTGATCACCGTGCTGTACGTCGACGGGGTGCTCACCGAACAGGGCGGCGACCGCGCCAAGGGCTGGCCGTTCGTGCTGCGCTGGTTCGCCGGCGCCAGCACCTGGCTGATGAACTCCTGGACGAGCCTGTACCCCGACGGGCACTTCACGCTTGTCCCCAAGCACCCGGACGCCGGCGGCCTGCTCCTCCACAGCGTGGCCCCGTTCCTCCTGATCATCCTGGCGGAGGCCTCCTCCGGCTACCGTGCCTACCTGGCCAAGCGCCTGGAGGCGTTGCGCGCGCTCATCCAGGCCTTCGAGGACCAGGAGCAGGCGGCCAAGAAGGAGACCGAGCAGGCCGCGCTCGACGCGCAGCGGGCCGAGCGCGAGGAACAGCGCCTTCGCGAGGATCGCGAGCACCGGCAGCGTCTGGAAAGCGAGCGGGCTCGCGAGGCCGCAGAGCTCGCCCGCATCGCCGCGGCGTCGGAAGCCGAGCGGCTTCGCGAGCAGTCCGCGCTGGAGAACGCGAGGGCGCAGCGGGAAGCCGAGAAGGAGCAGCGCGAGCGCGAGGCGGAGATCGAGCGGCTTCGCGAGGCGACGGCGCTGGAGAACGCGAGGGCGCTTCGCGAGGCCGAGCGGCTGCGCGCCGAGCGGGAAAACGAGGACGCCCGGGTACGGCGCGAGCAGGAAATCGAGGCGGATCGGCTGCGTTTCGAGCGGGAGAACGAGGAGGCCCGGCGGCGCTCGGAAGCCGAGATCGAGGCGCTGCGGATCAAGGCCGAGGGCGAGGCTCAGGCGCAGGTCCTGCTGGCAGAGGAGCAGGTCAGGCAGCAGCAGGCGGCCGAGGAGGAGCGCCGGGCGCGGGAGGCCGCCGAGGCGACTGAGAAGCGCCGCAAGGCCGAGGAGCGCGCGGCCGCGAGGCAGCAGCGACTGGCCTCCCAGACCGCTCGCACATCGCGGTCGGCCGTCTCGCGGTTCCCCTCGGAAATCTCCTCGCAGAACGGCGGCACGGTCCCTCGCGAACTGCGCTCACAGCTTCGCGAGCAGGCCGAGCGCGAGGTCGCGCGGCTGATGCTCGAGGGCTCGGAAATCGACCCGAAGGCGATCGGCGAGCGCTACAGCAAGGGCGAGACGTGGGTCGGAGACCGCCTCCGCTCCGCGAAGAAGCGCCTCGCGAACGAGGACTTCGCGCTCGAGGTCATCTCCTCCGCGCTGGAGGACGAGATGCCGGTCTCCGAGGAGACCAAGCACGACGACCAGGCCGGCGACGAGGCGGCCTGACGAAACGCCGGCCTCTCCAGTGGCCACCAGGGCGCACACATCGCCCTGGTGGCCGCCGCTCTCGGGGACGGACCGTCCTGAATCCGGGAACGGCTTCTGCGGCAGTCACTCGTACCGGTCGAAATACCCGCGATTCCCGGCCCGGCCTGCACGCCGCCGCCGAAACTGACCGCACCATCACGTACGCAAAGGAACCCTGATGCACGATTTCGTCGCCCTGTCCGGCGTTGCCGCGGTCCTCCTGGCCGTGTGGGCCGTCCAGCTGACCACGCTGGCCCTCCACCTCCGCTACACCATCCACCATGGCGTCCGCAGCACCGGGATCTACGACTCCGAAGAGGGCCTGCAGGTTGCCTGCTTCGTCGCCACGCTGGTCAGCGCCATTGGCGGAGGGGTCGCCTTCGGCGTCGGCCTGCACGCGACCGCCTGGGGATGGGCCCAGGTGATCCTCGCCGTCGGTACCTCGATGTCCTACATGCTCCTGGTCTACGCCACCGAGTGGGACGCGAAGGCCTGGTGGGAGCGGCGGAAGGACCGTGAGACCGGCCAGGCCGAGGGCGCGCTCGAGACCGTGGCCTGACAGCCCCACAGGCCCCGGTCCGGGCCCCCTGCTCCACCCGGAGCAGGGGGCCCTTGTGCTGCCCGCACCGGGCCGACCAACCGCACCACACGCACGGCCTTTCCGGTGGCACCAGAGCGACGCACACGTCCTGGTGGGCGCCGAAGGCGCCGAAGCCCCTGGCTGCGCCGCCGCTGACCGATCGTCCTGCACCGACCGTTCCGGGCCTCTCGGCCGGCCGCCGGCGCCCCTTGACCTGGGGTTTCCGGCGGTTGGACAAGGCGTCCGGCCCCGGCGCCGAGCACCACCAGTTCATATCCCTTGAGAAGGAGCACGTCATGGCCGACGAGTCGGTCTACAACGACCCCGCATACGACATCAGCAGCATCCCGTCCTGGAAGCAGACGCCGCCGCTGCACGGCGCCTACGCCCCGAACGCCAAGCTGTCGCCCCGCGCGAAGGCCGGCGTCGGTGTCTGCGTCGTGGTGCTGGCCGCGGCCGGGATGGTCGCCTGGTCCAACTACTCGGCCGCCCAGGCCGACGCGGATGTCCGCAAAGCGGAGATCGCCCTGGACGCCTCCCGCGTCGAGCTGGAGCTGAGCAAGCAGCAGGCCGAGAACACGAAGCGGCAGGCCGAGACGGCGGGGCAGGAAAGCCCCGCGCAGAAGGCCCGCCGGGAGGCCGTCCAGGCCTGCGTCGCGAAGGCCGGCGGCGGCTACAACGCCGTCTCCGACTGCGGCCGGGCGTTCCCGGCGGAAGTCTCGCCGGGCATGGTCAACACCGCCTCCACCTCCTCCTCCGGGGGCGAGCAGGACGGCCCCGTCCCGATGGCCGGCCTGGTCGTCCTGGGCGCCGTCGTGGCCGTCACCGGCTACGGCTGGGCGAAGAAGCGCTTCTTCCGTTAGTGACAATTCGTGACCTCCCTCCCCCCTCCCTCCCGTCTCGAGAACGTCCCCCCGGAACTCCCCCTGGCCGGTCAAAGGCCAGGGGGAGTTCTTTCCGGGCCGGGGAGGGAGGGGGGAGGGAGGTCACCTACAGTGAGGATTCTTGGTGATGGCGACGCCTCCCGCACCGCCCGCTCCGACCGCACCACCCACCGTCCACCTCTCCTCCCAGCCGCCCGAGCAGCCCTCCGCCGAGGCCCCGCAGGCGGGCCACGGGCCGGCCCCTGCGGCCGGGTCCGGCACCACTGCCCCGGACCCGGTCGCGCCCGGCTCCCTCGCCCAGATGCTCACCCCGATCGCCCCGGCCCGTCCGGTCCCGATCGGCTCCACCGCGACCCTCGGCCAGGCCGCCCAGGCCGTCCCCGAGGGTGCCGCGGCGGGCGGCGACGCCAAGAACAAGGACGGCAAGGACGACGCCGCGAACGTTCAGGGCCCGCTGTCCGCCCTGGTGCGCGCGCTCGCCTCCCGTTGGGGCCGCACCGGCACCGCCACCACCGTCAAGCGCAACCACGAGGTCAAGGAGACCCGGGTCTCCGGCACCTCCACCACCACCACGAACACCAACAAGTCCGACCGCACGGCGAAGTCCGACCGGACCGCGAAGAGCGAGAACAGCGCGCAGCACCGGTCCAACCAGGACGCCAAGAGCAGCCGGGACGCCAAGGTCGCCGACCTGAACAACAAGACGTCGGCGCAGCACGGCAAGACCAGCAACGACTCGAAGAAGGCCGCCAGCACGGACGCGAAGACATCGTCGGACGCCAAGCGCGCCGACACCCGCGACGCCAGGACGTCGGATGCCCAGGACGCCAAGTCCTCCGCCACCACGTCCGACACCAAGGCGTCGAAGGCGGACAACTCGTCGAAGACGGCCAAGGACGACCGCACCAGCGCGGACACCAAGGCGTCGAAGGCGGACAACTCGTCCAGGACGGCCAAGGACGACCGCACCAGCGCGGACACCAAGGCGGCCAAGGGCTCTGACTCCAAGGCGTCGAAGGCCTCCGGCGGTTCGGGAGGCTCCGAGAACGCGGGGGCCTCGGGTTCCGGCTCCAGCGGTTCCAAGAGCGGCGAGGGGCGCCGGGAAGGGACACGCGAGCCGAAGTCGGACTCGGGGCCCGGCCCGGCGAAGAGCAGCACCTCGAGTGGGCCGGGGGACAAGCGCGCCAAGGGCTCGAAGCCGGATGACACGGACGGTCAGGCCGGCGCGGGTGTGCCCGCCTCCAAACCGGACGGGCCGGGTCAGGGCGGGGCCCAGGCCGAGAAGCAGAAGCCTCGGGAGACGAAGGGCGGCCTGGGCAAGGCCGACCTGGCGAAGAGGGAGCGGGCCGAGGCGGGATCGAACGTCCCCGCCGCCAAGGCGGTCGACGGGCAGGAGCGCGCCGAGCGCCCTCGTACGCAGTCCGCCCGCGAGGCCGGCTACCGGGACGGCCACCGTGTGGCCGGCGCGGTCGGCCAGGCCCAGGCCTACCGGGACGGCGTGAAGGACGGCTGGTCCGACCGGCAGGCCGCCGACGAGGCCGACCGCAAGAAGATGGACGACGCCAAGATCCGCAACGCCCAGCGGCCGCAGGAGCCGCCGAAGCCGGAGATGGCCCCCGCCGCCGGGTCGACGGCGGACCTGGCGAAGAACGGCGGGGCTGCGAAGCCGCCCACGGCGCCGGGCGAGGGGGGCAAGGCGGTGCCGGTGGTGCCGCCCAAGCCGACCACCGCGCCCGCCGTCCCGGCCCAGCCGAAGGCCGAGGCGACGCCGAAGCCCGGCGGCGGACCGGGCGTCAACCCGTCCAAGCCGACGAAGCCGGGCGAGGGCAAGGCGGCGCCGGTGGTGCCGCCCATGCCCACCACCCCGCCCAAGCCCACGGTGCCGCCCGCCGTCCCGGGCCAGGCTGAGGCGACGCCGAAGCCCGCCGCCGAGCCGGCGGCGGACCTGGCGAAGAACGGCGGGGCTGCGAAGCCGCCCACGGCGCCGGGCGAGGGGGGCAAGGCGGTGCCGGTGGTGCCGCCCAAGCCGACCACCGCGCCCGCCGTCCCGGCCCAGCCGAAGGCCGAGGCGACGCCGAAGCCCGGCGGCGGACCGGGCGTCGACCTGAGCAAGACGCCGAAGCCGGGCGTCGATCCGTCCACGCCGGCCACGGCAGCGGCCCAGTCGAAAGCCGGGGCGATGCAGAAGCCCGGTGGCGGGCCGGGCGTGGACCTGGCCAAACCGGCGAAGCCGGGTGAGGTGGGCAAGGTGGTGCCGCCCAAGCCGACCACCGTGCCCGCCGTCCCGGCCCAGCCGAAGGCCGAGGCGACGCCGAAGCCCGGCGGCGGGCCGGGCGTGGACCTGACCAAACCCGCCGCGGCACCGGACCTGTCCAAGGCCAAGGCCGAGGCCGTGTCCAAGCCCGCTGACGGGCCGGGCGTGACCCTGGCCAAGCCCACCACCGCGGACCGCCATCCCGGCCGGGCCGACGGCAAGGCCGCCGGCCACGGGCCGGTGGCCGGCACCACGACCCTGGCCCAGGCCGCCCCGCCGCCGGACCTGGCCGCAGCCGACGCCGTGACCGGTGCCATCCGCCCCACCACCCCGCACACCGCGCCGGACGGTCCGGCCACCCCGAGGAGGTCGCACGACCCGATGCCCGAGCAGAGCACCATGAACCGGGCCACGCCCGTTACGGACGTCAAGGTGACCCCCAGCACGGTCCGCTTCACCGCCGACGGCGAGGAGCGCGAGCTGGGCCGCACCGAGATCCGCACCCTCAAGGGGTTCGAGAACACGATGCGCAAGCGGGGCGCCGACCTGGCCAAGATCGCCGAGGAGAGCAAGGCGGCGGTGACCGCGGCCACCCAGCACGCCCTCGCCGCGCAGAAACTCTATGAGCGGGCCAAGACCGTCAAGGGCGGCGATGAGCTGATCTCGATGCTGTGGCACCTGGAAGAGGCCTGCCGGCAGCTGTGCGCCGCGGCCGAGCAGACCGAGCGCAACGCGGCCAAGGGCGCCGAGGCCGCCACCGTTCTGGTCGTCAACGCCGGCACCCGGCACGGCGGCATCTACAAGGCCGTCGCCGACAGCCCGCTCACCAGCTCCGCCGAGGCGGAGTTCTACAAGGACCAGCAGGGAGGCTGACCCATGCCCGCCCCGAACAAGAAGAACAGCGACAAGACGACCCTCGCCTACCGCGAGCTGAAGCGCGAGGTCGCCAACCTCGCCAAGGAGGTCCTGCGCGGCGCCGAGCACCACAAGAGCCTCGCCTCGCGCCTGGCCGAGGGAGCCAAGAACGTCGGCCGCACCGCCGACAACATCGCGTCGCTGAACGTCGACACCGCCACCGTCGCCGAGACCCGCGAACTCTCCAAGACCATGCAGGGCCTGAGCCAGAGCGCCAACGGCTACGCCACCAGCGCCAACGACGCATCCCAGGTCGCCCGCTACACCGAGCGCGCAGCGATCAGGTCCCACGAGGGCATCCAGCAGGCCGTCGACAACGCCCCGGTCCCGATGGCCAACCGCACCTGGTACACCCAGGAGTAAGGAGCACACCGCGATGAGCACCCACACCACCCCCGCCGACCAGGCGGTGCGCAGCCCGACGGTCGAGCGGGCGGTGGCCGTCGTGGAGACGGCCGCCCCGGCCCTGACCGCCGCGGTCCTGCCATTCCTTCAGGGCCAGGCGGCCAGTACCGTCTCGTGCCTGCTGGCGGCCCCGGCCGCGATCGCGGGCGCGAACTTCGCCGGCCTGCTGTCCGAGCGGACGTTGGCCGCGCTGCCGGGCGGGGACATCCTGGCCGCGCACCGTCGGCCGATGTTCGTCTCGGCGGTGGCCACCGCCACCGCGGCGGCCACCGTCACCCTCCAGGGCCTGCCCGGTGCGGACGCCCTGCTCGCCGGGTGGATGACCCTGCCCTCGCTCCCCGGCATGGTGTCCGTCGCCTGGTGGGGCGCGTCCGGCTACGTCGCGTTCGTGCTGCGCAAGGTGCTCGGCAACCGCCGCCGGCGCGGCGCCGCCACCGTTCAGGTGCCGACGGCCCAGCCCGCACCGCAGGACATGCTGACCCCGGCGCAGCGCGCGGTGCTGGAACGCTGGCTGGCGCACATCTCCGGCAAGGAGGGAACCCACCCCGGCCAGGAACTCCACCTGACCGCCCACGGCCCCGAGGCGTGGGAGGGGATCATCGAGGCCGCGCCCGGCCGGCCGGTCACCGTCACCGCAGAGACCGTCTCCGGGGTGTACCGCCTGCCGCCCGCCTGGATTCGCATCACCGATGGCCCGCACGAGTCCGCCCGCCACATCCTGGTCCACACCGTCCAGCCCGTCAGCGAGCAGGCGCAGTACGGGCCGCTGGAGACGCTGTGGCTCCAGCGGGTCGGCAACAAGTCCGGGTGCATGCCCGGCACGCACCTCGAGGGGCCGGTGCAGGACCCGGCCACCGGCGGGGTCGCGGCGTGGATCGTCGCGGACGAGGACACCGACGCGATCACCCTGCCGGACATGGTCCGCATCGCCGGTGCCCTGCGCCGCACCACCCTGCTGGTGTCGGTGGAGGCGACCCAGGACCCGCGCCGGGCGATCCTGCGGCTGATGGACCAGTCCCCACTGGAGAGGGGCAAGGCGCTGCCGGGCCCCGAGGCGCTGCGCTCGAACCCGAACGGGTTCGTGCAGCTCGGCCTCGGCATCAGCGGCAGGCCCTCGCGCCTGCAGCTGTTCGACCCGAAGGGCGGCGCCCGCCACGCCCTGGTCGCCGGCGTCACCGGCTCCGGCAAGGGCGGTGTCCTGCAGCTGCTGTGCCTGAGCTACCACGTCAACGGGATCACGATCATCTACGCCGACCCCAAGGGCTCCTCCAACCCGGACGTGGAGGACATGGCCGCGTTCGCGGGCACCGGCAAGGACGGCGCGATGGGCGCCCTGCGCCTGGCCTACGCGATCCTGCTCCACCGCGTTGACCAGTCCCAGGCCATGCGGATGAAGAACTTCACCGCGACCGAGGAGATGCCGTACACCGCGGTCGTCCTCGACGAGTTCGCCCAGCTCCTCGGCGAGAAGGCGGAGCACTTGAAGGAGGCGGCGTTCATCGTCTCCGCCATCGCCGCGCAGGGCCGCTCGCTCGGCATGGCCATGGTGCTGTGCGGCCAGATCCTCAACCTCGACCAGATGGGCTCCGACACGTCGATCCGCGACAACATCTTCTACGGCGGCGCCCTCGTTCTTCTGCGCTCCGACGGGGCGCAGAAGAACCGCGTCGACCTGCCCGACTCGTTCGACGGGATCGACCCGTCCCGGATCCCGGCCTACTGGCGCACCGGCACCGACAGCCTCGTCTACGACCCGACCGTCCCGGAGGACGACCCGTCCCGCACGTTCGGTGTCGGGTACGTCGTCGGCCCGGACGAGCGGGCCGAGATGATGCGCGCCTGGATCCTGGAGTCCGCCGCCGGCCTCTGGGACGAGGACGCCATCGTCTACCCCGCGGACTTCCCCGGCTGGGACGACCGCGACCAGATCGCCACCGTTCCCGTCGGTCCCGCCGCCGAGGACGGCGCCGGTGGTGGCGGCGCGCCGTGGACGCCCGGACCCGCGCCCGCGCTCGTCAAGGAACCGACCGCGAAGGAGAAGATCCTCACCGTCCTGGACGAGTGGCGCGACCCGATCGGCCTGGACGTCACCTACCTGCACATCGACCAGATCATCGAGATGACCCAGGTCGCCAAGAAGACCGCCGAGAACAAGCTCACCGAGCTCACCAAAAGCGGCGCGGTCGTCCGCAACCCGCAGGCATCCGGTGAGTACGGCCTGCCCCTGACCGCCGACGCCAGCGAGCCCGCCGAGGCGTAGCCCGGCACCGCCCGCCCCGTTCCCCGCCCTCCCGGCCACCACGACCGGGCGGGCGGATCCACACCCGCACCACCGCATCCAGGCCCCGGCCACCCCGGCCGAGGGCCTTTCACCCATGCCCACAAGGAGGCACCCCGCCATGGCCCACACCCACCTGCTCGTCGGCACCACCGGCTCCGGCAAGACCCACACCCTCCAGCGGCTCGCCGCCCGGGCCGCCGCCGACCCCACCGCGACCACCTGGGCCATCGAGCCCGCCCACCACGCCACCCTGACCACCACCGCCGACCGGTGCGCCGACTTCGACGGCGCCGAGCGCCTGCTCGACCAGCTCCTCGACCTCGCCCGCGAGCGCGCCGCCGCCTGCGTCGCCACGGGCAGCACCACCCACACCCCGATCGGGGACCAGCCGCGGGTCCTGCTCCTCATCGACGAGGCCGACCACCTCCTGCGCCGGCCCCGGGTGGGCGAGCAGCTCCAGGACCTGGTCGTCACCGGCCGCGCCCTCGCCATCGAGACCGCCGTCGCCGCCAACCACCTGCGCCTGGACGTGTGGCCGCTCGGCCTGCGCGACCAGCTCCTCGCCGGTGACATCACCGTCCACGGCACCCCCGACCGGTGCACCGCCGACCTGCTGCGCGAGCGCATCGCCGACGGCACCGCCACCGTCCTGCCCCACGCCACCCGCACCCTCACCGCGCACTTCGGCGACTGACCGCTCCCGGCACCTCCGAGGGCCGACGGCCCCGCCCCGGATCCCGGCCACCACGGCCCGGCCCGGGGCGGGGGCCGCCGACCCCAGAAGGCGCCGCGGCGCCCGCACCAACCTGCCGACCTGCCGCCGACCCCGATCGGAGACCCGCCCACCGTGCTCGCCACCCGCCTCACCGACGCCGCCCTGCGCGTCCTCGCCACCACCACCAGCGCCTGGGAGGCCACCACACCCCTGCGCGAAAAGGCCGCCACCACCTGGCGCACCCGCACCAACCCCGCCCAGCGCGCCGGACAGATCACCGCCACCGCCCTGGCCGCCATCCTCGCCGCGTCCCTGACCATCACCCTCGTCACCACCGCGGTCCGCCTGACCGCCGCGATGGCCGCCAGCCTCGGCCGCGGCTGCGCCCACGCCGCCACCTACCTGTGGCACAGCGACGCCGTCGACGGCATCCGCGACGTCCTCCAGGTCCCGCTCGGCGGCGTCGCCGCCTGGCTGCGCCAGAACGCGGCCGGCCTGCCCGCCACCCCGGGCCAGATGGGCGGCGCCGCCCTGGTCCTCGCGCTGGTGCTGTTCGTCGCGGCCCGGCGCGGCTCCACCGCCGCCCGCGCCGGCTGGGCCCTCCTCGGCGTGGCCGCCTGCGCGGCGACCTGGCAGACCGGCCCCGGAAGCGAGCGCACCGCGGCCGTCGCCGTCACCGCCGGCGTCTGGCTGCTGCTCGCCCCGGCCGCGTACGCGGGCCGGTGGTGGAAGACCGAGCGCCGCACCCGCATGCTTCTGAGCCCCGCCGTCGAAGAGGCGCTCACCCAGCTCGCCGCCGCCCACATCCGGCCGGACACCACCCCGGCCCCGGCCTCGCAACCGGCTGCCCGGCCGGTGCCGCCGCGGCTGAGCCCGCTGAAGAACCTGGCCGCCCTCAAGGCCCCCAGCCCGGCCGCCGGAGGCTTCCGCTGCCGCCACTGCGACCAGCCACTCGCCTGGGCCGCCACCGAGGACGACCCCGAGCGGACCTGGCGCACCCCGGACGGCACCACCACCTGCCCCGACGCACCCACGACCCCCGCCCTGCACCACGCCCTCTGACCGTCCGGGCCGTCAGCCTCGCCCCTGGCCCGCACGCCGCCCGCCCCGCCGAACACCCGGCCGGGGCGGGCGCGGCGCTTCCCGGGGACGGGACCGGCCGACCGGCCGACACCGATCCCGCTTGGAAGGACCACAGCGATGAAGTCCTGGAACACCGCCAACCACCACATCGCCGGACCCGAGCACGGCACCCTGTACTTCTCCGACGGCGTCGAGGTCGTGCTCGCCGACTGGGAGGCCGCCGAGGCCGCCCCCGACAGCGACGGCCGCGTCTACGCCTCGCTGCGCGGCTGGCTGGCCAACGGCAGCGGCAGCGGCCAGCACGACGACCGGTACACCACCCCGGTCGAGGCCGGCCGCGCGCACCTCGTCACCACCGAGCTGCGCGGCCGCCGGCCCATCACCGGCCGCGACGTGCACATCGACTTCTACCGCCCCAGCCAGCCGTACCCGAACACCTGGGACCACCAGGGCCTGCTGGTCACCGTCTTGTGGATGGACCGGCGCCTCGACAGCGAGGGCCGGCCGGTCCCCGAGACCGAGATCGGCCGCACCTCCTGGACCCACCCCACGACCGGCCAGGTCTACGACCTGACCATCGCCTACCTGCCCGAGGGTGAGTACTACACCCCGCAGGGCTTCACCTGGCGGCACTACGACCACTGGAGCGGTGGCGTGCCGCTGCTGGAAGCGTTCCACGGCGACCACTCCGTCCTGAGCAGCTTCGGCTATCGCTCTCTCGCCGACGGCGAGTGGGTGCCCGCCGCCCAGGCCCCCACCGTTCAGCCGTTCGCCCTCGAGGACGCGGTGGCCCCCGCCCGGTCCTGACCGGCCGCTCGGTCTCGCCCCCGGCCCGCACGCCGCCCGCCCCGCCGCACTGCGGTCGGGCGGGCGCGGCGCGTCCGGGGGCGTCGCCGGCCGACCGGCCGACACCACGACCCGCGTGGAGGACATCCGTGAACACCACCGTCACCGTCACCGCCGACCCGGCCAGCCCGGAGGAGATGGGCGCCGCCGCGGTCACCGCCATCACCGAGACCCTCAAGGCCGCCGCCCGCCGCCGCCCCCCGGTCGACCGGCAGGAGCCGTGGCGGATCGAGGGCACCCCCTACAGCGCCGCCCGCATCACCGTCGGCGACCTCGCCGCCCGCATCCGGCCGCTGCCCGACCACCTGCTGGTCGTCTGCGGCGTCCCGCAGTGGAACCGCCGCGCCGCCTGGCCGCTGCGCTCCGCCGTCTGGGACGGCGCCCTGGTCCTGCACACCACCGCATCCGACCCCGACCCGAACGCCCTGGTCCTCGACCTCCACCTGCCCGCCCCGGCCGCCGCCGACGGCGAGGCGCCGTGCCCGCAGCCCGCCGCCCGGCGTGCGGGCCTGGCCGGAGTGCTGACGGTCGGCGACCTCGCGGCCGTCCTGGCCGGCCTGCCCGACCACGCCCCCGTGACGGCCGTCGTCCCCGGCTGGGCCGGCACCGCCGAGCTCGTCCTGGAGCACGCCGACGACTACGGCGACTGCCTGCTGCTGGACACCGGCTACTCCACCTGCGACCCCTTCGGCCCCGACGGCGAGAGCTGACCGGCTCCGCACGCCCGCCAACACACCACCACTACCCCTCCGGAAGGCACCACCGTGAAGCTGCGCCTGCCCGTCTCCGCCCTCGCCGACGCCGTCTCCTACACCGCCAAGGCCCTGCCGGCCCGCCCGCAGGTCCCTGTCCTGCTCGGCATGCTCCTGGCCACCGGCGACGCAGGCCTGCGCCTGTCCGCCTGCGACGGCGAGGTCTACACCTCCGCCACCGTCTCCGCCGAGATCGCCGACGACGGCACCGCGCTGGTCCCCGGCCGGCTCCTGAACGACATCTGCTCCCGCCTGCCCAAGACCGCCGACGTCGACCTGGAGCTCGTCGACAAGGGTGCCCGCCTGGCCGTCGGCTGCGGCGCGGCCCGCTTCACCCTCCCGGTGCTCCCCGTCGACGAGTACCCCGCCGTGCTCCCCCTGCCGGACGCCATCGCCACCGTGCAGGCCGACGTCCTCGCCGACGCCGTCGCCCAGGTCGCCGTCGCCGCCTCCACCGACACCTCCCTGCCCGCGCTGACCGGCATCAAGGTGCGCCTGGACGGCGACCTGCTCCACCTGGACGCCACCGACCGCTACCGCATGACCCACAAGGAGCTGACCATCCGACCGACCGGCGTCCTGCCCGCCCCCACCACGAAGCGCGGCAAGAAGAAGGACAGCGAGCCCGAGACGGCGGCGCTGGTGCCCGCCAAGAGCCTCGCCGAGGCCGCCAAGGCGCTGGAGGGCGAGCACACCCTCACCCTCCACTGGTCCGAGGGCCTGCTCGGCCTGTCCATCCCGGGCGAGCGCACCTACATGACCCGCCTGCTCGACGGCTACGAGTTCCCGAAGACGGGCGGCTTCTTCGACGGCGACTGGCCCATCACGCTGCGCCTGCCCGTGGCGGAGGCCGTCGCCGCGCTCCAGCGCGTCGCGCTGGTCGCCACCCGCAACACCCCCGTGCGCCTGGCCGTCGAGGGCGAGCAGCTGCACGTCGAGGCCGGCTCGGGTGACGACGCACAGGCCAGCGACCGCATCCCCGCCCACACCACCGGCACCGCCGCGGAGGGCCTGGTCATCGCCTTCAACCCGGCTTTCCTGGTCGACGCGCTGAAGTCGCTCGGCACCAGCGAGGCCAACCTCCACGTGCGCGACCCGCACAAGCCCGCGTACCTGGCCGGCCGCCTCGGCGACGGCCCCGACACCACCTACCAGCACCTGGTCATGCCCGTGCGCCTCTCCGGCTGAACCACAACCGTTCCCCGCCCTTGCCGGTCCGGCCGCACACCCCGCGGCCGGACCGGCCCACCGTCATCCAGGCCGGCCCGAACCGCCACGCCCACCACCCCGAGCCCCACCAACACGCGTCCCCGGACCTGCGCTCCGGCGTCAACGACCTCGCGTGGGTCTGGCCCGCCGGACCGCCCTGCCGAGAGCTCTGCCGCTGCGCCTGCCACCACCAGAAGCCGCTGATCCAACAGGCCCGAGGCGAGACCCGGCCGGGCTGGTGGCGGGTCAACTGCTGCGGGCGGATCATCACCCGCCGAGCGCTGAGCGACGACGCGTGGTGCCGCACCGCCGCCGACGCCCAGGCTCTCGCCGACTGGCACACCGCCGGCGAGAAAGGCCCCGCCCCCGCCGACTCCCTGGGCCTGCCCGACCTCGCCCCCACCCGTTCGGAGCGCGAGCAGCTCGCCTTCTTCTGAACCAGCCCGCCCTGCCCACCGCCGAAGAGTCACCGCCGTGCGCCCTAGCTGCCGAACGTGGAGGTCAAGTCCCGGCCTCGACGGCGGCCGCGCCCTCACCTGAACCGCGCTACCGCCATCACCGCCTGTACTCACCGACTGGAAGGACCCCGCCCGATGCCCTGGGCCATATCCCGTGACGAGCGCCTCGCCAGGCTCCGCCAGACCCTGGCCGAGAAGGGAGCCGTCCAGAACACCCTGGTGCCCGGCACCCCCGCCCACACCGGCCTGCAGCACGAGATCGACGCGATCTGGGCCGAGATCAAGGTGCTCGAGGGTTCCTGGAGCCTCAACCCGAAGGCCGTCCTCATCGGCCTGCTGGTCATCATCGCAATCCTGTGGCGCCTGGCCACCTGATCACCCGGAAGCACATATGCGGTGGGGTCCGCCACGACCGTGGCGGACCCCACCGCGAAGGAGACGCGCGTCAGGAGAAGTCGATCGGCGGCAGGTCAGCCGGCACGTCCGGCCCGTAGTCCCGCCGCATCGCCAACCGCTCCGCCTCGATCTGCGCGGCCATCGCGTCGTTCTCCTCCCGGAGGATCTGCGTGTACACCACCCCGGCGGCCGGCTCCAGTGACAGGCCGGCCGCCACGCGGGCCTCGAGGTCCCGGGCGAGATGCCCGGCCAGGCGTCCCATCGGAGACAGGTACTGGCCGGTCAGGTCGTGCAGCTCCAGCAGTTCCACCACTGCCCGCAGCTCGCCGGCACGCAACGGCAGCATCACCACCTCGTCGGCGTCGTCCCGCAGATACTCCAGCACCCGCGCGTGAAGAGCCCTCTGCTGCCCGTTGGCGAACCGCTGCTGCCACGGCTCGCTGACGGTGTGGGAGAGATAGGGGGTGAGGCGGTCGGCCAGGCCGGGCCCGCCGCCGGGGACGGCGTAGTAGGGGCGTTCGGCGCTGCCGGCACTCGCCGGGTCCAGCAGCACGGCGGACAGGAACGACCTCAGCCTGGCCGGGGGCGGCACCTGGCCGTCGCTCAGCCACCGAACCCCGGCCATCAGCTCCTCGCGCGGCCGCGACGGGTCACCGGTGAAGAAGAACCAGCCGGACACACAGTCCCACCCCAGGCCGCACAGGCCGTCCGGCACCACCCGCTGGCCGACCGTGAGGTTCACCAGCACGACGGCGGAGGGCTCCTGATCCCCGGAGCCATTGACGGCGTGCACCGCCGCCGGGACGCCTTCCTCGGTCAGTGCCAGCGCCACATCGACGGCGTAGTGGCCCACACCGTGCCGGATCCGCTCAGACTCCTCGCTCACAACCACTCCCACCGCGTCGACCGGCTCTGCCGCACCAAGCGCTCCACAGTGACACACCCTCTCGCCACTCACCATGCCCGCGACTCGCCGACCACCCAACTGACCAGGAGACCGAGATGACCGAGACCTTCGAGTCGATCCGCTACACCGCCGACGTCGTCGCCCTCACGCCGGACGGCCGCGTGCTGCTGATCGAGCGGGGCAAGCCGCCCTTCGCGAGCGCGTGGGCGCTGCCCGGCGGCCACGTCGACCCCGGCGAGACCAGCCGCAACGCGGCCGCCCGCGAGCTGGAGGAAGAGACCGGGGTGCGCGTAGCCGCCGCCGACCTTCTCCAGCTCGGCGCCTGGGACGAGCCCGGCCGCGACCCGCGCGGCCGCTACGTCACCGTCGCCTACCTCGCCGTCGTCCCCGCCGACACCCCGGCCACCGCCGGGGACGACGCCCGCACCGCCCGCTGGTGGCCGTGGAACCAGCTTCCGGAGCTGGCGTTCGACCACGCCGCCATCCTCGCCACCGCCCGGCACCTGGCCTGAGGACTCCGCCCGGTCCACCTCGCGTGGGTGCTGCCGCCGCCCACCCCGAGCCCTGCCCCTGGCGCCAGGCAAACCGGCGGGCGGGGCCAGGCGGCGCACGAACTGACCGCCCGCGACCTCCGCATCGACCACTCCAGCAGAAAGGCCCGACCGATGCCCTACTCCCCCGAACCCGGCGACATCCTGCCGCCGACCGTCACCATCTGCGGCAGCACCCGCTTCTGGCGACACATGGCCGAGGCCGCGCTCCAGGAGACCGCCGCCGGCCGCATGGTCCTCGCCCCCGGCATCGACATGCGCCAGCAGCACCCCCTGTGGGCCGCCCCCGCAGACGCCGAGAAGCTGAAGGCCCGGCTCGACGCCCTGCACCTGGCGAAGATCTCCATCGCCGATGAAGTCCTGGTCGTCACCGACGACCAGCTCTACCTCGGCGAGTCGACCCGCCGCGAGATCCTCTTCGCCGAAGCCCTCGACATCCCGGTCTGCTACTGGCTGGCCGGGCACGGCCGGATCGGCGAGAGCCACCTGCAGCCCACCCCCGTGCGCGAGCGAGCGGACAGGCAGTGGACGGCCGCGTTCAGCCGGCTCACCAGCGCGGCCCCGACCGGCCCGGCGCGCGAGGACCTGCTCGCCCTCGCCGCCGCGGACCTGGCCGTCACACAGCACGGCTTCAGCGCCTCGCTGGTCGACCTCCGCCGCACCGCCCGGCAAGCGTTCGGCATCGACATCCCGTACGACCGCGCACAGGCCGCGCTCGCCACCCGCACCGAAGGCACCTCGGCCACCGACTTCCTCCTCGGCCAGGCGTAGCCCGCCCACTGCCCACCGGCCGCGCGGGGCTTCGCGTGCTCCGGCCGCCGCCCCGGCCGACAACACCCTGAGCGAGCAGGGCGCTCGACCACCCCCGATCGGGTGCCGGCGCTGCCCACCACCGCGCCCCGCCCCTGGCCACCCAGGCCGGGGCGGTGGACACGGTGGTGAGCGGCGCCGGCCGCCCGGCCGACCACGACCCGGAGGTACCCATGAACACCGCCCGCACCGCCCGCTTCGCCGCCGCCTACGCCCTGCTGCGCGCCGGGGCGGACGCCGGCGACCACCTCGTGCAAAGCGACTTCTGCGCCCGCACCAAGGGCGCCACCGACGCCGCGCCCGTCCAGGTCCTCGACGACGACGGACGGGTCATCGCGACGCACGGCACCGCCGCCGGCCGCCGGGCCTGCGCGGTCCACTGCCTGACCTACTCGGCCACCCAGGCCGCGGCCCTTCTGCTCGGCGCCCGCGCGCTCGGCCTGCGCCTGCGCCCCGGCCCGGTCGCCGCCGCCCTCGCGATCAGCGGATTGACGCACTTCGCGATCGATCGCCGCGTCCCGGGCGGCCTGCTCCAGCGCTTCGCCGACGCCACCGGCAAGGGCAACTTCTACCGGCTCGCCGACCACGGCATCAACGGCGCGGCCCGCATGGACGGCGCCGTCCACCACGGCTTCGAGACCATCGCCGCCGCCGTCCTCGCCCGATGACCCACCAACCCACATCACCCGGGAGAACACCAGCATGACGACCACCCAGCCCCGAGCCCTGGACGCCGTCCGGACCGCCGGCGACCTCGTCGCCGTGATCGGCGCCGGCGCCTCCGGCAAGACCACGCTGCTCGCCGCCGCCGGCATCCCCTCCCACCGGATCGTCTCCCTCGACCGGCTGCGCGCCGCCGTCTCCGAACCGGGCGACCAGAGTGCCACCCCCGACGCCGTCCTCCTCCAGCGCCACCTCCTCACCATGCGGCTGCGCCGGGGCCTGACGACCTACGTCGACAACACCTCCACCGAAGCCGCTCACCGGGCGCAGCTGGTGGAGCTGGCGCACCAGCACGGCTGCCGGGCCGTCGCGATCCACCTCGACCTCCCCCTCCCGGACTGCCTCGCGCGCAACGCGCGGCGCAGCGCCGAGGCGCGGGTGCCCGAGGACGTCCTGCGCTATCAGCACCGGATGGCCCGCGACGCCCGTGACCTTCTCCCCCGCGAGGGCTGGGACGAGATCCGCCACCACCGCACCGGGCGCTGACGCTGCCCACCACCGCACCCCGCCCACCGGCCAGCCAGGCCCCGGAGGCGGGGCGCGGTGGTGCGCGGCGCGGCCGCCCGGCCGGCACCCACCCCGCGCCCCCTTCGGAGGAACCCGTGACCGACACCCTGCGCACCCGCCTGGCCCGCACCGCCCTCGACACCGCCGACAGCATCGCCACCGTCACCGCCGGCGCCGCTGCCGGCCTCACCACCTACCGCACCCTCACCGCCCGCCCGACGGAGATCCGCATCACCCTCGCCCTCGCCGCCGGAACCCTCGCCGCCGTCCTCACCGACCACCACGCCCACGAGGCCCTCACCCCGCTGCGCCGCCGCCTCGGCGCCGAGCACCACGGCCTGGCCCGCCCGGCGGTCCCGGCGCCGACGCGGGAGCAGTTGGCCGCCGACGCCTGCGCCGACGCCGCGTACCGTGCCGCCTCCGGCGCGGCCCGCCTCGACTACAGCCACGGCGTCCTCACCAAGGCCGAGAACTGGACCGGCTCGCCGGACGGCACCGCGACGTGCAAGATCACGCCCACCATGCGCCTGCTGGCCATCCCGCGCCCGACCGACCGCGACGGCTACAACAGCCGCACCTACCTCCTCGTCCAGGACGACCGGCAGGCGGTCCCGGTGCACAGCCTCGGCGAACTGACCGTTCTGCTGGAGGCCCCCGCCGCCGACACGGCGCAGCCCGCCGACAGCGAGGAGCGGGACGGCGACCCGTGGGCGACCCTCGGCGAGGACCTCGCCATCGCCGAGTTCCGCGGCCTGGCCGCCGACGACGACCAGGCCGACGAGGACGACGAGGACGACGAGGACGAGGACGTCGACCAAGAGGCCGAGGCCCACGCCGCCGGGCTGCTGTAGCCGACCGCTCCCCGCCGCCACCCGCCCCACCTGACCACCCGACACCACCCCGGCCCCGGCCCGCACCCCAGCGGGCCGGGGCCGACCCGCCGAAGGAGACACCCGGACATGACCACCACCCCCGCCCCCACCCCGGCCGACCGCCGAGGCCTCTTCACCACCGACCCCGACCAGCGGCTGCGCCCCGGCAGCCCCGACAAGGCCTGGGAGCTCTGGCTCACCGACCCCAACAGCCTCCTGCCGATGCCCGACCTCGCCACCGCCCTGATGGCCGCCGCCGAGCACAACGCGGTCTCCGCCGACCTCGACGACGGCTCCCCGTTCCAGCCCGTCAGCCACGCCCTGGTCCTCCACCACGGCTACGCCTGGCGCCGCGAGGGCGCGGCCCGCCCGGGCGCCGGCATCGCCGTCCCGTCGCTGTGCTGGACCGCCAGGTGCAGCGTCTGCGGCGACCTGGTCGAGGACGAGTTCATCCCCCACCACGTCACCCCCGAGGCCGCGGCCGACGACGCCGTCGGCAGCCGCGAGTGGGACGAGCTGCCCGACGGGCGGCTGGTCTGCGACCGCGCCGACGACGCCCACGACACCGCGCGCGCCCAGGCCTGCATCGAGGACACCCCCGAGTAGCCGGACAAGAGCCAGCTCACCTTCCTGTAGGCCGCCCACCCGATGGAGGAGCACGTGCACCGACCCGTCATCGCCCCTCGCCCGGACAGCCCCGCCTCGCAGGCCGTCGGTTTCGACCTGGACGGCACCCTCGCCATCGACCAGGGATGGCAGGGAGGCCGCATCGGCCTGCCCCAGCCCGGCGCCATCGAGGCACTGCGCACCGTCGCCCGGCAGCGCGCGGTTTTCGTGTTCACCGCCCGACCGGAGCGCTGGCTGCCGGAGATCGCAGACTGGGTCACCTGGTACTCGGGCCTGCCGGCCTTCGTCGACCCCAATCCCGCGAGGGCGTACTGGACCATAGTGGGCGGTCCCATCCTGGTCACCAACACCAAACTCGGCGCGGCCGCGTACGTGGACGACCGCGCCGTCCACCACGCCGGCAACTGGGCCGACACCCTTGACGCCGTCAGCCGCGCGATCGGCCTCGACCACGTCGGTGTCCTCGCCGCAGCCTGACCCCCGCACAGTGAAGGGCCCCCTTCCCCTCGGTGTCGACACCGGGAGGAAGTGGGCCCTTTTGCGTTTCGGGGAGCCCGACCAAGATCATTCTTGCCCAATTGTGCAAAAACGATCTTGGTCGGATGGGGTGTGAAAGCGTGAGGGGGCCACTCGTCAGGGGGGTTGCCCGGAGGTGCCGCCCTGCGACAGCGGTGCCAGTGGCTATGGTCCCTGCATGACCGAAATCGCAACAGCGCCCGTCCTCGGCGCCCCAGTCCTGCCCGGGCCACGCCCCGGCGAGGCGTACATCATCGCGATGTGCAACCAGAAGGGCGGCGTCGGCAAGACGACCACCACCATCAACCTGGCCGGAGCGCTCGCCGAGCACGGCAAGCGCGTTCTCGTGGTCGACTGCGACCCGCAGGGCAACGCCACCATGGCGTGCAAGGTGCCGCTGCTCGACGAGGACAAGGGGGCCACCCAGGCCACCGTGCTCCTGGAGATGGGCGACCCGCGGCCCCTCATCGCCGAGACCAAGGTGCCGAACATCCACATCCTGCCCGCCAGCATGGACATGTGCTTCCTGCCGAACCGGATGCGCGAGAGCGGTATCAGCGTCAGCCTCTACCGCATGCTGCTCTCCCACGTCCTCCACCTCTACGACTTCATCCTGCTCGACCTGCGCCCGGCACTGGACACCGACACCGACGCGCAGACCGCCGCCGCGAACGCGGCGATCATCCTGGTGGACGTCGACGAATGGGCGATGAAGGCGGTCAAGATGCAGACGGCGCAGCACATCGCCGTGATGCGCAAGGCCCAGCGTCCCGACGGCGACCTCACCATCCTCGGCCTGGTGATCGGACGCATCGTCAAGCCGATGGGCGACATCGACACGAAGATCTACCGCCAGCTCCAGCGGCACCCGAGGATCCGCTGCATCGGCGAGGTGCCGATCCGGTCGACCGACCTCAAGGAGTCGCGCGCCGTCGGCCTTCCGGTCGTCCAGCATCGGCCCCGGACCGACACCGCCGGCTTCTTCCGGGAGATCGCCGTCAACGCCGGGCTGGTGAAGGCGGCGTGAGCGGCGAGTACGAGATCGACGGCTGGGACGACGAGGAAGCCACCGAGGCGGCCGTCAAGAGCCTGGAGAGCACTTCCCAGCGCGCCGCCGAGGAGCGCCGGTCCGCAGCCGACCAGGAGATGGCCGAGCAGATCAAGGCGGCAGTCGACGCCGCTCGCCCCGGCCTCGACAAGATCCCCGACCCGGTCGAGCCCTGCGGTGACGGCGACCTGACTCCGGAGGAGGAGCAGCGCCTGGCGGCCTGTGTCGAAGGCGTCGAGCTCCTGTCCACCGCGTACTGGGTGGCGGGCAAGTCGCTGGACACCATGGCGGTCGGCCGGCTGTTCCGCCGTCTGCCCCACAAGCTGGACCCGACTCGCTGCTACGCCACGATCGAGGAGTGGGCGGACGTCGAGCACGGCATCAAGCAGTCACGGGCCAGCAAGCTGCGCGCCGGATGGGAGCTCGGCGAGGTCCTCAACGCCCGCGGCTACAAGGCCCCCGAGGGTCAGGTCCGCGAGCTGGTGCCGCTCAAGAACCGGCACGGTCTCAAGGCCGCCGTCGGTGTCTACCAGCTGGTGGTCAACGCAGTCGGGGCCGACAAGGTCACCGCCGAGCGCATCCGCGAGACCGTGCGGCTGCTGCCCGGCGACCTGGCCCTCAGCGACGATGACGACGCGGAGGTCATCGCCCACACGCTGAACAGCGCGATCGAGTCGGCCGAGCCCCCGAAGCCGAAGCCATCCGCAGCCCTGCCGGCCGAGCTCAAGCGTGACGTCGACCGCCGGGCTGTGGCCCTCGCCAACCGGCTCGACCGCGGGCGCATTGACCGTCAGGTGGTCCTCGGACACCTGCTCGCGGCGTTCGCGGACGAGAGCGACAGCAGGGTGTTCGACGCGGTCTTCGATCGGATGAAGAAGGCCGACAGCTGAGCACAGCAAGAAAGGGCGCCCGGCCAAATGTGGTGGCCGGGCGCCCTTTTGCTTGCTGGACGGCACCCTACCCGAGCCCCCCGACAGCCGCGCCCCGGGCCACTGGGGTCAGGCCGGGAGGTCGAGGACTAGGACGTGGTGGGGCGCCGCTCCCTCCCAGGGGATCGCGGTTCCGGCGTAGCGGTAGCCCCAGGCGCGGTAGGCGGCCTGTGCGGCGGCGGCCTCCGGGCGGGAGTTCAGCATCACCCGCTCATTGGTGAGCGCGTCGGCGAGGGCGGTGTGCAGCCGGGTGGCGACGTGGCGGCGGCGCCAGGCGGGGCGGACCGCCAGCTCGAACAACCCGAAGGTGCGCTTCCCGTCCTCGTGGCGCAGGTCTTCGGGAACGGCGGTGGTGAGGGTGTCCCACCACCTGGTGGTCGCGGCGAGCGGGTAGCCGTACGCCATCCCGACGACCTGGCCGCCAGGGGCGAAGGCGACGGCAGCGAGGAAGCCGGCCTTCTTGGTCTGGGAGCGGAAGCGGCGGAAGGCCCGGTCGACGTCGGCCGGGCTGCCCTCGCCGTACGGCGGTTCGGCGAAGGCCTCGGCGAACACCTCGCGCAGCCCGTCCTCCAGCCCCGCGGTCGCCGCGCCGTCCAGCACCGCGATCCGCACCTCGTTCTTCCCGGCCTGCTCGGTCACCGGCTCCTCCTGCTCCTGGTCGTTGTCCTGGCGGTGGTGATGCCGAGGGCGCGCAGCTGCTCGACGCCCTCGCGCGCGGCCCGGGCGTCGAGCCGGGCGGCGTCGGCGGCGACGGTGCGCAGCCGGGTGGTGCAGCGGGTGGAGGTCATGGTGCGCGCGGCAGTGGCGGCGGCGACCGCCTCGGTCATCGCCTCCTCGGTCTGGCCGGCGGCGAGAAGCACCTCGGCGAGGCGGGCCCGGTAGAGCGCCCGGTTGCGGGTGTAGCCGTCGCCGAGCTGGTCGAGGGCGGAGCGCAGGAACGGGATCGCGTGCTGGGGACGGCCGGTGTCGGTGTGCCAGGCGGCGGTGGCGTAGTCGACCTCGCGCTGCCCGGCGAACGCCGTCCAGGGCGGGGCGTCGGTGTCGGTCTCGGAGCGCTCGTGCCAGGTGAGGGCCTGGGACAGGGCGCGGCGGGCGGCCTGGTGGTCGCCGGAGGCGGACAGCGCGCGGGCCTGGCGCAACGCGACCACGGACTTCACCTTCGGGCCGCCGCGGGCCTGGGCGAGGGCGCCGGCCGCGCTGGCTGCGGCGACCGCCTCCCACGGGCGTTTCTGCTCGACCGCGAGGAGGGAGAGGCTGTCCAGGGCGCGGATCTCCAGCAGCGGGTCGCCGACCAGGCGGGCGGCGGCGAGCGCCTCCGAGCACGCGGTGCGGGCCCGGCTCGGGTGTCCGGCGTCGAACTCCATCCAGCCCAGATGCGAGTGGACGGTGCCGGTCAGGAGGTGCAGGTCCCGGCCGACCCGCTCCAGGTAGCTGCCTCCGGTCAGCGCCCGCTCCAGCTCGCCGAGCACCCGGCGAGCGGCCGTACGGGCGGCCCGCCCGCCAGCGGTGTGGTCGATGGCGTAGAGCCCGGCCACCTCGGCGCGCAGCCGCACCACGTCCGTCGCCCCGACCCGCCGGCCCGGCCGGGCAGCGGGCAGCGCCGCCGCGCCGAGCACGGCGCCGACGTCCACCACGAACCGCCTGCGCTCCACCCCACCATGGTGCCCGCCCAGCCAGTGCGTGCTGCGCCGCTCGGCGGGCACCTGGAAGCCGAGCTCCTCCAGCGGCACCCCGAGCAGCGCCTCCAACACCTCCTGCTGGCCCGGGTGCGGCAGCGGCGGGTCGGGCGCCTCCCAGCGGCGCAGCTGACGCACGCTCACCGCCGCCTGGACGCCGAGCTGCGCGGCCATCGCGGCGAACGCGACGACGAAGGTCTCCTGGGTGTAGCCGGCCGCCTTGCGCAACCCGGCCAGCGCGCTGACGCCCACTGTCCGCTCCCCTCGATCTGACGAGTCCTCACACCCTGGCACCACCGGGTGTACCGCCGGGCCGAAATGGCCGGTGAAACGTCCGGTCGAGTGGGCCCACAGCAGCGGCTGCGGGCGGTGAACTGGAACTGCGCCCGGGGCGCGGGGCTGCTGGGGCGGTTCCGCGCCCCGGGCCACCGGCCGCCGCCGGCCACCCCCGAACCGGCGGCGGCCCACCCGCCCGAACTGCCGCCACCACCCCCGGGAGCCCCGATGCCGCAGCACGGGCCGCTGTACCGCCTGACCCTGACCGCGACCGCGTCCGACCCGCACCAGCGCGTCGCCTGTGTCGGCCCCGCCCGCCAGGTGGTCCGCTCCGTCGCCACCGGCTGGGGCCTGGACGGCACCGTGCTGGACGACCTGGTGGCCGTCGCCTCCGAACTGCTCGCCAACGCCGCCCGCCACGCGGGCCCGGCCCGGCTGACCGCACTGCTGCGCCTGGCCGCGGCCGGTGACCGGGTGCGATTCGAGGTCGAGGACCAGGGCGCCGCCCTGCCCCGGATCGTGGCCGGCCTCGGCGACGACCAGGCCGTCACCGGCCGCGGCCTGCTGATGGTCGAGGCGCTGGCCGAAGAGTGGGGGAGCACCCCGACCGGTACCGGAAAGGTCGTCTGGGCCGAGCTCGCCCTGCCCGCTCCGCTGGACCTGCCCGCCATCGCAGCCCAGGCCCGCCAGGCCGCCGCCCGCAGCGACTACATGCGGGCCGCGTCCATGGGCACGGCCCCCCGCCGGATCCCGATCGTGCCCACGGCCCGCCGCGCTCGTTGAACCCGCCGAGCGCCTCCACCAGGGCGCGCGGCTGCGCCTGCTCCACACTGCCCGGCACGAACACCCCCCACGGGCCGGGCGTCGCACGGTGAAGCCCCCGGGGCGGCCGGGCCCGTACACAGCCCGGCCGCCCCCAGCCGTGTCCCGAGCCACCCGAGGGCGTTGTCCGGGTGGGCGGTTCGACCCCGACAGAGCGGCCCCACCACGAGCGATTCGAGGACGACATGGCAGGGTCCAAGTCCCGCAAGGACGGCAAGGCAAGGGCGAGCCGGGAGAGTCGGCAGCGTGCCACGGCGCAGAAGCCGACCGAGTGGTTCGGCAGCGCCGTACACAGCACCCAGGGCCTGATGCACCTCGACGTCCGGCCCGCCGGGAACGGACTGCTGATCACCTCGTCCCCGGCCGAGGCGGGCGACCGCACCGAGGCATGGCAGCTTCGCCTGCGCAACGACGACGGCGGCCAGGGCCTGCGCGACCTCGCCGGGGCGTTCCGAACCGGCTCCCAGCACGCCCTGGGCGGCACCGACCGATGGCTGGCGTTCTTCCCCGACCCCCAGCAGCCCGGCATCGGCTCACTCGTCAGCGCCCGGCCCGGCCCCGACCCCGAAGGCCCCGCCGAGATCCTGCGCCGCGCCGACCGACCGCTGACGCTGTGGGCCGAGGCCGGCACCGCGATGGACAGCATCATCGCGAGCCTGGACACCACACTGCCGCCCGAGCAGTGGACACCCGAGGACGTCATGGCCTGCCCCGGCTGCCTGCGCCCCGTCTACGACAGCACGCACTCCATCGGCATGTTCCTCGGCGCGGGGATGCCGATCGGCGGGCTGTGCCGGTTCTGCGTGAGCGGGCAGACGCTGCGCACCGTCCGGGACGCGGGGCTGGTGATCCCCGAGCAGCAGCGCGCCGTCCTGGAGGCGATGGTGGGCGCGTAGCAGGACGTGCCCGCTCCGGCCCCGGCACCACCACGGAGGTGCCGGGGCCGGAGCGTGTCCCCGCGCATTATCGGTTCCGAAATTCCGTGGTGGATCGTGGTGCTGCGCCCCAGGCCATAGACGTTTCTGCGCGCGGGTCCTGTCTGTTGGACTCTGAGCCCTTCGAAGGGGTGAAGGCATACACCTCTCTCGAAGGGGGGCGCCATGACGCCCGTTCAGACCGTTCTGCAGTTCCTCGCCGAGGCCCTCGTCGACCCGTCCGGCCCGCAGGCCGCCCAGCTCGCCCACGCCGTCCAATACGCGGGCTCCACCCTCTCGGGCTTCGCCAATGCCGTCGGTGCCGTCCGCAAGCTGCGCCACCGACCGGCCGTAGGGCAGCCGGCGGTCCGGTGCTGCTGCCAGTCGTGCCCGGGCCACCGGGAGGCTGGCACCGAGTAGGACCGGGAGGCCGGGGCGCGCGGCCGGTGCCGCGCGCCCTTTCCTCTTTGACTCCAAGAGTGGACGGGCGTAGTATTTGGTTATGTCCTACTGTTTGGGGGTTGTCTCGTGAGAATCAGCATCGGCGGCGAGCGGGTCGAGGTGCACGACGACCTCGCCCGGGCGCTGCTCGCGGCGCTGCGCGGCGAGCGCCTGGTGGAGCCGCCGCAGGCCTCCGCCTTCGAGGACCTGACCGCCCTGGTGGCCTGCATCAGCCGGGTCACCCAGCACCTGAACGTGGTCAAGGAGCTGGCCATGTCCCGCGCGGACGCCAGCGACAGCTACTCCAACCGGCGCGCCCTGGGCATCGCGGCCGCCATGGCGCCCTCGCAACTGGGACGGGTCCTGGAGGGCCACGGGCTGCCGAAAGACCGCCGCGCCGGCGGCGTGGACCTGGCTGTCGCCTTCCGTACCACCGACGACAGCGTCCTCCACCTGGCCGCCGAGGACGACGTAGCCGCCCTGCCGTCGTTCACCCTGCCGTTCACCCCGGCGGAGCGGGCGACCGAACCGACCGAGTTCGCCGGCCGGGAGCTCACCTTCTACTACCGCCGCCAGGTCCCGCTCGCGGTGGCCGGCCTCGGACGCAGCGCCGGCTACACCGTGCGCCACGCCGAGCGGGGCCTGATCGCCTGCGTCACCGAGGACGTCTTCGACGCCCTGTTCGGCGACCCCCGCCTCGACCCGACCCGACCCAACGGACGCTGAGGAGACCGACCCTGATGTCCGACGAGCTGTTCCACTCCGTCGACGAGCTGCTCGCCGCCGTGCGCACCGGCCTGCCGGTCCCGGCGGAGCGCAAGCGGCTGCGCCTGGCGGCCGGGCTCACCCCGGCGCAGATCGCCGCTGCCCTGCGGGTGAACTCGGCCCTGGTCCAGGGCTGGGAGGACGGCAGCGCCGTCCCGGGCCCGGACATCGCCCCGGCCTACGCCCGCCTCCTTGACGGCCTGGCCGCGCGCTTCCCCGCACCCGAGCAGCAGACCGCCCCCGCGCCCACCCCCGCGCCCGCCTCGGTGCAGGTTCCGGCCGCGCCTGAGCAGGCCTCCCCCGCAGCGCAACAGGTGATGCTGGACCAGCACCCGGACGGCTCGCTGGTGATGGGCCCGCCCGAGGCCTGCGTGCAGTGCGGCCAGCCGTCCGTCTACCGCGCCCAGGGCCGCCCGATGCACCTGGGCGGCTTCTGCCGCCCCGCCGCCGCGCCCGCTGCCCCGGCCCCGGAAGCCGCCGCGCCCGCTGCCCCGACTGTCCAGGCCGAGCAGCCGGTCCCCGCCCCGCTCCAGACCACGGCCGCCCCGGCTCCCGCTGCTGCTCCCGTCCCGGTCACCGCCGCGCCGCCCGGGCCGACGCCCGCCGAGTCCCCGGCTCCCGCGGCCAGGGGAGAGCGGCGTCCGGCCGCCTCCCGGACCCCGGCCCGCACCGCTGCGGCGCGTGCGGCCGCTCCCGCCGCTCCGGCGGCGGCGAGGTGGTGGCCGATGGTCGCGCTGGACGCCTCGCCGGACGGCGGCTGGGCGCTGGACATCCCGGGCTTCCCGGCCCCGGCCGGGGTGAAGCTGGGCGACTGGTTCGTGTGGCTGGGGACCGGGCTGCCGCTGCGGATCGAGCGGGCCCACCCGTCCGGGCGAGGCGGTGACGGCACGGTCTGCCTGACCACCGGCGCGCTCAAGCAGCTCGGTCTGCCCGCTGCCCTGCCCACGACGGAGAAGGCTCTGGCCTCGCTGCAGACGAAGCTGGCGAAGGCCGCCGCCGCGGTCGGGATGGAGGTCTCCGAGCAGGTCGGGCCGACCTTCCACGCCTTCCGCCGCGCGGGTTCGGCCGGCGGGCAGAAGACGTCGGTGCGGGTCGTCGTCGCGCCGTGGCTCGGGCAGGGCGACGCCCGCCAGCAGGCCACCAGCGCCCTCGCCCTGCCGCTGGCCACCGCCCCCGACGGTACCGTCGACGGGGCGACGTTCGCCCGCCGCTTCCGGGCCTTCACCACCGACCTCGGCGTCGCCCCCGGCGCGACCACCGCCACCACCGGGATGGCCCTGCTGGAGGCGGTGCGCCCGCGCGTGGAGTGGGTGAAGGACCCGGCGACGGGGGAGTGGTCCTCGCACCTGCGCGAGGGCGCGCTCCCGGCGGGGGACCTGTGCGTTGCGCCCGCGGCCGGGGCCCGGCACCCGCTCACCCGCGAGCTGCTGTCGCGCGGCGAGGCGGTGTGCGAGGAGGAGGACTACAAGTGGTGGGCCCGCGAACTCACCGCCGAGGAGTCCGTGCGCCCGTGGGTAGTCGCGGTCGACGTCTGCGCCTCCTACCTCTCGGTCACCGACTCCCTGCGCCTGCCCGCCGGCCCGCTGGAGCACGTGCAGAACCCGGACTGGAACGGCGGCAAGACCGCCGGCCTGTGGTGGTGCGACTTCACCACCACGGCGGTCGACGAGCTGCTGCCCCACCCGGCGACCTTCCACGGCTGCCCGCCGACCGGGCCCGGCTGGTACGCCACCCCCACCGTCGCCTACATGGCCACCACCTACGGCTTCGACCCGGCGACCATCACCCAGGCGTACCTGTCCACCCACACCGTCCCGCTGCTCAAGGAGTGGACCGGCCACGTGCGGGGCGGCTACAAGCGCGCCTACGCCGACCTCGGCCTGACCGACGGCCAGGCCCCTGAGGAGTTCCTCGCCGCCTACGCCGTCCACAAGGACGTCGGCCAGGACGAGGTCCGCGCGGACGCCCTGGTCCTCGCCGGGCTCTACAAGAACATCTACAAGGGCGGCATCGGAAAGTGGGCCGACTCCGCCCGCCACCTCGACGACCAGGCGTGGCTGGAGAAGGTCGCCGCCTCCTGGTCATACCGCCCCGAGATCCGCTTCCACATCATCGCCGCCGCCCGCATCGCCGCCCACCGCCGCCTGCGCAAGACCCTCCAGCTCACCGGCCGAGCCCCCGTCGCGGTCAACGTCGACTCCTACCTCTACGCCGCCGACGCCCCCTCACCGCTGGAGCTGCTCCCGGTCAAGGACGACGGCACCCCGGTTCCCGGGGCGCTGCGCCTGGGCATCGCTCCGGGCAGCCACAAGCACGAGGCCTCGATTCCGCTGGGGGTCGTGGTCGAGGCGATGGAGCGCCGGGAGCACCCCTCCAAGCTGGTCCACCACTACACCACCGACGGCAGGGCGATCGGCCCCGAGCAGACCGGTGCCGGTGACGGGGCCGCCGGCACCGGCGGCGACGATGAGGAAGGCGGGAACTGATGGCGGGCGGATTGTTCGGCCGGGTGCGCGAGGCGCTGTTCCCCTCCCGGAAGGCGCCGGTGCAGTCCACCACGCAGGCCGGCCAGGTGCGCGAGCGCAAGTACGGCGGGAACACCAAGGCGATGGCCGCCGCCTACGGCGTCGCGCCGCGCACCGTGCTGCGCTGGATCGACGGCACCCGCCACCCCACCAAGCAGCAGAACGTCGACCAGCTGAAGCGCGAGGCCGTCGAGGTGCAGACCACCGAGCGCGGCCGGGAGCGCAAGGCCAAGCAGCTCGCCCAGCGCGGCACGATCTCCGGGATCGGCGCCCGGGTCGGCCGCGCCGTCAGTTTCGAGATCCGCGGCTCGGACGCCGTCCGGGCCCGCGACATCCACCTGAACCTGACGGGCGAGCAGGCCGCCGCCCTGGCCGTCGCCGAGGACGAGAACGAGGTGCGGCAGGTCATCGGTCAGGCCCTCGCCGACTACTTCAACGGCGGCGCTGGCTACGGCGGATTCGGACCCGACGACTTCGAGTTCGACCCCAACGACTTCGACCTCAACTAGCCGAGCAGCACCACCAGCCAACTTGCCTACTCAGCAGGCGGGTTCGCGCAAGGTGATCACCGGCCGGTGGCCGCGCCCCGCACCGGGAGCATCGCGGCCACCGGCCCGCCGCGACCGGCCCGACACGGCCACGGCAGGCGAGAATCCAGGGAATCCGTGCCCGCCGGCCGAGCAGGACGAAATTCCGAACCGCATCCCCGGCACCCCGAGACCGGGCCCACGCCCCATTTACCAGAAGCATTCGACCACGAAATCCACCAGAAATTCCGAGGATGGGACAAGGCCTGATGACGACCGACGACCACCAGAACGGCCGCGGCCGCGGTGACGCCGACCAGGAGCTGGCGGACCTCGAGGCGGCGTGGGCGCTGACGCCGGCGCGGTGGCGCTGCGCCCACTGCGGCGACCGGATCACCGGGGAGGGCATCACCTGGTTCGGCCCCATCCCGGAGCCGGGCCAGGACCGCGACGCAGGGCCGCGCTTCCACATCGACCGCAACGCCTGCCGCATCGCCGGCGGCCAGCCGCCGATGGCCACCCGGTAGCGGCATCAACCCCGAAGGAGAGTCAGTGACCACCCGGCAGCACACGTACAAGCGGCCGACCGTGAACTGGTGCGCGGACTGGTACTGCGGCGACTGCGGCAGCACGGGCGAGGCCTGGTTCGAGGACGGCACCATCGTGGACGCCGACCACGACTGCGACGAAGGCGCTGGAGGCCAGATCGGCTGGGAGGGCCGGGCCGAGTGCGGGGAGTGCGGCTGGGCGCTCGACACCGACTTCGCGGACGGCGCCCACGTCGAGGCCGACCACGACTGCACCACCGACCAGTAGCACCCCACCTACTGCAACGCGGCCGGCGCAACGGGCCGCCCCGCCGGAAGGGAACAGCCCTCATGACCCGCTTCCTGCCGATGCTCGGCGACCGCCGCGCCGACCCGCTCGACCATCTCGCCTACGACGCCCTGGCCGAACGGGCCGGCGACGCCTTCGAGATCGCCCTCCACTACCAGGACGTCTGCACCCGCGAGGCCCGCCAGGAGGCGCTCCACAACGCCCTCGCCACCGCCGCGCCCGGGCTGGTGGCCGCGGCGCTCGTTCGGCTGGCCGACGATC
Source organism: Kitasatospora sp. NPDC004723 (assembly GCF_040609255.1). NCBI lineage: Bacteria > Bacillati > Actinomycetota > Actinomycetes > Kitasatosporales > Streptomycetaceae > Kitasatospora > Kitasatospora sp. NPDC004723. The sequence continues at coordinate 5,603 of NZ_JBEXJT010000065.1, read as the reverse complement.
CCGAACTCGGCCTCACCACCGAGCAGCGCGAGTATCTGACCGACATCGCCACCGGCCTCGACCTGGACACGGTGGAAGACCTGTTCGGCGCCAACGGCGACGGCACCGAGGGCGGGCGCCCCGGTCCGTCCGTCACCTCGCCTGCGACCCCGCCCCGGGAACTGTAGACGCTGCCCGCCCGCACGGCCGTCACCGCCCGGTGGCGGCCGCCGTTGAACCGCTCAGACCAGAGAAGGGGAGGCACCACCATGCCGGACTCCGTGAAGCCGGTCTCGAACACCACCGGCCCCGACCCCGCCGCACCCGGGCGGTTGGAGCTGTCCGCCTCCCGGAGCCGGCCCGCGCCCGCGGACCGGGACCTGGGCCGCCCGTTGCTGGACTCGCCGCTGGTGCGCGGCGCGATCTGGCTGCGCTGGTCCGGCGACGACGGCATCCGCACCCTCCACCAGGGTGCCGGCCTGGCCCGCGGCTGGACCGAGCGCGACGTCGACGGCTTGGACGGCTGGGTGGCCCTGGTGGACGGCCGGATCGTCCTCGGCCCGGGGCCGGACGGCCAACCGGCACCCGTCGTGCACGCCGAGGTCTGGCAGGCCGGCTCGACCCTGCACGCCGCCCTCGCCCAGCACCCTGCCGTGAACGACCACGACGAGCACGAGGAGGACGGCCAGGAGCACGGGCTGCTCGGCGACGTCCGCCGCCGGGTCCGCCGTCGGGCGGCCGGAATGACCCTGGAGACCATCCAGCAGGCCCTGCACCGGGCCCGGGAGGACGAGCGCGCCGCCGACCGGTACGCCGACGCCGGAAACGAGAGCGCGTTCGCCACTGCGGCTGACGCCCTGGCCGAGTGGCAGCGCGTCCACGACCACACCGCCCACGCCGGCGCTGAGCGCTACGACCCGGACCACGACACCGCTCTTCAGCAGGTGCTGCGCGCCGAGCACCACCGCCGTGACATCGCGGACCGCGCCCGCGAGGCCGCCCTCCAGGCCCGCCAGACCACCGACGCCGCCCACCGACGCCTCGCCGGCACGGCCGCCCAGCCCCTCTACACCGCCCTCGACCGCGCCGGCCTCAACGCACTGACCGACGACGACCACCAGGCCGTCCGCGACCTCACCCGCCACCTCGACCCCGCCACGCTGCGCCAGGTCATGGACTGGCTGGAGCGCACCCGCACCGCGGCCCTCGCCCTGCGCGGAACCGAGCAGGTCCCGCCCGCCCGGCCCGCCGTTCGGCGAAGCCAGCTCTGACAAGCCCCGAGGCGCCGGCCACCCTCAGGGTGGCCGGCGCCTCGCGCTGTTCCTGCGGAGAGAGCGGAGCCAGGCTCGGCGAGGGCCTCCAGGGCCCTCCACGGGGCCTCGGGCGGCTTGAACCGGGCCGTGGGGCGCCGCTCGCCGCGCAGGGCCGTCAGCGGCCTTGCAGGGCGTCAGGAGGCGTTCGGGAGGCCGGGGTCGACGTGGCCGCCGACGACGTGGATGCGGGCCGCGCGGGCGTGGCCGTCGCAGACGATGTACCGGCCGCCGTCGCTGGCCTGGACGGTGTGGGTGGCCGGCTCCAGGCAGGCGGCGCCCATCCGGTCGTAGGGCCAGGCCTTGAGGCACGACGGGTCCATGCACCAGGTCCGCCCGGCGCTGGAGGCCAGGGTGGCCCCGTGCTCCGGGCACACGCCCCACGGCACCGAGCACCGGCTCGGCACCCGGGCGCTGCGCTGCTGCGCCTGCCCGTAGGCGGTGGCGTCGGTCACTGCGGGACTCCGGCCGGATTGGCCGGGTCGGCGAGAGCGGTGAAGTCGTCGGCCAGCTCCTCCACCCGCACGATCCGGTACAGCCCCACCCCGTACAGGCTCCGCTCACCCCGCTCGTACTTCTGGCGCGTCAGCCGAAGTGCTTCCTCCACCGAGCCGGCGAAGGCGTAGGTGGTGAGCTTCGCCGCCCCGGGGTGCGCGTCGTTCACGCGGTGCGCCACGACCTGGTAGTTGCGCTTCTGCGGGCCCTCGCGGCTCGCCGGCTGCTCCATGCTCCACTCCCGTCCGTCCGACCTGCGGTATTCCCCAGGAGGGGAACGATGTGCGCGGCCCCGAGGTGGCAGGGCCGACCGCGCGAGCCCGGTGGGCGTGGCACGGACCGGGGTCTGCTTCCTGCCGGGCAGCATCATCATGCCGGACCCGCAGCGGCGGCTCACCGCCTGTCGGCGCTGTCCGCTACGGTGTCCGTGCGGTCGGTGACCGTGGGCCCGGCTCGCCAGGCCCGGTGACCGTCCGGCCCGTGACCGGACGCGGCCGAAGGTGCCACGCGCCGAGCCTGCTCCGCCCCAGCTTGTGTTCTCCTGCCGCCTTCCTGCGCGGCGGGTCACGGGACCGCCGCAGCCCTGGGAGGGGCCCGCGCCATGCCGATCAACCACACCCGCAAGATCCGGCTCACCGAGCTGAAGACCGCCTACGGCGTCAAGCACGCCGACGCCATCGCGCTGCTCGACCACCCGAACGAGTACGAACGCGCGGCGCTGTGCAGCCTGCTCGCGAACACTCCGGGCATCACGACCTACAAGGACGCCCTCGCCCGCCTCGCCGGACAGGACCGGGCCCTGGGCGCCACGGTGGAGGAGGACTGGGACGACCCGGACGCCTGTGACTGCGGGTATCCCCTCGACGAGGGCCGCTACCACTGCTGCGACTGCGGAGCCGGCCACGAGTACCACTGTGTCTGCTGAGCCCGCGGCGCCACCGACCACGCACGCGGCCGTCGACCTTGCCGGGCGGGGCCTGGCGGTGTTCGCCCTGCCGCCCGGCGGCCGCCGCCCCGCCACCGGCGCCTGGAGCACGCGGTGCTGGACCGACCCGGACGAGGTCCGCCGGCGGTGGCGCGAGGGAGACAACATCGGTGTCGGCTGCCGGGCCAGCTCCGTGCTCGGCCTGGACCTGGACGTCGAGGGCGCCGGACGCGACGTCCTCGCCGCCCTGGCCGCCGACCTGGGCGAACCCTGGCCCGACACCCTGACCGTCACCAGCCCCTCGGGCGGGGCGCACCTGTACTTCCGCGTCCCGCCCGGCTGCGCCTTCGCTTCGGTCTCCGGCGGGCGGACCGCGCTCGGGCCGGGCATCGACGTCCGCGGCCCGGGCCGAAGCGGCGGCGGCTACCTCATCGGCCCGGGCTCCACCGTCGACGGCATCCGGTACGTCGTCGAACGCGACCTCCCGCTGGCGCGGCTGCCGGACTGGATCGCGCAGCGCCTGGCCGCGCGCGGCGGCCGGCGACTCTGACGGCGGAAGTCCTCTCCCAGGCTGTCGTACTCAGCCCCAGGGCGTGCCTTCGGACGGGTCTACGCGGTTTGCCGGGAAGGCACGGCGGACAGGTGCCGTGCGCGGGCCGGCGCGGCGGGGGCGGAGGGCTCGGGCAGCGTCCCGGCCTGAATGGCCTTCAGGGCGGTGGTGATACCCGTCTCGAGCTCCTCGACGGTGGTGTAGCCGGCGAACAGCGGGTGGATGTTGTAGCTGCGGTAGCGGCCTTCGGGACGCAGCACGATGTGCCGCTCCACGAGCTGGTTCACCGCGATGGACGTCCGGTTCTTGCTCAGCCCCACCGCGGCCGCCAGCTCGGCCTGTGAGGCGTTCACCTCGCCCCCGGAGTGCTGGACGTCCATCATCGCGCTCAGAACGTCGTAGGAGGCCTTGGAGAGCCCCAGACGGTACAGCTGCGCCATAGCGAGGTGCGACTGAATCAGCATGCCTGTCCCTCCACCGCCGGATCGTCGTTGTCCTCGCCGAACGCCAGCTGCCGGCCGCGCGGCAGCGGGAGCGGCGGCGGCACGAAGCTCGGGAACTCCTTCTCGGCCGCCGTCCTCACCTCATCGTCCCGCATCTGCGGGAAGTGCTCACGCAGGGCGGTGGAAGCGTCGGCGCGCAGCTGCGCGAGCGTCTCCTCCTGGAGGTCCCCGTTGCCCATGAAGCAGATCAGCGGGTTCACCAGGATCACGGAGTTCGGCCGGCGCTTGAGCATGTGCCAGCCCTCCAGCCTGCCCAGGGCCCGGGTGACGTTCGCCCGCTCGATCCCCAGATGCTTGGCGACGGCCGCGTGGGTGACCTTGAGCCGTCCCTTTCGCTGGCGGCCCATGCAGAACACCAACACGGCCGACTGCGCCGGCGACATGCCGTGCCGGGCGATCAGCACCGCGAGGACCTCGGACATGAACTCGTTGCTGACCTGGCTGTAGCCCTCGCGGCCATAGACCTGGTGCGGGGCCCGGTAGACCCAGTCGACCCGCGCGGCCTGGACAGGCCGGCCAGGCTTGGGAGGCCGCTGCTCCATCGCCTTGGCGAAGCTGTCCGCCAAGGACGTCGTCGGCGGCGGCTCGGGGGTACCGGCCTTGCCGCGCCTTGCCTGGGGCACGCTGCGCTCCGCTTCCTTGGTCTCGTTTCCGCCGCTCGGCACCCTAGCCGAAATTGTCACCGAAAACGGGGACCTTTGTCCCCGTCGGCGTGGCCCCCTTGTGTCGGGGGCAACACAAGGTTCGACACGCCCACCTCCCGGAACGGCCCCTGAGCAGGGCAATCCCAATTTGTCCCTCTTTTCGGGGTCAAAATCAGACCGCCTGTGTCGGACCGAGCACGAACCCGCAGGTCAATGTGTCAGAACCAACACATAGCCTCCGATAAAACCGCAGGTCAAAGGCCCAATCGGCCCGCCGCCCTCTTATCAGTAAGACGCGCGTGCGCGCGAGGCCAGCCACCAACCCGCCCACCTGCGCGAACACCGCCAGCGGCCGGTAGCCGCTGCGAGGGTGGGGCATCGGCCTGCGGCCGATCCGGCAGTCGCCGCGCCCGCTTCGCTGCGCCTGGCCGAACGGCGGCTGGACTGCCCTTCCGTCCGGCGTGCGGGGCTTCCAGCCGCGCGGAAGCCCCGGCAGGGGCTCCTCCGGACCCCGCCCCCGCCGGATCCGCACACCGGCTGGCCACCGTCGCCCAGGAGCCGGCCCTGCTCCTCCATCGCCCGCAGCCGGTGGCCGGTGGGTGGCCCCACGGAATTCACGTTCGCCGATCCCCCGCCTTATCATTCCGCTCTCCCTTCGTTTCCTGCCGCACAAAAATAGGCTGACAGGAGCCAGGGGCACCATTCCCTACCGCGCGATCAATCGCAATGATTCGACATGCCGAACCGAATTACCCGGGCCTTTATTCGGCTCCCCGGAACCCTGCCACAGCTCCAGAGCCTAGCGGGCTTCTGTCTTTGATGCACAAGAACGGGCGAAGCCCGCCCCCGCGCCACCCCAACGAGTGACCCCACCATCTGACCACCCCTCATCACCCCACCCACCGCGCCCGAACCATCCACCTGTCACCACCCCTCCCGCACCCCCGCGCCGGGCGAAGCCCGCCCGGCCCCCCACCGTCACCCACCAAGGGCCGCAGGCCCCACCCTCACACCCACCCAAACTCCGCAGCGAAGCGCGGAGTTAACCCACCACCAACCCCCCAAGCACCCCACCCCAACCCCCATCGATCGGGCGCAGCCCGATCCCGCCCGGCGTAGCCGGGCCCCCGGCGGCGCGAAGCGTCAGCCAACACCGGGCGCAGCAGATACGAAGTGCGTCGGGGAGGGAAAGAGGGG